>NZ_JBIQNW010000124.1:0-8946 GCF_047228265.1 Nostoc sp. UIC 10607 | reverse complement strand
TGATTTTTGCGATGGCTGCGCCCGCCGAAGGCATCGCTTGTTTTTTACCGGATCTGACAAAACCGCATTGCTCCCCTTTTATCCTTACTTAAAGCGAATGGATGATCATCGTCCTGCTATTGTCTTAGAAGAAGGTTATGCTCACTGGCGTGGTAGTTACGGCTATGTTGAAAACGTAGCGGCTGCCATTGCTCTGGCGGTTACAGATCACCGTGCTAAAGGTCAAATTTACAATGTTGCTGAACTAGAAGGGCTATCCGAAGCAGAGTTAGCTAAAACAATTGGGCGGATTATCGCTTGGAGCGGAGAGATTATTATTGTACCTAAATCTCACATACCAGAGTTGTCGCAATTACCGTTCAATTTTGAGCAGGATTGGCTATTAGACTCTACTCGCATTCGTGAAGAGTTAAATTATGCTGAACCAATTGACCAGGACGAGGCATTCAGACGAACTATTGATTGGGAGAGATTAAATCCACCGGAGGCATCCCACACAAGTGATCTTTTAGATTACGAGACAGAAGATGCGATTTTAGCATTAGATGTAGTAGTGTAGCCCAAGACTGCATTGGATTGAAGCTTTCGGCTTAGTTTTAATGACCATGCCGTAATTACACAAGCGATCGCAGAAATTAGCAATCACTGGAATTAGAGATAAAACTTGGTATGAGTTGTATATTGGTGGTGAGATTTACCCCATACCTAAATAAACAGTACCGATTGACGCATCAACAGTTATCTTATGTTGTAACGGTGCTCTTAATCCAACTCACTTATGAGCCGAATCATCGCAGTTTTTAATCAGGCGGGAGGTGTTGCCAAAACCACCCTTACCCAAAACCTGGGCTACCAAATAGCGCAATTGGGTCATCGTGTTCTGCTCATCGACATAGATCCCCAAGCCAGTTTAACCATTTTTATGGGCTTGGTTCCAAGAGACATAGAGCAAACTGTCAACAATGCCATTGTGGACGAACAACCTCTGCCAATACATGAGGGGATTCATGGTATGGATTTAGCCCCTGCCAACATCTCTCTTAGTACGGCAGAAATGCAATTGGTTAGTGCTTCTATGCGCGATTTCCGTCTAAAAGAAGCTATCGAACCAATTGAATCCGATTACGATTTTATATTAATAGATTGCCCTCCCAGCTTAGGGCTACTAAGTTACATCTCGCTTGTAGCTGCCACTCATGTTCTCGTGCCTCTGGAAACCCATTTCAAAGCCTTTGAGGGAACAGGCGAATTACTAAAAACGGTCGCTACAGTACGCAATAAACCAAACCGCAAATTGCAAATTGCCGGATTTGTACCCACCAAATACGATGCCCGTAACTCCCAGGACACTCGTACTTTAGCAGCCATCACCGAACAACTAGCCAGCGCCGGAACTGTCTTTGCCCCCATTCCTCGCTCCACTGCTTTTGTTGATGCTTCAGAAGAACGAATGCCCCTTGCAGTTTACGAACCAAAGCACCCATCTGTCCAAATCTTAAAAAAAATAGCCGTTAGTTTAGAATCATTAAAATGAGACGCACTAAAGCAAGCCAACCTCTCAAAAGCAAAATTGATGTACCTTGGGACACTACAGGCGTTAATAATGCTGGTTCTGCTCAATCCATGCCCTTAGACCAGATTGTTCTGCCGCCGAATCAACCGCGCCGTTATTTTGACCCGGAAGCATTAAAGCAGTTAACCGAGTCGATAAAGCAGCATGGCATCCTGCAACCTCTGTTGGTGCGTCCACTAGGCTCTGGGAAATACGAAGTAGTAGCAGGAGAACGACGCTACAGGTCAGGAATTGAAGCCAAACTTGAAGCAGCACCTGTGGTTGTGCGTGAGCTATCTGATGACCAAGCGTTTCAGTTGGCTTTGATAGAAAACTTACTTCGAGAAGACCTCAACCCAGTTGAAGAAACTGAAGGTATCCTGCAACTGCTGTCTCTCAAACTAGGTCGAAGCGTTGAGGAGATACCCCCATTACTGTATCGTCTACAACGCCTACAGAACAAAGCATCTACAGTTACCCATAACGTTATGGGCGAAGTTGAAAATGATTCTACCAATAACGCTATCAGCGACGATGAAGGTGATATTGAATTATCTACCCATAACGTTATGGGCGAAACCGAAACGGATGATTCAGTCCTTAATCATGAGCCTGCTGTAAACCAAGACCTCAAAATCGTTGAATCTGTGTTTGAAGGCTTAGGGTTAATGACCTGGGAATCTTTCGTTAAGAACCGTCTACCCTTGCTCAACCTCCCAGAAGATATCCTTGATGCGCTAAGGGAAGGCTCACTTGAGTACACCAAAGCCAAAGCCATCGCCCAAATTCAGAAATTAGATGAGCGCGTTGCCTTTTTAGAACAAGCTATTGCTAACAACTGGTCTTTAAGCGAAATCAGACAGCGCATTAGTGAGAAGAAAGCCGCAGCCTCTACCCCAAACACCGAGTCTAACAATTACAAAGAGCGCTTTACTGCTGCGACTACTAAACTAAGAAAGTCGCGTATTTGGTCAGATCCGAAGAAGCGCAAACAGATAGAAAAACTAGTTGCACAATTGGAGGGGCTAACAAATGTTGAGTAAGCTCCGGTTGGCTATTGAGGTAGACGGGGTATTTAAAATGTCATAACAAAGGGTACAAGGGCGAATCCATAAAGTAGCGAAAATCACGAACATCCAAGTATGGCCCGAAGATGAGCAATTTATTCAAACACAAATTGGGTTGAAGAAACCCGTTCTCAAGTAGAAGTAGCTGCCTTTGCGTTGGATAGAGGCTAGGGAATTGACGGGGAAGCTGTAGTTGAGCGACTGCGGGAGAAACTGCGTCAAGAAACATGACCTAGCCTTCACCTTTATTTTTGCTATATTTCCCCCATGATAGTTGTATTAATCGTGCTTACAAAATTTATTCCCTCTATTTTTTAGCAAATATAGGCTTCCTAATCTTGTTAAAGTTTTTGTGAAAAAGTGCTGACTACTGCGGTATGTTAGCGACAAACGAGAAAAAATATTAAGCTAGGAAGAGTGCCCGTTAGTACAGTCGCCCCCACGAGTATTCCCATGCTAGAGTCGGAAAAACTTGTTAACTTCTCTAACCATGCCCTTCATTGACAAAAGGCACATCATCTAAACCTGTCACAAATGATTGTTGTCTAATCATCTAAAATTTTTTGTAATCTATCTTTTGGCTGATTGTTTAAATATATCCGATAGTTTAAGAATATTAAATGTTGCTTCAAACTATGTAAATAGTATTGAAACAATAATTGAGTATATAAAAGGAGTAATAAAATGAGCAACGTGGCTATCTCAATAATGAAACTTGCAAACAAAAGTTCCCACCTCAGAATTATATGAGCGTTATAGCAATAAATTTGAATTAATCGAGAAGAACGCACACCCTAGCCAGCTAACTTAAGCTAAATATTATTTATTAGATTATTAACAGGTAATTTTTACAGTTTGTGGTTTAGTCTGATTATGCATCGAAACTATCGTTTTACCTATTTAATTCTAGTTATAAACTGTTTGCAACTTGGATTATTACTTTGACTCTGGCTAGAATGCAAGCATCCTCTCCGCTAGATACTGACTGCTTTTGTAATTTTTGGACAAGTCTAATGCTATGATATGTAGCCTTTAATTCTTCTGCCAGCGTCGTGGTACTTTGGCAAGTTCAATACAAATGAGATTCTGTTGTTTCCGTGTCATATGGTCAATCAGTGCTGTATTGTCTGAGGTTAGTGTCAGGTCTTGGTCTATGGCTTTTTCTATACTCAATAGTGCTTAACGCCTAGCTGAACTCTATTAGTAAGCAAACTGAGCCTCCTAATCCCATACTGTCTCATGGGAAAAATCAAAGCTACATAGCAGAAAAAATTTAACAACATCTACATCTAATCTAATTAAATATGGCAATCAGAAACTGTAGAGTGATAGCAATCGAAGGCACTCATTGTACTGGTAAAAGTACACTGGCACTGGCTCTTACTGCATATTACAAAAGCCACCACATACATACAGCAAGCTTTGTCGAACCTGCACGTCAAAGTCCATTCCTTGAAGAAATATTAATACACAAAAAAGGGAAATTTGACATATTCACTGAACTTCACCTCTTTGCTGCCCAACTTACGGAAGAGCTAATTACAGCACGTAACCATGAACTCATAATCTGTGATAGGAGTTTAGTGAGTGTACTTGGATATGCTCGTCTACTCTTGACCGCAGATCCAAACTCATTTGAAAGCAGTATGCTAAACGCTATGAAGTCCCTTTGCCAAACTTATTCCCATATCTACGACGCTGTTTTCTACTTATCAGATATGTACGACCTTCAAAGGACTAAAGATCCTTTCCGAGGTTTCATCATGCAAGAACAGGTATTCCAAAGAGAAATAGACCTAGCAATCAAAGAGGCATATGATGCTGTTGGTTTAAAACGGGTAGAAGTACCAACTGGAATGAGCTTAAGTGACAAGGTGCAGTGGGTAGTAGAGCAAGTTGGGGCAAGTATAGTGAAGCAGACACCAGAGCTAAAGTAGCCATTGAAACCTTACAAAGTTTTTGGGAAAGTACGTTAAAGCAATATTCTAAACTTAATTTATGCCACGAGCGACTTTCGGTTCTCAGGTAAAGGAGCAAGCCAAACGTCTGTTGGAGGATATACTACTTTACGTTAATGGTGAACTGGATACATATGATGAAAGCAAATTAGAATTTAAGTGGCAAGATGAATACCTAGAACGACCTAAGTTAAGTATCATAACCACGCGACGATTCCTTGAATATTTAACAGCTAAAGATGTAAAAGAAGATCAACTTACTGCCCGCCAAGTTAGAGAATCACTATATCGTCTTAAAGATATCGGAATTTTAACTGATCAGCGGTTCAAGACTAAGGGATATGAAGTACTTTATTTTACATTAACACTTTGGTCCAAGAGAGTATTTATCAATATAGAAAGATTGAACCAAGAATGGGAAAATAGAAAACCGACAAAATCTCAAAACTCTTCAACAGAATCGCAAACGGAAGTTTCTCTATCAGAGAGTTCCATAAATTTAAATGCAAATAATATTGAATTTGTAAATCAAATTCATAGAGTAGAAAAAATAACGAAGTCTTTTAATGAAGATAGAACACTTGCAAATATCATACATCAGTACTCAATTTCTAAGGAACTATTTTTAGAACATATTTCTCGACCAGTTTATTTACATTTTCTTGATCGAGAATTACTAACTAGTTTTGGAGTATATGACTTGCTCCCAGAATCTTTGATTAAGGAAGATGTTCGCTTAATTCTTTTTTCTATTTATGAGCCTGCCTATTTTTCAACGTCATTAATATTTGAAAATAAGTTTGCTCGAAATATATTTCAAGACTTGTTGCCATTATTTAAAACAGGACATATTCAGATAGCTTTAAAAGAACACAGTCTGTATGAATTTATTGCCTCAAAGCAAGAGCAATACTTTCATGTAAAACAGCAGTACTCTTTTTATTTTGATGACACATGGAAAAGGGTGGTTGAGAGTGGACCTTGTTATCTACATAAAGAAACTGATACTGGCATATTTGTCGAAAATGAAATAGTTTCTGACCTAGAAAATAACCGAGCATACGATTCAGTAAAACGGCTGGAAATTAGAATTAATAAAAAAGAAATTGATGCGTTGAATCCCTATATAATTGAATCTCTTAGAGAACGAAAAAAAACCGCAGTAACTAGGCTATTGTTTTCCAATACCTATGAAGAAAAACAAGCATCTACAGAAACGAGAAGTTTTTTTAATATGAAGATAACAGAAAACTATGTTAATGCATATATTTTAGAATATAGTGGGACTATAGCTACTAGTTTAAGTGTAGGAATTGAACACTTTAGCTATCTTTGCAATACATTTCCATTTCATCATTTGAGATTATGGCGACAAGTGTATCACAGCCTTGGTTGTTTGCCGCTTATAAGAAGGTTTAACCCTGAGGAAATAGTAATAATTAAAGAAACTCCCGATTTTCAGAATTTTATTGATGAAGTTAGATTTTTTATTGCTAATGCTATTAGAAATTACTATTTGAACACCATAAACCACTCATCTTATCAGAGAAGTATGCTTAATGATTTAGAGCGTGCCATACGCATACACCTAAAGATTAGCTCATCTCAAATGAGCAGATTATCTGATTATTTAGATACTATAAACAAAGCTACTGAGAAATTAAAATACATTAATCAAAGATTCTTGCAAAAAAGGAATTAAGGCTGCAAAAGGTTGCCTTATCTAGCTTGAGCGCTTTTTTGTTTTCTCCTGTATTACCCAAAGATAGAGGGACTACAACGAGGGACAATTTAGTATATGCTTACTAACTAGAGTTTTATGCTTCAATACTTACTGCTTAATGATTCTTTTATAGGCACCCTCTATGGATCTGCTTGAACCAAAAAACATTGTTTACACAGCTCAGTCAAAGCACCTATTTTATTGTCGAATGCTGATATGTAGCTATGTGCTTAACCAAGGGGCTGTTCCTTTAAATCCGTTTAACGTTTGGGGATACTTTCTTTATGAACTTGTTGATAGAGACCTAGTTCGTCGAGCAAATAATAACATTATACGTGTTGCTGACGAAATCTGGGTTTTTGGTCCTATTGCAGATGGTGTGCTTGCTGAAATCAAGTACACTATGCAGCTTAAAAAGCCACTGAAGTTTTTTTCTGCTGGCTCAAAACCGTATGATATAAAGCCAATTGATGTAGCCAATTTAGTTTTTGAACCAGATACAGTGGTTGATATTAGTCCCAATCAATTGAAGGAAGAATTATATCAGTACTTGGAGAGCTTGGAAATATAGTCAAGTGATTACCCCTTGTATCTGTTGCGGCTCGCAATTATAAATGCTCTGGTTCGCAAACAAGGTAATTTCTGGCTCACATTATGGGTTCTTGGGGTAAAAGTAGCCAAAGCGCATTTTGCCGCCATGCGTCGGCTGAAAATATTACTCAGACTATGCTTCAGAAAAAAAACTAACTTTTATCTAAAAATTAGGATTTGGCAGACCAGATCCACTACTTTTAGCTGTAGCGAACTGCAAACATAAACGCTTCAAACCGCAAACAAGGCGATTTTGAAACCACATTAAGGTTCTTGTCAGCTTTTGATACTGCTGGCGAAATATTGCTTAACCTACCGACTGAGCCATAAGTTTTGCAAATTGCGAAGTTCGCTTGGTCGCTTGTGGAATACCGGACAGCCAGTGAAATATGCGCTTGAAGTTAATTGCTGTTGCTGTCATTAAATGTTGCAGATGAGTTTTCGCTAATCCAATGTATCGAGCACGGCGGAGTCCATGAGCGCGAATGCTTTCAGAGAGAGTAGCTTCAATTCCGGCCCGACGAGCATAGTCTGCTTTATACTCGTCAGTCATTGCTTGTTTTCGTGCAGCTTGCAATGCTTTGTACTGTGCTTCTTTCCGAAGCGTAACTAGCCGTCGCTTTTCTTTGGTGCGAGTACACAGATGCAGGCTAGGACAAGTGGCGCAGTCAGCTCGTGCAAACTTAATTTTAATCACCTCATTGTCTCGACCATCGATTGCAGGTGTCCAAGATGTACTCGTCTTACCTTCGGGGCAAATGGCAACCTGTTGAAGCCAATCGACTTTGAAATCGCTCGCTGCAAATCCTTTACCTGCTCTGGATTGCCAGCGTAGGTCTGCGCGGGTCGGCCCCAGCAATTGAACTTGATGCTGTTGTTGAGCAGTTACCAACAATTCGGCATCTAGATATCCCGTATCAACGATATGCTTACTGGGAAGCAAATCCTTCTTAGCAAGTGAAGTATGGATTGCTTCAGTCACATCACCATCGGCGATGGGTGCCGCTGTCGTTTCAACATTTGTAATCAGATGTAAGGAATTTGGTTCGCAAGTCTCACTCAAATGAACCTTGTATCCTACCCATGATGTTGTATTCTTTTTTGAATAATGAGCATCTAAATCATAGGGTGAACTAATCATTAATGTAGCTGGCGGTATTCCTTGCTCGGTTCGCCAATAAATCTCGTTATTACATACATAGTATTGCTGTACCCATACTCGTCGTAGTGTTTCGACTGCTGGAACCTGTCGTAACCATTCTGGAGTATGACCATCAAAGATGGCATCAAGCAGTTGTTTTCCATCTTCGCCATACACATGAGCTTGTTCCTCTCGCGCTGCTTTTGAAGTCGGTAGATGATAGTCTTCCATGCGCTCGCTATAGCGTTCTATCCATTCAGGCTGGCTTTGAGCTTGCAACCAAGCAGGCGCAACAACGGCCAGCGCATTCAATGCAGCCCGTAGCGTTTCTCCAGCACACTCCAGTCGTGTCACTGCCCGAATAGTTGCGATAACATGGGTGGAGTCTGTCCGTTGGCGACCTCTTGCTTGCAGCCAGCCTTGTTGCTGACACCAGCTAAGGAGTTGATCAAACACTAGACTTTCAGCTTGTTGAGCGATCAAGCGAGTGCGAAATTCGCTCAAAACAGTGTGATCAAACCCTTTATCTGTTAGCTCTAAACACAGAAGGTACTTCCAATTCCCTTCGGCTTCGGACAGCATCAGCAGCTTGACGATCTGTGAGTCCTTCAATGTACTGCAAGATTGTGACTAGAGCTAATCGTACCGGTGATACTCCAGGTTGTCCCTGGTTAGAAAACAATGCACTAAAATCTTGGTCACTCACAAAGGAGTCAAGGCGATCTGCCATCGTGATGCAGAGATTACCCTTCGGAAAAATAGCTTTGGCAACTTTAGCAGTTTCTGCTGGTACAGCATAGCCCGGTTGTGGATTCAGTGACATCGAACGATACCTCTTGCGATCGCTTTTTAGATCCTAAATAACTCTTGATGGCATCAACTTATTTGTTAAGCAATATTTCGCCAGCAGTATC
>NZ_JBIQNW010000123.1:0-8948 GCF_047228265.1 Nostoc sp. UIC 10607 | reverse complement strand
AGAGCAACAAATTGAGTTCTCCCGTGTCACTGTGTTCTCAACTTGAGACTCCGGAGAGTTTTCTGCACCACTAAGCAGTCTCTCTCAAAACTTTAGACTATCAGAACGCGAACTACTAGTTCAAAAACAGTGGCTACATAATATGCAAACTAGCAAGCTTCTCAAAGAACAACAGGATTTCATCAATGAAGCTAATCAACAGATGCCTATACTATTAACTTCCAAGTCAAGATTAATAATTCTAGAAGCAATACTTGTCACTCGTGCTAGAAATGGACAACCTATAGATGATTTATTGACGGCAATTGAAGTAGTCAGAAAGAACGTTCTTGAGATAGATATTCAGCCCAATCTCAATTTAGAAAAGGAGCAAAAAACTCAGCCTCAGAAAAGCAAGGATACACTAATTACCCATCGTCACCAATACGAGCTACCTATTCTGAGCGAAGTTGGTGATTTAATTACTGATGTCCGAAACCTTATATTAATTGTGCCTTTAATTGCGGCTCTATTTGTTTTGATTTTGCCGATTACTAGCCCAAGAATTTGCGATTCTTGGGAGAATGCTACTGGCACTTATGAAAACAAAAGTTTGTTTTGTCAACTTTTAGGTGATTTGAATCGCTTTTTTGAAGACTATCAGAAGCTCAAATGAATTTTTTAGCTCTGGCAAGAATCGCCGGACAGAACTGGAATGGTATTGCGGTTATCCAGCTTGTTTAGCAGCTATGGTAGCGATCGCAGCTGGATTGCTCTTCTTTTTTTGGCATCGCGGTTGGTTCGAGAGTTTTTCCACGACTAAGCATGATTAAGAGGCAGTTATTATCACCTGTGCTGCTATTGAAAGGTTAACCAAAATATAGTCAGCAATTCCTAAACGAGACATTTGGAGCTGAGACTGATTACCTTGAGCTATCAAAATCGATTTGTACCCTGCACTCTGTTCAGCTTCTACATCACCAATATTATCGCCAATAAACCAAGAATTTGGTAAATCTATATTTTTCGTCTATCTAATTTGCTCTTTATAAAGTAAAATCGCATCAACTCAACCCAAAACATCTTTACTACTTTGAGAATTGGGATTATCAATATTTTAACTTGAAGAACTTGTGGCATAATGAGCAATATTCCCACGGGAGAAAAATTCTTGTTGAGGTAGATTAAATGCCTGTTACCTACGAACTTAGAGATTATCAACATCAGTGGATAAAAGATATTTGGAATTCTTGGGAGAAAGGTAATAGGCGGGTGCTTGCACAACTCCCGACAGCCGCCGGGAAAACGGTGTGTTTTGCACATATTTCTCATAAATTCTTTGACCAAGGAAAGCAAGTTTTAGTCATTGCCCATCGGATTGAGTTGATATCTCAAGCTGCCGAAAAACTCTCAGCAATTATCGGTGAACCAGTTGGGATTATCAAAGCAGGTGTTCTGGCTAATCCCGAACGGAGAATCCAAGTTGCTAGCGTTCAAACGTTGAGCAGACGAGAGGTATTAGAGTTGCCAATGAACATTGGACTTTTGATATTAGATGAGGCGCATCATGCAACTGCTTTATCTTATCGGCGACTAATTGAACATTATAAAAGCGCCCAGATATTAGGTGTAACTGCCACTCCTCAGAGAATTGACGGTCAAGGTTTTGTTGATTTATTTGATGATTTGATTGTTGGCATTGACACGGCTTATTTAATTCAGTCTGGGTATTTAAGTAACTTTCGATTATTTGCAACGAATCAAACTATCTCTACTATAGGAGTTGCAAAATCTCGTGGGGATTTTAGAGCCAAAGAGCTAGCGGTTGCTGTCACTAGCCAAATTGGCGTTAGTGAAATCCTTGAGAATTACTTTAAATATGCACGAAATCTTCGTACAGTTATTTTCGCCTGTAGCTTAGAACATTCTCGTGCCCTGGCTGCGGAATTTTCTCGTAATTATATTAGTGCCGAACATTTGGATGGGAAGACTCCCCCACAAGAGAGATTAGAAATATTGCAGCGTTTTCGCAATGGGACAACCCAAGTAATTACTAATTACGAAATCTTAACTGAGGGCTTTGATTGCCCTAATATTGAGTGCGTTTACTGTGTCCGTCCGACTGAGAGCTCTACTCTTTGGCTGCAAATGCTGGGGCGGGTTCTAAGAACTTACACTTTAAAACCAACTGCGGTAATTATTGATATTACCGATAATTGGAAAAAACATGGACTTCCTGATGAAGCCCGCAAATGGAGTTTATTGCCTAAAACTATATCAGAAATACAAAACAAAGGCTTAATTCAATGTGAGCATTGCACCCATATTTTTAAACCGCTAACTGATGAATTAGCTAAAATTGAAGCCGAAGTTGACGAGGATGGAGTGGTGATTCAACATCACCAAGCTATTTGTCCAAGCTGTGGTGAAACGATTGATTTTATTACTAAAGAAAATTCTGCAAAGCCAAGTTTTAGCAGAATTCGACTTAGGCAGGGTTTTAGCCTTGAGCTTGCAGAAATTGACCTTTCTGTTTCTACTTACAGATTAGACTTAGTTACTGATACCATCAGAAGGCAAGGTTTACGGGGTGCGAGTCCCACTAAAATTTATAGCGCCATTTTCATCGCTTTTATTGAAAATATTACTAAATTTACTCTTGGAGATTGGCGCGAAATCGTTAAAATAGTTGAGCCATCCCAATCAGCAATTACCAAAAAAGCATGGGAACTGTACAAGGAAGCTTTTGAGCGACATAAGAACCGCATCCTGGCTATGTCTTTTGTTGAACAGAGAAAGCTTAAACAACAAGGCAGTAGCAATGTGGCGACTAATGTAACGACAATAGAAGCCCTTGGGCAGTTAGAGAATAGTATATTCTGGGAACCAAAACCACAGGAAAAGTCATCTAAGTTCAAAAAGAATTTAGGCGATAATTATTTTAAAATGAAGTACAAATCACAATGGAAACAATCTTTAACTTACTGTTCAATGCTAACAGGTGATTTTTTAAACATAAATGCTGGACTATTCCATGTGGAAACTAAGGATGTATATGTAAATATCTGTATTGAGGTTAGAGAACTTCCTGGGCTGAAATCCAAACTAACAGAGATTTGTGATCCCGCAGAGATTGAATATGCCTTTACTCAAGGGTTTGGGAAGCTTGCTAAGATTATGTTCCGGTTAAGTTGATTCCCAATGTTGTGCAGCAGTAGTCAGCATTCTTGATGCGTAGTGGTAAGGAGACATGATTAAAAAGACAAAATCAAAGCAGGAAGTGCTTGAACTAGCCCACAAGCATAATTTGACTATCCAAGATGACTCGCTGCAATTTAATGAATCGGGTCTTGATTTTCAAGTTGTGTTAGCAAGGGACACTGATGGAGAACGCTGGATTTTGCGTCTTCCTCGGCGGGAGGACGTTCTACCGTCAGTGGGTAAGGAAAAACGCACGCTGGAACTGATTGCTCCTCTTCTGAATGTGGAAGTGCCACAATGGACTATTTGCACAGATGAACTCATTGCTTACCGGGCATTAAGCGGTGTGCCAACAGGCACAATTGACTCTGAAGCAAAAGCTTATGTGTGGGAAATTGATCCAGCAAATCCACCCGACCAGTTTCATAAATCGCTAGCTAAGGGGATTGCCTCTCTTCATCAAGTTAGCATTGAGGAAGCACGCGCAATTGGTCTTCCCATTGAAACCTCTGAAGAAGTACGTGCGGCGATGAAACAGAAGATGGATGCAGTGAAGAATGAGTTTGGTGTTGGTGAAGAGTTGTGGAACCGTTGGCAATCTTGGCTCCAAAAGGATGAGGTTTGGACAAAAGAAACAGTGTTAACTCATGGTGATTTACACGCTGGGCATATTTTGATTGATGCCCAAGTACAGGTAACTGGCTTCATTGACTGGACTGAGGCAGCCGTCACTGACCCAGCCCGTGATTTTGTCGCCCATTACCGCACTTTTGGTGAAGACGCTTTGAATAAGCTGATATCAGCATACGCCTCATCGGGTGGGCGTATTTGGTCGAAGATGGCAGAACAAGTGATTGAACTGGCTGCTTCTTATCCCATAGCCATCGCAGAATTTGCACTGAAGTCAGGTTTAGATGAATATAAACAGATGGCTAGACAATCACTTGGCGTAGGCTAAATCAATATTTTTAGGTAATCGCCATTACTTTTGAACAAAATGGACGTTTATGGCGGTTAGATTACCAAGCATCAAAATAGAACACTGAAACGGCTTTCTTAGTTGGTAAGCCTGTACCCGCATTTCTCACAAGCTGCTTTGCATATAAGTAATAAGTAATAAGTTAAGAATTTTACTCATTACTCCTTACTCACTACTCATTACTCCTCCATTCGAGGTGTGGTGAGAAATCCGGGTGTAGACTATGTATTGTTGGCATTTCCAGTATTAAATAGGGAAAATGTGAGAATTTGAGCGCCTGCATGGAATCGGAGGAAACAATATGTCTAACCTGAGCATTGCAAAAGGTAGTTGCCTGTGTCGAGCAGTAAGCCTTTCCACAACTAGCATGAGTAAAAATGTGGGAGCGTGTCATTGTAGTATCTGCCGCAATTGGGGCGGAGGGCCTCTGTTAGCTGTTGATTGTAAAAGTGATGTTAGCTTCTCTGGTGAAGAAAATATTGGGGTTTATCAATCGTCACAGTGGGCAGAACGTGGATTCTGTAAGCAATGTGGGAGCCATCTATTTTATAAATTGAAACAAAATAACCAGTATTTCATGCCTGTTGGACTATTCGAGAACTGTGAAGGTCTTGTTTTAGATCATCAGGTATTCATTGATGAAAAGCCTAAATATTACTGTTTCGCCAATGAAACTAATGACCTAACAGGGGCAGAGTTATTTGCACAGTTTGCAACTCCTGAATGACTCCTAAACACTAAACTTACTTTTTACCAGTTTGAGTTAGGTTAGGGAGAATGAGCGCACTGCTTCACTCACTTTCATGCGCTCACTCAAAACCTTGAGACAACAAATCATCCGGCTATGTCTTTACCACTCTTGTAGTTCATAGCTCTGGGTTTCCTCTTGCCTATAGGGACTATTTTCGATTGCTTGGGTGCTTGTGGCGGACGGCATTTCTCACAATATAGAGGTCGAATACCAAAGGTTTCTCGTTGTGTGGGTTGTTCGCACTGCTTACACACAAAGTTGAAAACGCGAGTATGAATTTCCCGCTTGTGCGCTCTAACGGTGTACTCTCGGACTTCAATAGTTTTGCTGGGCATCGGTTCTTTCTTCGGTGTTCTATTTATAAGGATAGTTTCTGGCATCAATATATTCATGCACCATTTGATTGAAACAGTAACAATCTGATGGTTTTTCGCCGGGGATTAAGCAGAGGCGATGCCGCCGGAAAGTGCGAATACGCGATCGCACTCCTGACAGCCGCAATTGGAGGCATCTTTAACAGCAGTGGCGATTTGTTTCCAGCCTTTGGAGTAGCGAGTTCGACTTATATAAATGAAACTAGAGTCCAACAACCCTTAGTTAGTCCTAATTAAGAAGATAGTCTTTGATCTTATTTTGATGAGAGCGCAAAATTTTCAAACCTTGATGTTCAGTTTTACGAACTGTTTCTCGACAAAGATTTAGGCGTTCTGCAACTTGACTTAAGGTCAATTGCTGATTATCTTCCAATCCAAAACGTAGAGTCAATACTTCTCGTTGCCTTGGATTGAGCAATGCCAGCAACTTACTCAAGTCTTGATGTAAAAGCTCTTGAGTTATTTGCTCATCTAGAGAAATACCATCCATCGGTAAAATATCAGCTAGTTCAGTTTCGCGCTCATCTCCAACTCGCATTTCTAGCGACACTGGAGTGCGCGAAACGTGAAGATATTCCCGTATTTGATTGGGCAATACATTTAAGGATTCGGCTATTTCTGCTACAACTGGAGGACGACCCAAAGATTGAGACAGTTGCTGCTGTACTCTCCTGATTTTGTTTAATTTTTCGTTGATATGGATTGGCAGACGGATAGTGCGAGACTTTTCTCCAATCGCCCGTGTAATTGACTGCTTAATCCACCAATAAACGTAGGTCGATAGTTTATAGCCTCGGTTGGGATCAAACTTTTCGATTCCCTTTTGCAAACCCAGTGCCCCTTCTTGGAGCAAATCGAGAAAATCTAAGTTGTGGTTCTGGTATTTTTTGGCGATCGCTACTACCAATCGTAGGTTCGCTGTCACCATTTTATGTTTAGCTTTTTGACCTTGTTGAACGATTGACTGTACTTCAGCTTCGGTTTGCCCAAGTGAGGTAGCTAATTCTCTTGTGGTTGGTTCTCGCTTTAATTGAAGTGCAAGGCTTGAGCGCTGTTCTTCAATCGCCATCATCTGCTGTACAAGCCTAGCATTTGTAATCTCTTGCTCAGGAGTTAGCAGAGGGTAGCGTCCGATTTCTTTGAGGTAGGAGCGAACTAAGTCGGTAGTTGGATTAGGCATACTTTCAATTAATTGTGAGGACTGCTTTTATTTTTCGTTTAAGTCAAATTTTTATTTCAATAATTAGCTAACAAATCAAATCTTAATCATAGACTTAACTCTAAGTTTATCTTTGAGCAAATTTATAAATATAATACTTGAAATCGTTAAATAGGTAAACACTAAAATCTGCTTTATTTTGTAAATAAACTTTAAAGTAATGGATGAATTTGGTTGGATTAAATTAGAGGTACGCTACGCTAATTTTAGAGTGAAGTCCTCTCTTGAAGAGAGGATATGTTCAAATTCGCTTCATATTTGGACAAGGCTCAAATCCGCTTTGCGTAAATCAATTGAAAATCACAAATACTTAGTTGAGAAATAATCATGGATATACAATCTCTACTTACCCTAGCAATAATAGCTATCTTTTGGGCATTTGTTACTCTCGTCATGTTCCAGTTCATTAACGGGCTATTTGTATCGGCTGCTTACGCTAGTAATGTGGTTCCAGTTAGCAATGGGAATATAGCCGCTTCTACAATCCCATCAGTATCAAAAGTAATCACATCACAAGCGATGACTTTTGAAAAATTGCCAGATCCTTGGACATCAGAGGATGAAGTTATTCATCGTACCAGTAACGAAGCAGTTATTCTCTCATTCCCTACATTGAGATTACTGCCTCCAGTTAAAGAAATTTCGCCACAACAAAAACGTACTACTCGCTCAAATAAAGCTAACAATGCTGGCAACAAATCACCGAAAACTAAAAAGGCTGATGTAAAGTCTTCAGGCAAGCGCAAGCTAGGTAGACCACGTAAAGCTGGCTAATTCGCTTTTTAACCCTCGGCTGATCACCGAATAATAAATGTGTGAAAGTTTAAAAGCTCAAATGAGGCAATTACTTGCCTCATTTATTAATAAGAGAAAGGCTTCGCCATCGCAAAAGTGAAAAAGTAATATTGTGGGTGATGCAATGGTACAGCAACTTTTCACTCAAGGTTCTTTATTCGATTTGCAAACAGTAATCGATTATGGGCAGTCAGTTATTAATGTTGCCCAAGAGCTTGCAAAAGTTTTAATAGATAATCGCCCTCTCTCTACGAAAACTGTTCAAGCCCAGATGAATCGCTATTTTCTAGGCACTGCTGCGTCCGGTGCGTGGCAGTGGAAAGACGCTTACGAAGCAGTGGAAGTGGCGCAAATCTTATATCTGCGTCATCTGGAAATTAAGATTTTATCACAACAACCTCAAGTGGTTGTGCAACAATTAGAAGAATTAACAGCCCTCTGCCCGACGCATACTCGCCGTAGTGAAGAATCAGTACAGCTTCAGCAATTCTCCACCCCTCTGCCGCTTGCTTATCTGGTAGCAAAATCAGGATTTATACAAGCTACTGATTTGGTGCTGGAGCCAAGTGCCGGAACTGGTTTGTTAGCACAAATGGCTAAACTGCACAGTGCAAGTCTGATGCTCAACGAGCTTGCACCCGATAGAAGTAAGATTCTGCGGCGATTATTCCCTGGTACACCATTATTCTCAGTAAACGCGGAACAAATTAACGACTATCTGGTTGGCAAGACTCAGCCCTCAGTTGTTCTGATGAATCCACCTTTCTGTGCATCTCCCAAAATCAACAGTCGCAATCCCGACGCAACAAAAAGGCATATCAACTCGGCATTGCAAAGACTGGCTGACGGTGGACGATTGGTAACAATCACAGCCAACTGGTTCTCTCCCAATAATCCTACTTGGCGAGAGACTTTTGTTAAGTGGCAGGATTTTGCGCGAGTTCTACTGTCTGTTGGGGTCAGTGGCAAGGTGTACTCCAAACACGGGACGACGATGGAAACCCGAATTACGGTAATCGATAAAGTCCCAACTGATAATCACAGTGACATCCCCTGTATTTCCGAAACCTTGGACTTGCCCGAACTGCTAGCGTTGATTGAGCAATTACCTAAGCGATCTTCGTGGGAACGCTCAGAGATCAAAGCTACTGCGATGGCGTACCCGCCCGCCGTAGGCATCGCTAAAGTTGTTCAATTGCCAAAACGTACTACAGTTGCACAACCAGAAACAGTTTCCTTTCTTCCAGACGACATAGTAGTGCTGGAATACGAAGTCGTCGAGTGGTCTGCAAATGATGGACTCAAAGATACTTTATATGAAACTTATCGCCCACAACGAATCCGGATCAAGGACGCTTTACCTCATCCCTCGCTGCTTTGCGAAAGTGCAGCCCTAGCACTTGTCTCGCCACCAGCACCAACTTATAAACCGCATCTACCACAAAACATTATCACACAAGGCTTGTTGTCATCAGCACAACTTGAAAGCATTATTTACGCAGGTCAGGCGCACTGTGAATTTCTGTCTGGGTCTTATATTGTGGATGATTCATGGGATAATGTGACTGTAGCGGGGGAGCAATGCGATTTTGTGAGGTCGGCTAAAAAAGGTGCGATCGCTAAATTCTTGTCTCAGTGTTCATTATTTAT
>NZ_JBIQNW010000122.1:0-9176 GCF_047228265.1 Nostoc sp. UIC 10607 | reverse complement strand
ACTGGGAACGAGACAAGAGTCAATCTCTAAAAGCTTGTTAGAGACTGGCTTTTACGTTAAGTTGACACCAATAGGCACTGCCGTGCCCCTACACCTCGTGATCTAATGTTGTACCGGATCTGAGTGGGAACCGCTATATAAAAGAATACAGTACTTGAAATTCGGTGCTAAAGGTGACAAATCGTTTTGCTCAACAACAGGTGCAACGTGCCGAACAAGAAAAACAAAGAGCCGATCATTTAGCAGCAAAACAGGGAGAATTAAATATTGAGCGAAAAAATTTATAAAAATTGATCATGCCTAAAATTTTCTAGATAATGAATAGACAAACTGGCAGTAAAACTAAAGCGCAAGTTTGGGTTGTGGAAAATGGTAAAGTGCGATCGCGTTTAGACCAACTCACCACCGAAGAACCTTTAGAAATTCGCCTCGTTCCTCTCCAAAAGACGGTAGCTGTAACCATGCGGACACCAGGGGCAGATTTTGAACTAGCTGCTGGTTTCCTCTACAGTGAAGGAGTCGTTAGCCACAAGGAAGATATCCGACGTATCAGCTACTGTGTGGATGAATCGGTAGATGGTGAGCAACGCCATAACATTGTAAATGTAGAACTGCGGGATGGTTTGATTCCAGATTTACAGCCTTTAGAGCGTCATTTCTACACTAGTAGCGCCTGTGGAGTGTGTGGTAAAGCTAGCCTTGAAGCTTTGCGTTTGCGGGGATGTCCAGTGATTCCTTCTGGGCCAACGGTAACGCCTGAGATTATCTACAGCCTACCAGACAAGCTCCGGGCTGCTCAAGGTATCTTTACAGCTACAGGGGGTTTGCACGCTGCGGCTAGCTTTAATATTCAAGGACAACTGTTAAATCTGTGGGAAGATGTTGGGCGACACAATGCTTTGGATAAATTGATTGGTTCAGCTTTGTTCAGTGATGAGTTACCTTTAAATAATTGTATTGTTTTGGTGAGCGGACGCTCTAGTTTTGAGATTTTGCAAAAGTCTACAACTGCCGGAGTTCCGATTGTTTGTTCTGTTTCCGCTCCCAGTAGTTTAGCGGTGTCTGTCGCCAAGGAATTCGGGATTACCTTAATTGGATTCCTGCGCGGAGAACGGTTCAATGTTTACACTGGTTTGCAAAGAATAAACGCTGCTGAGAGCGGTTCTCGTTTACGTGAGGTACACCCGTAGGGGCACGGCCAGTGCCCCTACACCTCGTGATGTAATGTTGTACCGCATCTGAATGGGAATCGCTATATAAGTCAATAGAGTTCAGTTAAGCATTTCTTTATTCTCTCAGTGCCCTCTGCGTCTCTGTGGTTCGTAAAAAAAATTGACTTTGACAAAGAGTTTTAGCCTTAACTGAACCGTATTGCTATATAAGTAGGTAGGCATAATTAAAGATACAAGAAAATTCTAGTTTGTAGTGAGCGATTCATCGCTCGTAGCAAGGTTTCTCAGGACTAAAGTCCTTACTACAAACTTGGATTTATTTACGCCTAGCTACTTACCAATTCTGTACGAAGATGGAAATTAAGGGAAAATGCCTTTAAAATGAAGTTTTTCAACGATTTTCCCACAAAGTCAATACCCTAGTTAGTAGCTAGTTTGTCCGGCTTTTTTGCAGATGGCGATCGCGGCGATTTACGTCCAGATATATCATGTAGTAAACCCATAAGTGCGGGTACAACAGTAGGAGTCAAAATAGTCGAAAAAGCTAGACCACCTGTTAAGACAATACCTAATCCTTGATATAACTCTGAACCTTGACCTGGTAGAACTGCTAGCGGTAACATCCCCAACACACTAGTTCCAGCAGACATGAAAATGGCACGTAAGCGATCGCTTGTCGCATTATATAAGGATGCATCAAAATCCTCACCTGCTTGCTGGAGTTGTAAGGCGCGATCAACTAGCAAAATGGCGTTGTTAACAACCACACCTGTAAGGATCACAAATCCCAAGGCTGTAATCATATCCAATGCCACATTCATTCCCGGAATCATGTTGGCAATCACTAGGCTCAATAGTGCGCCACTCATACCCATCGGCACTGTTGCCATAATCACCACTGGGTAAAGGAATGAGCGATATAACGCTACTAGTAATAAGTAAGTAATCAAAATTGAAACTGCAAATGCAGCAGCTAATTGACCAACAGTTGTTGCTAGTTGATCTGCTGAACCTGCTAGTTCTAGCCGATAGCCTGTTGGTAAACTTGCACGCAGAGGAGTCAGAATTTCTTCTTCGGTACGTTCTACCAGCGTAGCAAGGGGGGCATCTGGTGCAAGGGAGACAGTGAGGCTAATGGAGCGCTCTAAATTGACATGGTTAATGGCATCGGCTCCCGTAGTTTCACGGATTTCGGCGATATCACCCAGTTGCACTTGTCGTCCTTGTGCATATAGAGGCAATTGGCGCAGTTGTTCTGGGGTTTCCACAGCAGTATTTTGCAGTTCCACTGAAACATCTAGTTCTTCTTTGCCATCAATGTAATTGGAAACAACTCGACCGCCCAATGCTGCTTCTACCATTGAACCAATTTCTGCTTCCGAAAGTCCTACTTCCGCGATGCGTTCTCGGTTGGGAATTACTTGTAATTCTCCTGCACCCAATACGAAGTTTGACCGCACATTCTGAACCCCTGGAAGCGATCGCAATTTTGCGGTAATTTGCTTTTCTAAGTCACCAATTTGGTTTAAATCAGCCCCAACAATATCTACTTCAAATTCTTTACCCGGATCGCGGAATATAGAAATCCGCGTTGGGATGACAAAGCGGTATCCAGCAAAGTTACTGCTTTGGGCCCGTAACCGATCCACCATATCAGCGAGTCCCGTAGTGGTGGCAAATTCTGGTTTTAAAATAGTTGCAATACCGCGTAATGCTCCTGGACGGTCAACATACATGATGCGCTCAACTTCTGGTTGCGATCGCAGAAATTTTTGCACAGGTTCAGATTGTCGAATCGCTTCCGGTATACTGGTTCCCGGCAAAGGTTCCGCCCGCAATACAACTAAGTTCCGATTTCCTTCGGGTAAATAATCGGCAGGTGGTAAAAGAAAAATACTAGTCACGAGTAAAACAATCGGAATCGACAGCACAATTAACCTGCGACCAATACGCTTACGTCCCAGTGACCAACTAACTGTAGCAGCGAGAAAGTTTTCCAGTTTGGTTTGGAAATGACGAAACACCGCAGAGGTTTTGGCTACCATCCGCTCAAACCAATTACCACCACGATATTCACCACCCTGCATCATTTGCATGGCTTCCGATTGTTTGAGGAACAATCCCGATAGCATTGGTACTAAAGTTAATGCCGCAAACAGGGAGAATAGAGAAGAGGCAGAAAGTGCGATCGCCATATCAGCATAGAGTTGCCCGGCTTCACCCGTCACCATTAACAGTGGTACAAAGACCACTACGTTGGTTAAAGTGGAACCAAGCATTGCGCCCCAAACTTCCTGAGTACCTTCAATCGCCGCCCGCATGGCACTTTTACCTTGCTGCATGTGGGTGAAGACATTCTCAATCACAACGATCGCATTATCTACGACCATACCCACTGCAAACGCCAATCCTGCCAAACTGATGATGTTTAATGTGCGTCCAAATGCAGACATGACAATAAATACCATAATCAGTGTAATGGGAATTGTAATTGCCACCACTGCAACGGTACGCATGGAACCAAGGAACAGAACTAAGACAATAGTTGCTAACAGTGCCCCACTAACTAAATTGCCTTGGACAAATTCAATGGATTGATTGATATACTGGCTCTCGTCATAGTTGTAGACAAAGCGAATGCCTTGATTTTGCTTGTCAAACTCAGTTTGCAGTGCAGCAATTTCCGCCCGAATGCCTTTAGCCACCTCTGGCACATTCGCCCCAATTTGCCGAATTACACCAATTGC
The DNA here is from genome assembly GCF_047228265.1 of Nostoc sp. UIC 10607. Classification (NCBI taxonomy): domain Bacteria; kingdom Bacillati; phylum Cyanobacteriota; class Cyanophyceae; order Nostocales; family Nostocaceae; genus Nostoc; species Nostoc sp. UIC 10607. The sequence continues at coordinate 5,257 of NZ_JBIQNW010000122.1, read as the reverse complement.
TGTCCCAGGTTTGCCATTGAACACCAACGCACCATCTTGGGGTTTGCGTCCCATCTGGACTTTTGCTACATCTCGCAAGTAAACAGTGCCCGATTGGTCGCGTCGCAACACAAAGCCTTCAATTTGTGATAAATCTTGCGATCGGCTGATGGTGCGGACTCGATATTCCCGTCGTCCGAGAATTAATGGCCCACCCCGAATATCGCGGTTGTTTTCTTGAAGGACTCGTACTACATCACCAATTGCGAGATTGCGATCGCTTAATGCTTTCGGATCAACCTTCACTTCAACTTCTCGTTCTTGTCCACCCACTAACAAAAACTGTCCAGTTCCCTCGACTCGCCGCAAACGGGGAATCACCACTTCTTCTGCTAAATCTCGATAACGGTCTGCATCCGGTTTAAATCCGTCTTTGGTATCAAACGGAATCCACATCATCGGAGAACTGTTACCACCCACCAGTTCTACATTCGATTCTTGCGCTTCTGGGGGCAAGCTTCCCACCTGCTGCAAGCGGTTGAGGACATCGATCATCCGTTCTCTGGCGTTGGCATCTTGAGCAAATTCCAAGGTAATGCTGCTGCGTCCAGCCCGAGAAGTACTGCTAATTTCTTGGACACCTAGCACCTCTTCCATTTGTTCTTCAATGGGGCGGGTAATTAGGTCTTCTACTTCTGTTGGGCCTGCACCGGGATATGTAGTTGTAATAGTAATTTCCGGGCGATCGCCTCCTGGTTGCAATTCTAGGGGTAACTTTAGTAGAGAGAACACCCCGAACATTGCCAGCAAGCAAAACAAAACAAAAGTTCCATGTCGCCAACGAACGGCGGTTTCAATAAAACTCATAACTAATTCGTAATTCGTAATTCGTAATTCGTAATTCAGAAAATTATATTTAAACTGGGTTTCCAGTATTTTGAAGAAGGAAAGGCTAAAGGAGAAAGAGATGATTCTTTCTCTTTAACCGACTTCTGCAAGAAGTCTATGGAAGTGTGGTACAACCTATGTTTTAAGTTGGATCAACTATCTTTACAGGCGCACCATCTTGCAATCCATCACCGCCACGTAGCACAATGCGTTGACCGGTGCGTAAAGTGGGATGATAAATTGCGACATTTTTACCCATGTCAGAAACCATCTCGACTGGAATTTGTTTAGCTTTGCCATCTGCAACTGCAAAAACTAGCCACTCGTTTTGTCTTCTGGTTAATGCATCTCGTGATACCACAAAGCTGGAGCGATTCGAGGGCATATTTAAGTTGCCTGCGATCGCCATTCCTGGTATTAATCCTGACGGGGGTTTGTTAATTTGGACACGCACACGCTGGCGACGGGAGGCAGTTTCGGCAGAAGGAACTACAGCGGTGATGGTGGCGCGTTGTTTCCATTGCGGTAGAGCGCGAGTTGTAAGATCGATTGTCATCCCTGGGGTAACTTTACCACTGAGTTCTTCAGGTAACTCTAGGAAAATATCGAAGCGATCGCCTGCTACTAAGGTGACAATTTGACCAGAACTTTGGACTAAATCACCATTGCTGATATGACGAGTCTGCACTATACCCGATTCTGATGCCAGAATCCGCGTGCGCTGCTGTGCTAATTCTGCTTGAGCTAAACTGGCTTTAGCTGCTTCTACATTTGCCCGTTGGGCGGCGATTTCTTCTTGAATCGGCCCAGCTTTAGCTTCGGCAAGTTCTGCCTCGGCTTCTAACCGTTCTCCCTGGATGTTATTTAATTGTGCTTGGGCTTCCACTAACAATCTTTGAGATAAAGCACCCTCTTTGACAAGATCGCTAGTTCGTTTCAGATTATCCTGTGCTTCCAGTTCTCGCGCCTTCGCAGATGTGACAGCCGCTTGCCGTTGAGCAATGATTTCAGGACGAGTGCCAACTTCCAAACGTGCTAGATTGCTGCGTTGTTGTGCCAGTTGCGCTCGTGCTTGGGTAATTGCCAATTGCTGATCGGTATCTTCCAGTAAAGCGATCGCCATTCCGACTTTCACGCGATCGCCTGGTTGCACTGAAATTTGCTTGACAATTCCGCCAGTTTGAGCGCGGATTGTTGACTGCTGAGTTGCTTCTACTTGTCCCAACAACTGGACACTTCTTGTAGCACTACCAGTTGCTAGGGAGATTGTTTCAATTGGCTTTGGAGGTGGCCCTTGTTCCTGTGCAACAGAGGAGCGTGGTGTGCCACCAGGAGCGAACATCCGCCAGAGGATAATGCCACCGGTTGCCAAAAATAGAATCAGCAATCTCCAGAACCAAGGTTTACCCGAACGAGTCGGTGCTAACTCAGAAGGCACAGAACTATCTGATTGGGTTTCAACCTTTGAAACTTCAGTTTCAGAAGTATCCATAGCGATTAACGGTGGGCTACTGAGGGTTAAGGGCTAACTATTAACCGTTGAAAGTGAACAATGAATAGTCCAATGTTCGCTATCAACAATCAATTATTTAGATAAAAGTAAATTTACGTTACCTTTTCTGTAGTTTATTGGATAAATATGACAAAGAAATGTCAAGGATAGTCATTGGTCATAGACCTCTTGCATAAATCAAAAACGCGATAAATTATCATAAAGACGCGATAAATCGCCGTCTCTACAATAATGCATTGGATTCAACTATTAGTTCTTTAACGCGATCGCGTGGTAAGCCTAACTCCTGACTAAGAGCGGCTTCAAGTTTACTTATATCTGTTATTGGAAATTCAAATACTATCCTTGTGAGAACTGAGTTGTTGGTTTTAACGTTCACCCGTGAAATTCCTTCTTCGGGGAGAATTTCCACCTTGATTGCTACTATCCTTTTCATAATCTGTCGTGCCGATTGAGTATCTGCTAGCAGATATTTCTTGGTGAGATTGGAGTGACTTAAAATCCGATCTCCTACAAAGCTGCTCCCCAGCCAAAAAACTAACCCAATCAACGGCAAGGACAACCAAAACACAAAGCCTAACGATCGCAACGCTTGAAAAAATTGAAGTTGCTGCATGGAAGGTATAAGGTTGAGTGTTTCCCGTCACTTTTGCGTCATCCTTTTACCTTAATCTAAAATTAGCAAGGAAAAATTACGGCAACCTGAGCAAATGGGATGTTGATCTTACTAGTCGAAGATGACCCATCGCAGTTAGAGCCACTGCGGGCAGCCTTATTGAAGGTGGGGCATACAGTTGATGCGATCGCTGATGGGGAAACAGCACAATGGTTTGCCTTTCGTAAAGACTATGACTTGCTGATTCTAGATTGGATGTTGCCTAAAGTCAGTGGCGTAGAATTGTGTCAAGTATATCGACGATCAGGTAAGCTGACTCCTGTATTGATGCTGACGGCGAAAGACACGGTTTTAGATAAAGTAATGGGTTTAGATGCTGGAGCCGATGATTACTTAGTAAAGCCTGTAGATGTTCTGGAGTTATTGGCACGAGTCCGGGCACTAGGAAGGCGATCGCCCATGTGGCAAGGAGATATACTTAGCTTGGGCGATTTGCAACTTCATTTATCCAGTTTGACGCTGGAACTTGGTTCGTTGACAACTCAACTTTCTAGCCGGGAGTTTCAACTGATGGAGTATTTAATGCGTCATCCCCGCCAAGTATTATCTCATAACCAGATTGAGCAAGCCCTTTGGAGCTACGGAGAGGAACCAGAAAGTAACGCGGTTACTACCTTGGTTCGCCGCTTGCGCCAGCGCCTACAGACCATTGGTGTCAAAGATTGGATAGAAACAGTGCATCGGATGGGCTATCGAATAAATCCGCCTTTCTAAGCCGTCAGGGAGCAGGGGAGGAAAAACTAATGACAAATTACAAATGACTAATGTTTGATCATAGCCGTCGTAATCTCGCTCACTGGTTTGCCCTGTCAATGGGTGGAATTTTGTTCGCTTTTGCAGGGGTGGGTTATTGTCTGAGTGTAGAAGAACAGTTGCGGGTTTTTGACGACGAACTCTTTTCGCAAAGTAAAACCTTTGCTGCCAAAACACAATACTCCCTTTATCAAAGTCAATGGCAAAATCAGCGCGGCCAGACTCCTGTAGAAAGTGATGCATCGTTGAATGGCGGGCTAATGTACGTGCGGTGGTATAACTCTAATAAACAACTTTTGCAATTTATCGGTTCATCGGGTGGCAAACAGTTGACCGCAGAACCTGGATTTCAAACATTAGAAACACCAATAGGCTCAGAGTCATCTAGTACAACAACATGGGTTCGCCAAGTTACACTTCCTGTTTTGGAAGGTAAGGTGCTGATTGGCTATTTCCAAACAGCGGCTCCAATGAACTCTCTACGCGTTGGACTGAACCAAGCTCGCTTGTTTTTAACTTTCGGGGTTCCCGTGACCTTTGGTGTAATAGGCATTACAGGCTGGTTTTTGGGCGGATTAGCAATGCGGCCAAGCCTGCGTGCTTATCAGCAATTGCAGCAATTTACAGCCGATGCTTCTCATGAATTACGCGCACCCGTTGCTACGGTATTGAGCAATGCCCAAGTTGCCCTGATCCCCCCCGAAGACCCCGTGGAGCAAAGATTGCGGTTGCAAAACATCGTCCAAACTGCGAAGTCCATGAGTACGCTGATCAATGATCTGCTTTTCCTGTCGCGTCATAATGGTTCGCTTGCGGAAACCGTATTAAAACCCGTTGATTTGTGTGAGATATTGCGATCGCTTGCTCAGGATTTTACCACCCAAGCTCCTGCTCAAAATCTCAATTTCGATGCTCACCTTCCAGAGCATCCGATCATGTTAAAAGCCGATGCTAATTTGCTCAAACAAGCTGTAATTAATCTACTGACTAATGCCTTCAAATACACACCAGCAGACGGTAAGATACAATTGTATCTTTTTACTCAGTCTCACTACGCGGTAATTCAGGTACAAGACAACGGGATTGGTATTCCGTCCAGCGATTTGCCACATATATTTGATCGTTTTTATCGTGTAGATACTGTCCGATCTCGGCAAACAGGTGGCTTTGGACTCGGACTTGCGATCGCTCAACAAATTGTGCAACGATATGGAGGGCAAATCACTGTAAATAGTATTCTAGGTCAAGGCTCCACCTTTCAAATTAGCCTTCCTCTGAAACTTTGACAAAAATAATTCAAAAATTTGTTCCAGACGCTTGGCACCGATAATTGCTGAAGATACGCCCTCATTCCGCAGTACACCCGTAGGGCACCCGTGACAGGTTAAGTAAAAGTGCATTTTGTCAATCAGCTAAAATACTCAAAAGCCAGTTAGTGAAAATGATAA
>NZ_JBIQNW010000121.1:0-9222 GCF_047228265.1 Nostoc sp. UIC 10607 | reverse complement strand
CTTTACCGTATATACCGTGCTGTCTCCTAAATCCTTTACCAGCAAGCTTTTTGAGACTTAACGGGAAAAGTCAGGTACCACAACCAATACCTCACGGTGAAGCAGTAGGAATTGATGTAGGATTAACAAGTTTTATCGCAACTTCCAATGGGCTAACACTCAAGCGTCCAAGGTTTTTTGTTGATGCCCAAAGCAAGCTGAAATTGCTGCAAAAGCGCGTCTCTCGAAAACGTATTGGCTCGAACAACTCGAAGAAAGCTCAAAAGAAAGTAGCAAAATTTCATGAGTACATTGCTCGTTGCCGCAAAGATTGGCACTCTAAACTGTCTCACCAAATCTGCAACGATGTCGGAATGGTGTTTGTTGAAAACTTGAATTTAGTTGGTTTATCCCGTGGAATACTGGGCAAACACTGTTTAGACGCTGGATTCGGTCAATTCTTCAACATACTACAGCAAACTTGTCTTAAGCGTGGTGTCTATTTTCAGAAAGTAGACAGTCGTAAAACTAGCCAAACTTGCCCTAATTGTGGAACCGATACAGGCAAGAAAGAGCTTTCAGAACGTACTCATATTTGCTTGAATTGCGGCTATAGCAATGATAGAGATGTGGCAGCTGCCCAAGTAGTTCTTGTGAGAGGACTTGCAGCCGTAGGGCATACGGTCAAGATGCTTGCTGAGGGTAAATTCGTTGGAATCCCGAAGACGCAAGAATCCCCAAATTTATAATTGGGGGAGTGTCAACACGCTGATCTAAATGCTGTGAATCGTCGGCGGCGATCGCACTACCTGTTGGAAGCTGGCTGGAGAGCAGACAACGCAATCCAAGGGCTTGGGCGATCGCACCGGACTAACCAAGCATCAGCACCTATTTTCCGACCTGTTACCACTAACGTCATCGGTGAACGCCGCTTTATCTCAACCATTGCCCGACGGCTGGATAGCTTGGGCGCTCTTACTCGCGGTCAACGGCAGACGGGTGGCAATGGGATATTTGAGGCTAAGGATAATCTGGAGTCGAACTATGCGGAACACGCGCTGTATGAGTTATTCCGACAAATATACCAAGGTCGATTTTATGAAGTTCCACTAGGGACTTTTGAGCAAATGACAGGACTGAGTTTAACCTCTCATGAAGGCGGGATGAAAATCGACTTGCCCCCATTACGGCAATTCCTCAATCGCCTGCTGGCTTTACGCATCGATATGCAAAACATCATTTTCGAGCGTTTTGAGTTATTGCTAAGTCAGCAGATTGAAGCAGCGATCGCCACAGGGGTCTATGAGATGGGTGTGGAAACTTTACGGGCTGAACGGTTTACTGTTGAGAGCCAGGAAGCTGTGTACACCCACCCTGCCACTGGTAGCGTAACGAACTATCTCAAGATAGAACGCACTCAGAAGAATAACATCAGAACGGCTGACGAAATGCTTGAGTTTGCCAGTATGTACCAGGGGAAATTGATGGTTAACACCAAGTTTGGTCATGCTGCTGTGTCAATTCCGACACATAGTATCTACGATGCTGATGGTGGTGTTGTACCAAGAGTGTTACTCGTCCGTCCACAGAAAGAAATCCGTATACCAGTCAAGGATTTAGAATCTTCCACTTGGAAAGCGGTTTGTGTCGATGCGTTCGTCGCAGGGTGGTCGAAGGAAGTGGACACACTGCCCAAGTTCACAACCGATTATCTGCACTTAGTCACCGGTATTTTGTTGCCCATTTGGAAAATCTTGCCGCAGCACAATAGCCGAGTCTTCCGGTTGCAAACCAGCGATGGACAAAAGATTCTCGGTCGGGTGGTGAATGCTCACGACATTCAAACCGTGCGCGAACAACTTGGACTCAGGAACCAGCTGCTTTCTCCAGATGAACTTGTGAAGCTGGTACTCAACGAGAGATATACACAGCAGTTGCCGGGTGGTGTAACCTTGCGACGTTCTTTCATTGCTGGTGAACCTCGCATAGAACTGGTTAATGCTATCTCATTGGCAGAGCGACTCTTAGCTATTGGCTGTTTCACTGAGATCATCAACTGGAAAAAGCGGGTGTTCATTCCAGTTTCAGACAAAGCACCAGCTATTCTAGCGGCTGTGATTGAAATCTTGGGATAAGTCAAAAGCTGATGTATCTAATAAATACATCAGCTTATTTTTCGCTCAAACAATAGTGTGTTTTTATTGTACAAAATGAAGGTAATTATACGTAATAGCTCTGACGTGGAATACCTAGAATGTAGAAAAATGAAGAGTCACAATAGCAGTGACGAGCGTATGATTTGGCAAGTAGGATAGATTTGGGGTGCTTCACCAGATAAGGAGAAACTGAGCAGTATATGTTTAAGGGCGTTCAAGCTATATTTTTTTTCGTAGATGATGTTGTTGCAGCTGCTCAATGGTATGGCGAGCTTTTAAATATACCAATGAATTACTTTTATGTAGAAAATGAAATACGAGGAGCATTGATTGATGTTGGCGGCGTTGAAATGTTTTTCCATCTGGCAGATGAAAAAATGCGTCCGGGGAACGCAGGTCAAGTAGCCTATTGGCGTGTAGACAACTTTGAGCAAGCATTAGATTATGCCCAAAAGCATGGTGCAAGGCTTTATCGAGGCCCTTTGGTAATTGAGGGACAGCAAGCAATTTGTCAAATGTGGGACCCATTTGGAAATCTTTTTGGTATGCAGGGTAAAACCTGGGTCTAAGACAAGTGAAAGAACTTAACAAAAGGTCAAGTAAGAAAAATCGGTGCTACAAAACTTACTAGCTGATGCTAATACGGTGAGCAAAGCTCACGCCAAACTTTTTGGTCTACTGAAATTTGTACAACTTATTTTTACATGATGGCTTAATCAAATAAATACTCTTGAATGTCATTTTGATGATGGCGGAGAATACTTATAGCTTTGACCTGGATTTGACGAATCCGCTCTCGACTGAGGTTTAGCTGTTGGCCAATCTGAGCGAGATTGAAATGCTGATCATTCTCTAGCCCAAAGCTTAAAGTCAACACTTGACGCTGTATAGGTGTCAATGGTTCTAAGAATTTAGCCACGTCTTGGGATAGAAGTTCTTGGGTAAGGAGTTTTTCTGGTGAAACACCAACGTCTGTTAAAATTTCGCCCAATTCTGTTTCTTGCTCATCTCCAATTTTTTTATTTAAAGAAATGGCTGTACGAGAGGCACTGAGATATTCTCGAAGCTTATCGGGGCTGATGTTTAATGATGCAGCTATTTCTTCAGCAGTGGCATGGCGGCCGAGTTTTAGAAAGCTTTCTCGCTGCACCTTCTTAATTTTATTAAGGATTTCGGTTAGATGAACAGGCAATCTAATAGTCCGAGATTGTTCTGCAATTGCTCTGGTTATAGCTTGGCTAATCCACCAGTAGGCGTAGGTCGAGAGCTTATACCCCAGGTTCGGGTCAAACTTTTCTATACCCCGTTGTAAACCTATTGCTCCTTCTTGGATCAAATCTAAAAATTCCAAATTGCGGTTCTGGTATTTCTTGGCAACAGAAACTACTAGTCGCAGGTTAGCTGTCACCATTTTTTGTTTAGCTTTTTGACCAAGGTGTAGTGCTGCTCGGACTTGTGCTTCGGTTTTTTCAACAGCATTGGCTAATTCTGTCATTGTTGGTTCACGTTCTAGCTGTTGAGTGAGTTCATTTTTAGATTGCTCAATGGCAATCATTTGTTGTACCTGTTTACCATAAGCAATTTCTTCGTCTGGTTTTAATAGAGGATACTTACCAATTTCTTGCAAATAGATGCGAACCATGTCTGAACTGAGGCTGGACATACAAACTTTTGGGCTTTTTTTACCGGGGGATTTAAAAGTATAAATCAAATAATTCGATAAACTTTTTTATTTTTAATAGTCAAAATTCATCACTAATGCAGTTCTGGATGAAGTAACCTCTGCTTCAACCTTGTGTAACGCTGTTGGTCTTCAGTAGAGCGCACCGCCAGAGATATCGCTTTTTTCGCTCCAACAATGATCGCTAACTTCTTGGCACGGGTCAGCCCGGTGTAAAACAGGTTCCGGGTCAACATCATATAGTGCTGCATATAGATTGGCAGAACTATCACCGGATATTCTGAGCCTTGGCTTTTATGAATCGAAATGCTCCAGGCAAGGGCAATTTCATTCAGGTCAGCGTAATCGTAAACCACAGTACGCTCACCATACAGTACTGTAACTTCTTGCTCGACAGTATCAATGCTTTGAATAATCCCCAGGTCGCCGTTGAAGACTTCGCGGTTGTAGTCGTTGGTCAACTGGATAATGCGATCGCCCTCGCGCAACAAATTCCCACCTCTATTAATCTCCACCTTGTTGGGGCTGGGTGGGTTGATCAACTGCTGCAATACTGTGTTCAGGTTACGAGTCCCGATTACTCCCCGTGTCATTGGGCAAAGCACTTGCACATCAGTAGCAGGATTAAAACCCAGCCGTGGAATCAAATCGGTAATCAACTCGCAGATTGCCTGTACACCATGTTCGGGCTGATGTCCGCCGCCGTGCCAAATACAGTCGGACACAGGATTGTCGGAGATTGGCTCGATTGTGGGATAAATTCCTCGATTAATTTGGTGAGCAGCAGTGATAATTGCACTTGTTTGAGCTTGGCGGAATACCTGAGTTAACCGCACTACTGGCACGCAACCAGAATTAATCAAATCAGCGAGTATTTGACCTGGGCCCACAGATGGTAACTGGTCAATGTCACCCACCAACAACAGTAAAGCGCCAGCTAGTACTGCTTTAATTAAGGAGTAAGCCAGAAACAAATCAAGCATCGAAGCTTCGTCAGCGATAATTGCCGTGTGGGGTAAAGGATTTTCGCTATCGCGCTTGAAACCCCTTGAGCGCGGGTCAAATTCTAGCAACCGATGAATAGTTTTAGCTTCCAGCCCAGTCATTTCACCCAAACGTTGAGCAGCGCGTCCAGTAGGTGCAGCTAGGGCTATGGATTTACCCATTGCTTTCCACAGGCTGACAATGGTGTGAGTTGTGAAGGTCTTTCCAACGCCAGGGCCACCAGTCAAAATCATGATTTTGGAGTAGGCTGCTGTTTCTACAGCTTGGCGTTGCTGTTCTGAAAGCTGAATTTTACGGCTAGCAGTAAAGCGCTCAATCCAATCACGCACACGCTCAATGTCAGTGCCAACAGGTTTTTCCAAGCGTTGGCGTATCAGTTGAGCTAAATTCTGTTCCGTATGAAAGTAAGTCGGCTTATAGCAAAGTAGCCTTTTTTCTTCATCCCGCTCTCTAATCAGCTCGTCTGCCAAAGCCATATCTTTAATAATAATCGCAACCGCTTCTTCTGTGGGCTGGTGAGATTCGGTAGTCAGCAGTTTGATTACCGACTCAATCAGTTCGCTTTGTGGCAGGTAACAGTGACCATCTTCGGCAGCTTCACTTAGGCAATGGATAATCCCCGCACGGTAACGAAATTCTGAGTCAGGCGCAATTCCGATATTTCTCGCAATCTTGTCAGCAGTCAGAAAACCAATCCCATAAATGTCGGCTGCTAACTGATAGGGGTTCTTGGTAACAGTAGCGATCGCTTCATCCTTATATTGCTTGTAAATTTTTACAGCATAAGTGGTAGAAACGCCATGCCCCTGGAGAAACACCATCACTTCTTTGATTGCTTTCTGAGTTGACCAAGCGTTTTTGATTAAAGTAATCCGCTTTTTAGCGATGCCCTGAACTTCAATTAATCGCTCGATCTGGTTTTCAATAATATCGAGGGTCTCAAATCCAAAGTGAGCTACGATGCGTTTGGCTGTTACTGGCCCAACACCTTTTATGAGTCCACTGCCTAAATATTTCTCAATTCCGGTGAGGGTGGCTGGTTTGGTTTCTTTGTAGTTGACTACTTGGAACTGGGGGCCAAATTGTGGATGGTCACGCCAGAAACCAATTAGCTGTAGAGTTTGACCTGGTTGAATATTTGCAAAGGAACCAACAATTGTTGTCAGTTCGGTGCTACGGGGACGGGTCAGTCTTGCCACAGTGTAACCCGATTCAGCAGAGTAAAAAGTTAGGCGTTCTACGACTCCGGTGATTGTTTCGTGTTGAGGAAAGGCGCTTACTTGTTGAGGAGAAAGATTAGGGGGAGTGGACATTGCTTATGATCAGATGCCGCACATTATTATAATATTGGAAGTCAGCTAATTATAGTACATAAATACTAAATAAGATGCCCGGTATTAGGAGTTCGGGATAAGATATCCTCGAAACTTTTGATTTATGATTGTTCGATCTGAACCTCTATTTTAGTCTATTCTCAATAAGGCAGATTTTTGAGATTTAACAACTACCGCTCATACTGCAACATTCTACTCAACTACTTGATATAAGGTCACAGTCAATCCCCGAAATATTAGTGGTATAAAATCAAATTTTTTTATCAGTTTTAGCTAATTTATTTTTATCAGTTTGTTAAGTCATTTTTCATCAATACATCCAACTGAGCCAAGAGCTTCTCTAGCTTTGATTTTTTTTTCGGATCATCCCATACCTTGGACTGCTTAAAACGGCGAAGTGTGTCCTCAACGCGGTCTTTCAGAGATGTTGACTCTGTTTGAGTGCGAGACTCTGATTCCGGCTTCTGCTGAATTTCTAAAATCTTCCGCTTAATTTCGCTCAATGAGAGATTGTAGGCGATCGCGTCTTCTAGTAGTTGAATTCTTGTTTTTTCATTTTTCACCCTAGCGATTGCCCTTGCTTTAGTGTACTCAATTTTTCCCGAACGCAATACTGAAAGCACATCTTGAGGGAGATTGAGTAAAGGCAAGCGATTGCGAACAAATGAATCCCACTTCATGCCTCCTAATGCTGTAAATATTTCCTCAACAAGTAGAGTTTGAGAATTACCCGTAACGTTACGGGTAATTTTTCCTTTAGCTTCGTTTTCCATTTTTTGAAGCAATTTGACGGTTTCTGACGTACTGATTGACAACCGAAATGCTAATAGTTCAAGGATACCTTCAGTCTCTTCTAGTGGATTGAGGTCTTCGCGTTGCAGGTTTTCAACGAGTCGCACTTGGTACGTAGTCGCATCATCCATTATGCGGACTACTACAGGAACCTCAGTTAAAAGAGCCATCAATGCCGCTTTGTAGCGTCGTTCTCCGGCTACTAATTCATAATCGCCCTCAGAGAGCGGACGCACTAACAGAGGTTCGAGAATACCCAATTCTTTGATTGAATGTGATAGTTCTTCAAGCTTCTGCTCATCGAAATAGCGCCTTGGCTGTGAGGAAGGTAGCTTAATTTTGGCAATTGCAATTGTGTTAGTAGCGCTGGCTTGATCATCAGATTGTGACCCAGTTACAGTGCCAAACAGCAGATCGACAGGCTTTTTGATTGCAGCGTAAGGTTCGTTACGTTTGCTATTCACAGTTTTAATTCAAGTTTATCTATGCTATCAGCAATTTTTTTGAGTACACCCACGGCTGGATGGTTTTTATCAAATAATGCTAGTGGGACTCGGCGCTCAGAAGCATCGGCAAAGGCAATAGTTTTTGGAATTGGTGGGTATACAGGAGCTATCTCTGATAGTTGTTCTTGTACAGCTTTAAGTGTACGCGATTCCTGGGCAGTCCGACCATCGAACATTGTAGGAACAAATCCAGCAAATTGCAATCTGGGGTTGGTATGACTGCGGACTTGGGTGATCGTACTGAGTAAAAGTTCAGTTCCCTTAAATGACTTAAATTGACATTGGATAGGAACGAGAATATGAGTAGCAGCAGTGAGGCTGATGATACTGAGTAACCCCAAAGAAGGTGGACAGTCGATAAGAATGAAGTCGTAATTATCTTGCACATTCAAGAGTCCATTTTTTAGGCGATATTCTCTAGCGATCGCACTACTAAGTTGCATTTCACTAGCGGCAAGATTAATGTCAGCAGGGACAAGCGCCATACTATGAATCGGTTCAGGATAGATAGGTAATGGTCTGTTATCAACTATTGTTTGTTGAATACTAATACTCAATTCGTCTGGTTCGAGTCCCATAAATGTAGTGAGAGATGCCTGCGGATCCATATCCACAAGCAAAACACGACGTTTTTTAAGTGCAAGGTGGTAGCCCAGATTTTGAGTAAGTGTTGTCTTGGCAACCCCACCACTTTGGTTAAATAGTGCAATAATCCGGGTTTGGCTCACTTTAATAAATTGCAGTTATCGCAAAAAGTACTTCTAATACAGGCAGATTGTAGCGCTTGATTAGGGGGAATACAACTCTTAGAGGTTGCAAGATTACTTTCCATTCCATACTGCCTAGAAGTTGCCTGTAGCAAGAGTATACAAGTTATCATTTGAATACCGCGAACGCGAATTGTATTTGGTGGCAGCAGAGAGAGTAGATGAACTATAAGCAATTGTCTTAGATGCAGATACAGATACACCAACAAAAGGCGACTAACTTCTGCCAGTGTTAAAAAAATCCGAATCTGATTCTGATAACTTATGCACGCTACCAGTATTGCACTTTTTATTTCCAGCATCGCCAATGATTTGCACTGCTGACACACGAGAAATTGCATGGGTAATCTTGCTTGAAAATACAACAGTACAACAAATATTTCTAGCCGATATCTGATGAAATATATCTAAGATAAACACTTTTTTGGTACTACCAACAGGGAATAAAAGTGCGAGTTTACAAAAGAGCTAGTAATGGGAGAATATAAAGAACATCCTTCACTGATTAAAGTGAAAGTCCAATACCCCAACTGTGAGCAGACTGGTATCAGATTAAAAACAGGAGAAGTGATTTCGACAACAGCGATTCCTTCTCCTTGGCAGCAATGATGGCGCACTCCCTCTTCAAGAGTGATTAGTAAGAGATATTTACGATTGATAATGCAAAAGTTGAAAATTTTACCCTCAATAATAACTGCACTAACGGCACTGACACTAACTAGTTGCAGCACTACTACTGCTGAACAGTATGAAGCTACAGCACTCACCAGTTACTCCTGGCAAGTCAAGTATGCGAATAACCTAACAAGTCAACCACAGCCACGTATTGAAATCTTTGCGAATACTTCAGTGTTGAATCGGAATGGATTGAAACCGCCAGGAGCAGTTGTTGGCCCAGATGACCGAGGCTTATGGTGGCCTACTTTACCTGACTTTTCCCGTTAAGTCTCAAAAAGCTTGCTGGTAAAGGATTTAGGAGACAGCACGGTATATACGGTAAAG
>NZ_JBIQNW010000120.1:0-9345 GCF_047228265.1 Nostoc sp. UIC 10607 | reverse complement strand
GTACCTAAAAGCGTGTTTCTGAGAAGCAAGAATCTCCCGCTACACCGCTTTGCGGTGTAGCGGTGAGAGTGTCAATGTACAGATTCACTACTCCTCCTAATTCACCAGCACACCATCAACACAAGCGATATCCCACTGCGGAAACTTAACCAGTATCTTTTTAATCACAATCTGCTTTCGCGGGATCATCATTCCAACACTCTTGCAAGAAATCAAACCCCGAATTCTGCCCTGAATTCGCTGCAACCTTGAGTTTCTACATACGTTGTGGTCGCTCCAAGAGCAGAATGTCTGCGGAGAAATCTTAGTTAATAGCTATATTCTGCAACATTTTTTCAAGAAAATGCAGCAGATAACAAGCTAGTATACAGCAGTTACTCAAAAACAGGTAAAGCAAGATTATGGCAACAATTATAGGTACTGATGGGGACGATATTTTGATCGGAACTGCTGGGGATGACAGAATTATCGCTAGTGCAGGCGATGATACCATTACTGGTGGAGATGGTAGGGATACCATTGATTACAGTGACTTAGAACAACCTGTAACACTCCAACCAGTGGTGATTCAAAAAGGCGTAATTGGAACTGATACGTTTAGAGATTTCTTTGAAACTGTTATTGGTGCTAGAGGACAGACTAATATTATTGATGCAACTACTGACAGTACAAATGTATCGATAGTAGCTGATTTATCCAAAGAAAGACTAGAAATAAGAGTTGTCGGTTCGCCACCAATAATAGTCAGTGTGAAAAATTTTGTCAATGTAATTGGTACAAATCAAAAGGATACTATTACTGGTGATGCTGTTGATAATGAATTATCTGGTAGCGGCGGCAATGACATTATTAGAGGTAGTGCAGGCAACGATACCTTAAATGGTGGAGATGGTACTGATACGGCTGATTACAGCAAAATAGGTGTAAGCTCTACCATCTTCATTGATGGAACTCTTCAAAAAGGTGGTGGACTAGGTAGAGATTTACTTGGTAATTTTGAAAATCTTGTTGTTGATGCTAGCGTTGCAAATAACACTATCGATGCCTCAATTGCTCCTTCAGCACCCTTTTTAGTTGGAGATGCATCAGTTAACGTTAACCTTGAAAGTCAAAGTTTCGTAATTAATAATGTTCCTAACATAGGCACAGTTGAATTCACATTTATAAACTTTGATAATGTTAAAGGTACAAATCAAAGTGACACCATTGTTGGAGATAAGCAAAATAATGTATTATTTGGCAATGGCGGAAACGATGCACTTTCTGGTAAGAGCGGGAACGATACACTCGCTGGTGGGTTAGGTGCAGATACTCTCACTGGCGGACTAGGTGCAGATAAATTTGTTTTTACCAGTGTATTAGAGGGTGTTGACATTATCAAAGATTTCAAGGCTGTTGAAGGTGATAAAATTCAAGTTTCTCAAGCAGGTTTTGGGGCTATTTCCACTAACGACTTCAGTTATGATCCCCTAAATGGTTCTTTATTCTTCCAAGAGTCTAGGTTCGCCATACTTGAGAATAAGCCGGCTGGTTTTCAAACCAATTTAGATATTCAACTGGTTTAATCTCAAAGATTGTGTAAGTTCAACCAAATAGTGGGACTTAGAGGTTGTTTGAAAAGTGTCAGATTGGGCCTTAAATGCAACTCACAGAAGCGAACGCGAATTCCATAACCCCCACTATCTCATTATTGTAACTCTGCAATACTTGCAGCAGACTTCTTGGGCAACCTTCTTGGGGACTGCTGCTTTCATCTGATTCAGTGAGGGAGGGTTATCTTCAAGTGCGATCGCTAAACACACAAACTTCAACAGAAATCTTGTGTTACAGTCCGTAAAAGCCCGTACCTGACAACGAAGCTGATTGACTCTGTTCTACTTAGCATCAGCGTGCTACTTGATTAAAAGATGTAAAGCACGACGAACATATATTTGCCAAGGCTCAGTCTGAGGTTGAAAAATTTGTGCATAAAGCATAATTCCACTCATCGTATCAAAAACTAAACTAGGATCTAAATCTGTGTGAATTTCTTTTCTCACTTTTGCTCGTTCAATTACAACAGCAAAAGCTTGCCGTCGAGGTTGCAGATATTTTGTCCAATAAATTTGAGCAAATTGAGGACTAGTTGAGGCACTACTGATAATCATGGCAACAGTCTGCCGTCCCAAAGGACTAAGCGTAACTTGCGCGGCATTCTCAATCAGAGCATCAATATCATCCCAAAGACGACCAGTGTCAGGGATAATAACTTCTTCTCTAAAACTTTCTATTGCCGATGCAATCAGTTCTTCTTTACCTTTGTAGCGTCGGTAAATAGTGGGTTTACTAACTCCGGCACGGACTGCAATTGCGTCAATACTTGTACGTTCATATCCTACTTCTGATAGTAGTTCCAAGCTTGCTTGCAGAATGGCTTGATGAGATTGAAGGTTACGAGGTCGTCCTGGCAGATTTTTCGCGGGTTTATTCATGCAATTATCATCTCAAAGCATCAGTATTTAGACAACTTGCGAACAGTTACTGAGTTGACATTCCCTCAAATTTTACGATACCGTATCGTAAATATAATCTCCAATCACTCAAAAGTGAGAAAAAACATGACTAGCTTTTCAAGCGGACGAACACTGCCATTACCCCCTGGTCGCTTGGGTTTGCCCATCATTGGCGAATCCATTAGTTATTTGCAAGAGCCAGCACATTTTATTCGGCAGCGACAAAAGCAATATGGAGCAGTCTTCAAAACTCATCTATTTGGTCGCCCAACGATTGTCTTAATTGGGGCAGATGCCACACGTTTTCTATTCACTAATGAAAGTCAGCGATTTGAGATGACTAATACTACAAGTTTCGAGATGCTACTAGGAGCCAACTCAATTGGAGTCAAGACAGGTACTGCTCACCAAAAACTTCGTAAACACTTGTTCAAGTCCTTTGAGCCAAGAGCGCTAGCTGACTATGCCAAAACAATGGAACAGTTGACCCATCGTTATCTGCATAAATGGGAAGAGATGAAAACTTTCACTTGGTATCCTGAACTGAAAAAATACACACTTGATATTGCCTGTAGGTTGTTTATAGGTGTTGATAATGCCGCAAATGATAACTTAGAAAAAGTTTACGAGGCTTGGAGTAATGGACTATTATCTATTCCAATTCGATTTCCTCTAAGCAAGTTTGCTCGTGCAGTTCGTGCGCGAGAGCAGCTTCTTGTGCAATTTGATCAGTTAATTGTTCAACGTCAAAAACAACCTATTGCCCATCGAGATGTTTTAGGAATTCTATTACAAGCACAAGATGAGGAAGGGAATCGTCTGAGTATTGAGGATGTGAAAGATAACGTATTAGCAATGCTTGTTGCTGGACACGAAACTTTAACCTCAGCACTAACTTCCTTATGTTTATTGTTAGCTCAATATCCACATGTGTGGCAAACAGCACGTTTGGAACAAGCGAAAATTGGACACGCACAACTGCTGACACCAGAATGTCTTAAGCAAATGACCTATCTAGAGCTTGTGCTAAAGGAAGTCCTACGAATACTGCCTCCAGTCGTTCGTAGCGGTTCGCGTAAAGTACTTAAGGAAAGTGAGTTTGCTGGATACCGTATCCCCCAAGGCTGGGACGTATTTTACCAAATTCAGGAAACTCATCAAGACGAGAATGTTTACGCTCAATCTCAACAATTTGATCCACAACGTTTTGCATCTAAATCCATCCAAGACAAACAAAAGATCGGAAGCTATATTCCTTTTGGTGGTGGGATTCGAGAATGTTTAGGTAAAGAGTTTGCTCGGCTAGAAATGAAACTGTTTGCCGTACTATTGATTCGTGACTATGAATGGGAAATACTTCCTGGACAAAATTTAGAACGCTTAGTACTACCATTTTCTCGTCCGAGGGATGGTTTGAAAGTCAAGTTTTGGAGACGCGAAGGCTAACAATGTGAAATCGTATTGCTAAAGTAGATATTCATCATTCATTTTGAGTTACAGGCGCGGCGGAACAAGTGCCTTCTCTACGAAACGTGCAAGGGACAAGACAATCTTTCACTTTCTCACCAAAGACTTGCTTTACTGTAGATAGCATAACTCTTTACTTGATTCGTGAAGAAGGCAAATCATGCAACTACATCAATTCGACAACATTCAGGAATTCTGGCACTGCACTCAGACTTACTTACTCCAGCATCAGGTAGAAAATAATGTTTTGCTCAGTATTTTGCATACCTTGTTGCATAACCCAGAACGTTACCTGGGTAAGCCTTATTTAGCAATCGTCCAAACAAGTGGCGAGATTCTGGCTGTTGCTATCCGCACACCACCCCAAAAATTGATCCTATCCAAAGCCCAGAATATGGATGCCTTGGGCTTGATTGCTCAAGACATAAATCTTGAGCAACTGCCAGGAAGCATGGGACTGGCAACTGAAGCAGAAATATTCTCGCAGACTTGGCAAGCGCTGACAGGACAATTCTATCAACGGTCGGTGGTAATGAAAATTTACCAATTAACAGCAGTGCAAACAGTCTCAACGGCCCAAGGATATCTCAGACTGGCAACCCAAGGCGATCGCTCTCTTTTGATCGAGTGGCTTTCTGCATTTTTATCTGAAATAGATGAGGCGGTGAGCGAAGATGTCGAATACCTTGTAGATAATCGGTTGAAACAGCAGAATACTTATTTTTGGATTGATAGCACTCCAGTTTCAGTTGCATCTAGTAAACAATTGTTACCTACAATTGGTCGGATCAATTTAGCTTATACACCACCAGAGTATCGTCGTAAAGGATATGCCACTGCCTGTGTTACAGCATTAAGCCAAAAACTGCTAGACCAGGGATGCCGTTATTGTTTGCTCATAGCAGATTTAGCTAATCCCACAGCTAATCATATTTATCAAGTGATTGGCTATCGCCCCCTAACGGATTGGCACGAATACTTATTCACATCCAAGGAGTAAGCGTAATAAAGCGATCACTACTGATTCCACTTCACCAACATTTCATCCACAATCGTAACACCCCACTGCGGATATTTTACCAGAAACTTCTTGATCGCGATCATAAGCGCCGGATCATGATTCCAGCACGAGAGCGATAGGTCAAACCCCGGATTCTGCCCCGGATTCGCTGCAAGTTTGAGTTTCTGCATACGTTCCGGTCGCAGATTTGACATTGCAACTATCGCCTCATGTGACCATTTTTCAGGATTTGGCACGGGCAGCGCGGAACTTTCATCCTCATCAACTGCTTTGACTTCTACGCCCGAAGCTGAATTTTCAACTAACAACGAAGCGGAATTACTTTGTTCTACTTGCCCCTGTGTTTGATTAGCGTAGACGTGAAACGGCTTGTCACTACACATCGCCGAACTTGAAGAAAATTCATTTACGGCAATGGGCGCGGCGGAACAAGTACCATCTCTACGAGATGCTACGCGAACATGATAGTCTCTCGGCTCAACACCACAGTCCTGATTTTTAGCCAACAACGAAGCAGATTCACTCTGTACAGCCGTCGGTTACTTAAACAAATCCAAAATAATCGCTATACCTACGAAACCTCTCACAGTGCAGAAATTATCGAAGTGGCTTTACTCGTAATTGGCTTAGTTCGTTTGATTGGTGTGATAATTCGGGCAATGAATTTATAAATTAACCAGTCCTAAAGAGGATATAGAATTTCGGGGTTTTTGTTAAAAATTACATATTCTCAAGAGGTCAGATTTATGTCTCTGCGTGAATACAAACCCGGAAATACTTTCCCCGGTGTCATCGGTCGAACAGTTGATAAATCCAGTCCAGCTTGGCCAGAACCGTTGCGATCTAAAGAAGGAACACCAAACGTCCTATTTATCGTTTTCGATGATACAGGCTTTGGGCAATTTGGATGTTACGGAAGTCCCATCAAAACACCCAACCTAGACGCACTAGCCGCCAATGGCTTACGCTACAACAATTTACATACAACGGCGTTGTGTTCACCCACCCGTTCTTGTCTTCTGACTGGGCGCAATCACCATTCTAATGCCATGTCCTGCATTACAGAAGGTTCTACGGGTTATCCGGGTGGTAATGGGAATATTCCTTTTGAGAATGGGTTTCTCTCGGAGATATTATTACAGAAGGGTTATAACACCTATGCAATCGGGAAATGGCATTTAACGCCCGCAGACCAGATATCTGCGGCCGGCCCCTATGATCGCTGGCCTCTTGGTCGCGGTTTTGAACGTTTTTATGGTTTTCTAGGCGGAGAAACCCACCAGTATTATCCAGATTTGGTTTATGACAACCACACCGTTAAGCCAGAAAAGACCCCCGCAGAAGGCTACCATTTGACCGCAGACTTGGCAGACAAGGCAATTAGCTTTATCGCTGATGCCAAGCAGGTTGCCCCCGATAAACCCTTTTTCATGTATTTCTGTCCTGGTGCGATGCACGCCCCCCATCATGTGCCGAAAGAATGGGCTGATGCCTACGCCGGACAGTTTGGTGATGGCTGGGAAGCTTACAGGGAAAAGGTTTTTGCACGTCAGCAGGAAATGGGAATTGTCCCCACCGATGCCGAACTCTCCCGCCATGATCCCGATGTCCCGCACTGGGATTCCCTCTCAGCCGCAGAAAAACGGCTTTATGCCAGGATGATGGAAGTATATGCTGGCTTTTTAACCCACACTGACCACCATATCGGTCGCTTACTCGATTTCCTCAAAGCGATCGGCGAGTTCGAGAATACTGTAATTATAGTCATCTCGGACAATGGGGCAAGTTCTGAAGGGGGACCAACTGGTTCAGTTAATGAGAACCTCTTTTTTAACAATGTGCCAGAATCCCTAGAGGAAAATCTCAAGGCACTAGATAAGCTAGGTAGTCCAGAAACTTTCAACCATTATGCTTGGGGTTGGACTTGGGCAGGTAATACGCCTTTCCGTCGTTGGAAACGGGAAACTTATCGGGGTGGAATCAGCGATCCCTTGATAGTCCATTGGAATCAAGGCATTGAGGCAAAAGGTGAAATCCGTACTCAGTACGCTCATGCTATTGACCTAGTACCGACTGTGCTGGAATTACTGGAAATTGAACCACCAACAACGATTAAGGGTGTTACTCAATCTCCCATTGAAGGTGTCAGTTTTGCCCATACTTTTAATCATAGTACCGTACCTACTAAGCACCTGACCCAATATTTCGAGATGATGGGACATCGTTCTCTTTACTATGATGGTTGGCGGGCGGTTTGTCCTTGGCCTGGCCCCTCATTTGCAGAAGCAGGTCAGTTTTTTGGTGAGGCGATTTCGGCAGAAACTCTGACGGATTTGGATACCCATCATTGGGAGCTGTATCACGTCGCCTCAGATTTTGCGGAAAATCATAATATTGCGGCTGATAATCGCCCTAAATTGATTGAGATGATTGCCACTTGGTACGTAGAGGCGGGTAAATACAATGTATTGCCTGTGGATGGCAGAGGCGTACAACGATTTGCAGAAGAACGTCCTCAGATTGCCGTCAATCGTAGCCGCTATACTTACTATCCTGATACTCAGGCAATCCCAGCCAATAGTGCCGTCAAGTTGCTCAATCGTTCTCACAGTATTACGGCTGATGTGGAAATTCCCACAGGTGGTGCAGAAGGAGTATTACTGGCTCATGGAGGTAATGATAGTGGCTACTCCTTCTATGTCAAAGATGGCAAACTGCACTGGGTTCATAATTATGTAGCGCGATCGCTCTATCATGTCGAGTCTGGGTCATCTGTGCCGGAAGGTCGTCACCAGTTGCGCTTTGAGTTTAAAGTCACGGGTCAACCAGATTTAGCCAAGGGGAAAGGAACGCCAGGTCGCGCCGAACTTTATATTGATGGGAAATTAGTTGGGCAAGCTGATGTCCCTGTAACTACTCCCTTAGCACTAGGTCTGACCAGTGGTGTGACTTGTGGAATTGCCCCTGGTGCGCCTGTAACACCTGATTATGAACCGCCATTCAAGTTTACGGGCAAGATTTATAGTGTGATAGTGGATGTTACTGGAGATTTGATTCAAGATAAGGAAGCTGAAATGCGTACCATTATGGCACGACAGTAGAGAGTCAAGTCGCTTCTCTACGAGACGCTGCGCGTAGCTTGCTTCTCCGTAGGAGTACGCTCCAATTAAAAATTAAAAATTATTAATTAAAAATTGCAAGACGCTCTCTACGAGACGCTAAAAGCGTAGCTTGCTTCCCCGTAGGGGTACGCAGATTCGCTCTAAGCGTTCGCGGTAACGTCTCGTAGAGAAGCCATGCCGTTGGCGCAGCCTCTCGTTCGCGTTAGCGTCTCTGAAAGAGAAGAGAAGGCTTTACACTACGCTATCAGTGGAGCTATGCACCATCCCTTATTACTGGTTCTCGTTAAAGTCACTATTTTTTCTCTGATGTTAGCCATAGGGTGCAACCTCTCTTTTGAAAAGATGCGCTCCTTCTGGCGAAAACCTGCCTTAGTATTCCGTGCGCTTTTAGCGGTTGTTGTGCTGGTTCCTCTAGTGGTTATTCTCCTGCTGAAACTGTTTAACTTACCACCGGCAGTGATGATCGGATTGGCAATACTTGCAGCTTCTCCGGGTGCGCCTCTGACCACAAAGCGATCGCAACAGGCTGGAGGCAGCTTCCACTACTCAGCAAGTCTTCAGCTAACTCTGGCAATACTGGCGGTTTTTGTTACTCCCATTACTTTGGCGATTTTTGCCGCCTTATTTGCGAGTATTTCACAAAAGGTGGCAATTTTAGAAGTTGCCCGGCAAGTCATTATGGTGCAGTTATTACCTGTCAGTCTCGGTATTTTGATGCAAAAGTTCACGCCTACATTTACCCAACAGATTGCTAAACCCTTGACTTTTATTGCTAACAGTCTCTTTTTAGGGCTGGTTGTTTTAGTGTGCATCTTAGGGCTGCCAATGTTTTCCAAAGTTGGGGAATTACCACTGGTAGCGATCGCAATTATGGTGATTGCCTCTCTAGGAATTGGACACGCTTTAGGCAGATTCGATGATGATACCCGATCTACCTTGGCGATTTTCTGTATTGCTCGAAATTTTGGTTTAGCTTTGTTTATCGCTATTTTGAATCATGTACAACAGCAGGTGATTCCGACACTGGTGGCTTATCTCATTTTGGGAGCTTTTGTAGGTGTTTTTTACTCATTCTGGAATAAATGCAGATTACCGTAATTTCTCACAAATTAGAGGAAAATATTCATCTGCTAAAAATTAAGGCTAATCGAATTGAGACATAGCTAAGGAATCATGTAAAAATAACTTGAACAATTGGCCGAATAGTTAGAGTATCAGAAGATAACGGAATTAAAGCCTTATA
>NZ_JBIQNW010000119.1:0-10109 GCF_047228265.1 Nostoc sp. UIC 10607 | reverse complement strand
GAAGACACCGTTCGACTTGCATGTGTTAAGCATACCGCCAGCGTTCATCCTGAGCCAGGATCAAACTCTCCGTTTTGTTGTGTTTCGAGTTTGTGGCTCCGAAAAAAATATTTTCCGGAATCCTAGTTATAATTTCGATTATCTTTTTGGGAAACCCCAAAAGCAAAATCTTTTGACGAGGATTGGTTTTTTCTTAAGCTTTCAAAGTATTATGTTTTTTAGGTTCAGCGGTGGTTGGCGTCTCTCGCCTTCCCACTTAACTAGAGTAACTAGTCATCCCCTAGTTTGTCAAGGGGTAAATTTATTTTTTTTTCTAAAAGGGCAAGTTGCTTGAATGACAGTACTTTCAGGTGAATGGGTCAAGCAACAGGAGGGAAGGGAGAACGAGGCGGCTAAACCTTACTGTGTGAATAATGCATGTTGCTTGTATCTAAAATAATGGGATCTGATGCAGTTTGAGTAATTATAGTAATAATCATCGAAAAAGGCAGGAGGTAGTCTTGCTAGAGGGATTTATCTTGAATCCAAATGCTCGAACTAACTACATATTGTTATATGTAGTTGCGGAGCTTGGGGTTTAGCGCTCCCATCCTACGGGTGACGCTGATATTGATATTTACGCGATCGCCACCGTTACATTCGCGGAGTGTTTGGAAAAGAAGATAGGCGTTACAGTGAGTCTAGCGCTGTAGAGGGACTTCAAAATTTATAATGAATTTTTGAGAAAATGCTAAAAACTAGACTAGGCAAGAAATACAGATGATCCGACCGCGTAAGGTCTTTGCTCAACATTGGCTCAAAAGTGAAAAGGCGCTCGACGCAATTATTAAAGCAGCAGAGTGTACAGAAAGCGATCGCTCCGCCCAAGGCGATCGCATCTTGGAAATTGGTCCCGGAACCGGGATTCTGACTCGTCGTTTATTACCCTTAGTGCAATCTCTGGTTGCAGTTGAAATAGACCGCGACTTATGCCAACTGTTGTCAAAGCAGCTTGGTAAAACTAAAAATTTTTTACTGCTCCAAGGCGATTTTCTGACTCTAGATTTACCATCTTATCTGGCAGCCTTTCCCAATTTCCAAAAGCCAAATAAGGTAGTAGCCAATATTCCCTACAACATTACAGGGCCAATCATTGAGAAACTATTGGGTACGATCGCTAATCCCAACCCCGAACCATTTGACTCAATAGTGTTGCTGGTACAAAAA
Source organism: Nostoc sp. UIC 10607 (assembly GCF_047228265.1). Taxonomy (NCBI): domain Bacteria; kingdom Bacillati; phylum Cyanobacteriota; class Cyanophyceae; order Nostocales; family Nostocaceae; genus Nostoc; species Nostoc sp. UIC 10607. Next base: position 8,903 of record NZ_JBIQNW010000119.1, on the reverse strand, counting down.
GAAGTCGCAGAAAGATTGTATGCTAAACCAGGATCAAAAGCCTTTGGGGCGTTGAGTGTGCGGGTACAGTATTTGGCTGAGTGTGAGTTAATCTGCACAGTTCCCGCGACCGCATTCCATCCACCGCCAAAAGTCGATTCAGCAGTGGTTCGATTGCGTCCCCGAAAAATAGAAATACCAGCACTTAATCCTCGACAGTTAGAAAATTTCCTAAAGTTGGGGTTTGGTGCCAAGCGCAAAATGTTACGAAATAATTTGCAATCTGTGATAGAACGCGATCATCTGGCCCAATTACTGGAACAATTAAAAATAAATCCCCAAGCTAGAGCTGAAGACCTCAGCGTTCAGCAATGGGTAATCCTAGCGAATGAGTTAGGAGTTAAAAGTGAAGAGTTAAGAGTGAATATGTAGATGATTGCTTTGATTCCAAATCTAAAATTCACCCATTCACAACTAGCAACCCATAACCCCTAACTTCTAACTTTTTCAAAATGCGTTCCTACAGCCTAATTGCCCCTGCCAAAATCAACTTGTATCTGGAAATCATTGGCGATCGCCCCGATGGCTATCACGAGTTAGCCATGATACTTCAAAGCATCGGGCTTGCAGACCAAATTCATGTGCATTCCATCAGTACTGACAATATACGTGTTCACTGCAACCACCCACAAGTACCGACAGATAAAAGTAATCTGGCATACCTGGCAGCGGAATTAATGGTGAGGCAATTTCCCGAAGCCTTTGCTAGATATGGGGGTGTGGAGATTACCGTCAACAAGCAGATTCCTGTAGCAGCTGGGTTGGCTGGGGGTTCGACGAATGCAGCAGCTGTGTTGGTGGGAATAGATTTACTGTGGAAATTGGGATTAACTCAATCAGAATTAGAGGAGTTGGGAGGCACACTTGGTTCAGATGTCCCATTTTGTGTAGCGGGTGGAACTGCGATCGCAACAGGTAGGGGTGAACAACTTTCTCCCCTACCGAGTTTAGATAACATATATATAGTATTGGGGAAATACCGCAGTCTGGAAGTCTCCACGCCTTGGGCGTACAAAACCTATAGACAGCAGTTTAGTAATTCTTATATTAGAGATAGCGATAGCTTGGCAGCGCGTGCTAACGCAGTTCATTCAGGAGCAATAGTAAAAGCTATCTTGGATAAAGATACGAGAGAAATTGCCCAAAAATTGCACAATGATTTAGAGCGCGTGGTATTACCAGCTTATCCCCAAGTCTTGCAGTTGCGAGAAGTGTTTGCAAATCAGGAAGGCGTTTTAGGAACAATGATGTCTGGTTCTGGCCCAACAGTATTTGCTCTTTTTGAGTCTCAACAGCAGGCAGAACAAGTTAAGCTGCAAGTGAGGGAAGCAATTCTTGATGAAGACTTAGAATTGTTTGTAACTCGGACAATCACACATGGTATTAAAGTGGCATCGTCTGTTTAAATAATTTTTTTCGTTAGTGAAGTATAGGGAATAAGCTGATGAGTTTTTAAGTTGCATAGTTCAAATCGCGAGAAAAAAGCAAAGACACAAAGATGCAATTTGAATGACGATTAGCTAAGGACAATAATTATTCCTAATACTCCAATCCAAAATCTAAAATCGTTCGACTGAGCACTCACAACCAAGTCTAAAATCTAAAATATTATGAATGACCAAAATCTAACGCCGCAAACAGATGCTAAAGAACAGGTTACAGCGAGTCCGTTACGCTGTTTTACTGGGGCGGTGATTTCAGGAGGAATGGGATTTGCAGCGTATTCGCTGATGATTGCGATCGCTACAAATTTTGCTACTAAACCTATCCATTCAATTAATCCATTGGTAATTAAAATTTCTTCTGCTGTTCGGACTCTGGTTGTTGGTGTAGTTGCTTTAGGAAGCGGGATATTTGGTATAGTAGCAATTGGTTTGTTGGCTTTGGGAGTGCAATTATTAGTCCAGGAGTTGACCAAGCAAAAAAGTAGTGAAAACTAGTAATCTGCTTTTAATTAGCAACCTAAAGGCACAAGTTTTTCTAGCTCACTACGATTTTTAATTAATTCTAGCTTCGCACTTCTAGAAGGCTGAATAAGTTGTTGCTGTTTTCTCCAAATTTTAGGAGAAAGCCCGTGGTGTTGACGAAATTGGCGAGAGAAATGACACGTATTTTGATAGCCTAGTGCAATAGCAATCTGGTCGATTGTCTGATTAGTATTTCTGAGTAAAGGACGTGCTGCTGCCATCCGCCGCTTGACAATCCAACCGTTCACAGTTTCCCCTGTTTGTTTTGCTACTCTATTAGTCAAGTAAGCAGGCGAATAACCAACAGCAAGAGCCACATCAGATAAAGTAATTCCTTGGCGATAATTAGCTTCAATAAAATCGAAAACTGCTTTTAGTTGGGGAATAGATGGGAAAATGGACTCAGAGTTGAACGATGAAGGTAGTGGTTGGGCAACTTGATGAGAGTTAGTAGCGTACCAGTATCTCAAGAAAGCTTGTTTTTCTAATCGCACAGCGATCGCTCTGAGCAAATCCTCTATAGTAGAGGGTTTAGTAAGATAATCATCCGCTCCCAATTCCATACCTTTACGAACATCTTTTTGAGTATTACTACCAGTCAAAAAAATGAAAGGAATAATTGCTGTGTCAGGATCTTGGCGCAGCCTAGTCAAAACGCTGTAGCCATCCATATCTGGCATTTGAATATCGCAAATCACCAAGTCGGGTAAATGCTTTTGTGCTTGCTCGATACCAGCCAATCCATCTTCAGCACCTATTGTGTCAAAACTTTGAGCCTCAAGAACCTCTAAGAAGAGATTGCGAGTAACAGCATCATCTTCAATTACAAGAATTTTTTTCGACGATTCGTATCTCATTTTTCTATCACTAGGATTTTTGTGGCAGGGAATGATGATTAAACTCTGTGCCGAGTACTCTGTAAAAAAAACTATGAGTGTTGAGTTGAAGATATTTGTTAATTAACAACTCAAAGCACTACTATCAGGAAACCAACAAAACTCCATTTCTGGTTGTTGAACCATATGAAAGTTAGATTGAATTAACCTATAGCCTCCAGAATCCATATCCCTAGACATTTGGTTAAATAAATCGGCACTATAGCCGTTAATGAGTTGCTAATAACAACTTCCGCAAATTCTGATGCTACTATTGGCTAGTTCTAAATAAATTGAATTAGAAAGACCCAGAAATTACTTATGATTTTAAATATAATCTTAACAAGAAAAAATGATATTTTTTATGTTGGTAACATAAAGAAATTATTGGTCAACACTTAAATATAAATATTTAAATATAAATATTATTTATCATCTTCCTAAGTTAAATAGGAATAATGAAATTAAAAACACCCATAGGTAGTATTTAGTTTTACTTATGATTAATTATTTGATTTATTTATAATATCAAGAAGCTTATTATATTTAATAAATTTTTATTTAAAAGAAATAAAATCTTATTAGTTGCGTTAGAAATACAACATCAATAATTCAACTTTTTTCAAACTTTGGACTAGATATAATAGCAATATCTAGTGGTTCTGCTCTTGTCTCATGTATAGCAGTATACATAAAAAACCTCCAATCAGCATAGATATGCCTCATGTAGTTTTGAATCGTGTCTAACTACGAGAAATATTTGGCATATTTATTGACTATCTATCTCAAAATTTTGTACCAAAACATAATAAAACATGCGAAATCCCATATTAAGTTTTGATTTTAGCTAATTATTTGTAACTATTGGTCACTGTTATGCAATCAAGAGAAGATTTATCAGCAAAAGTACTTGATGCATAATATCTTAATTTTGTCAATTCTAATTAAGATGCATTTGCTCTAATAGTTCCGGCTTTAAGAAGTAAATCATTGATTATTATTTTAACAGCCTTTAATTTGCTCACTTAGGCATCTAACTATATGATAAGACAGCTTGTCATCTGTCACAAGGAATACATTTTTTTTAAATCCTGTGAATGTAGCTAATAATTCTTCCAAAAGAAGTAGAAAAGATTAAACAGCTATGTATTGATGAATACGATTTAGGGGAATTTATGGCTACTTACACCTTTCCATAGGCGTAATTGGAGGACAGCACAAGAGAAATCCAGTAACGCAGTTCTCATTACCATATAAAACTTGATAATATCCATGTTCCCTATCCTAAGTTAAAGTTAGTTTTATACTAATGAAAATAAATTAGACTTCAAAAGCGAAAAAATAGACATATCTACCAAAAAATTGTTCATATACTCTTTTGGCGAAGATTCAGTAAGCTTAACGAAGAAGCAGCTTCTGCAATACGGTTCATTTGTAAGAGCGGGTTTAACAAGATATTTATGATGCTGGTTAGACCCGCCCCTACTTTTAATATGGATTTGCAATTGTTAATAACTTTATTTAAGTTTACCTAACATTATCTGAGGCTCCTATTATTTGAGATATAGATAATGGTCTTAAATAAATTTAAAAATAAATTCTGATTATTAAAATCCAATATCAATCACTTCTAATAGCTAATCAATTAATAACTCTATCAAGATAAGTCAGTCTGGTATTCATTAAAAACTTAGTCTGTTAGTGGGCACAAAAGATAGATTATTTATAGGATGAGAGAAATTTTACTAAACGCAATACAGAGAAAATAAGATAAATATTGCCAGATACAAACCAGTTTTAATTTACACCAAAGAGCGCATATTATGACTCAAAACATCACTGGTTATCAAACACAAATAGGTAAGAAAATCAATAATGAACAAATTGAGCAAATCCTTAAAGCAATTATTGCTGGCAAATATTCCTGGGCATGTGTTTTAATTCTGCGGTTTGCTGGCTACAATCCGATAGACTACATACCCTACCGCACCTATATCCGACTGCTCAAAAATAACTGCTTAGTTGAAAGCTCAAAACAAAATCAAAGTGATAGTGAGGCTGTAAAAGCGTTGAAACTCAAATCAACTTGGCTTCATTTTTGAAAAGAGTCATTAAGGCTAGTTCAAGGCATTGATCACAAAATTACATAAGGAAAAGATGAAGATTGAAAGCTTTGAACGTCCGGTTATTCACAGATTCCTATTTTTTAAAGGCGTTTCCACTAAGGCCCATCGAAATGAATATCTGTAGGGTAGCCTGAAATTTTATAATTCATACTTTTTTGGCCACCCCATCCTTAACATATGACTTACCCAGCTACTACCCCTAATACTCATTTGCAACCTACTCTTAAAGAGATCATATGGCAGAAAAAGCATGAAGTCGCACAAATCCAACAAGAGATGTCTTTGGCTTCTTTGCAACGCCAGTTAACTGCTGCGCCGACCGTGCGAGATTTTCTCTCCGCTTTGCAACAGAGTCGTTACCGACCTTGCATCATTGCAGAGGTGAAGAAAGCATCTTTAATTCACGGAATTATTAAAGCAGACTTTGACTCAGTAGCGATCGCCAAAGCTTATGAACGTGGTGGCGCAACTTGTATCTCTGTCTTCACCGATCAGAAGTTCTTTCATGGCAGCTTTGAGAATTTACGCACCATTCGCTACCGGGTAGGATTGCCTCTACTGTGCAAAGAGTTCATTTTAGACCCCTGCCAAATTTATTTAGCACGAGCAGCAGGCGCAGATGCAGTGCTACTGATTGCAGGAATTCTCTCAGATAAGGAACTTCAAAACTTTTTGCGAGTGATTCACTATTTGGGAATGAATGCTTTAATAGAAGTCCATACTTTGGCAGAACTAGATCGGGTGCTAAAGCTTGATGATGTGCGCTTAATAGGAATTAACAACCAAAGTCTAGTAGATTTTAGTGTCAATATTGGCACAACTGGTCAACTACTAGCGGCTAGGCGATCGCAACTACAAAGTTTGGGCATTATCGTCGTCAGTGAGTCTGGCTTGTATACACCTGCTGATTTATCCCTTGTAGCTGAAGCTGGTACACATGCCGTCATACTTGGTGAGGCTCTAGTTAAACAAGAAGATATACAGCAGAGCGTGCGTAATCTGCTCAAACCTACAGCTATTTTCAGATAAATAAACCACATTATTAATTCAAGCAAAGGTCGGTATATTTTTGTTTGCTCCATTTCTGCTTTTTATGCCAAGCTTTTTGGGATTGGCGTAGACGCGATGTTGTAATTTCGGTGTATAGTATAACCCTCGACTTTAACAGATTTCGGGTTGACACTTTATAGACTGGCTCAAAATTCACTAATTTATGCGGAATTGATACCAGCGACACTGAAATTGATAGCAACAACATCACTTGTAAGCAAAATTTATGAACACAACCAAGAGATATTTTTTACCCCTTATTTTTGTGACAATGGTTGTTAGCCTCAGCAGTTGTAGTTCTAACCCCACCACTCGTAATATTGACAGCGAAACACCATCCTCTACTACGACACCGACGAATAGCCCATTGTCTCAGACTCCCAGCCAGATTCCTAGCGTAGCTCAATTGAGAGAAAAACCTCCTAATCAAGAATCTCCCAAGGAAAATACGCCTTCCTCATTAACTCCTAAAGTTGCCACTAGCAAAACTACCAACGTCACACTATATACAAGTGATACTCAGTGTCAAGAACTCATTCCAGAAAAGGTTTCAGTCCCAGCCGAGGAACCAGTAACAAATGTAGTGAGTAAAATTTTAGAAAAACGAGATACAAGTGACTTTAGCTTGTCTGGGTATCGTGTCAACATCAAAAATGGCATTGCTACAGTTGATTTGCGAATATCCCCTGATTCAAAGCGACAAATAGCTTCTCTTTCTAGTTGTGAACAGTTTGCTCTGTTTGGCAGTCTTCGCAAAACCCTAACAAGTAATGCTCAATGGAATATTAAAGAGGTTCGCTTCACCGAGCGAGGTGAGGACATTGTTCTTTAGTTAAATTATGTTTAGTAAGTGCCGTCATCAGCTAGCTAAAAAGATTTCCCAATTTGAACAACTACAGGACTCATACATCAGCAGTTGCCCAAACAGTGCATGTTCTAGCAATTGAAAATAGCTGTAAATAATGGTATAGTTTATTTTAGTCGTAAGTCGATGGCAGCAATTCGCGGGTGTAATTCAGTGGTAGAATGTCATCTTCCCATGGTGAACGTCGTGGGTTCGAGTCCCATCGCCCGCTTTAAAATCAGAAACTAAGTTACCTATGTGATTGCTCCTTTTGGTACAGTTGCTTATGAGTTTGTTGAGCCAAACTTCACTAGGCATCTGGAGCCTGCACGTATCGTTACTACATTGTATATACTACAGGTTGCCGATAAAGCGCCGACGTTTAACAGATTGCTATTTCTATTAAACATCTCCAAAAATTAATTATGTGTTGCTCGAAATCCTTGGTAAGCACAATTCATGAAGTGTGCCTAATGTAAGTGGGCGTAAACAATTAAAGGTTTTTAGTAAGGGCTGGAGCAACCTACTAGGAGCCAATTTAATTAAATTTACATTGCCTAACATAGTTTGATTTATTATTGCCACTTACTTACGTCAATTTCGAAAATGTCTATTGTATTGTCAGCAGGTTTTTAGGGATTTATGCAGAAACGTCTATGCACTCGCTAATGGATGACAGCTAATGGTAAAAAACAATTAGCGATTCGCAATTAGCACTATGGCAAATTTTCTCCAACCGCCAAGATTACGCATTGGTGAAGACACCGAAGAAGAACGACGCGCCACTTGGCTGGAATTGTTTTATGATTTGGTTTTTGTCGTTGCAGTTTCTCAACTCGCCCACAATCTTAATGAAAATATCTCTTTATCAGGATTATTTGGGTTTGTAGTTCTATTTATACCAGTTTGGTGGTCATGGATTGGCACCACATTCTATGCCAACCGCTTTGATAGCGATGATGTGGGACATCGACTGCTCATTGGTATACAAATGCTGACAGCAGCAGCGATGGCTATTAATATTCACCACGGTTTGGGTGAGAGTTCCCCTGGTTTTGCCATTTCCTATGCTCTTGGTCGGGCCGTGCTTGTAATAGAGTACGTTCGTGCTGGAAGACATATCCCCTCCGCACGTCCTTTGACCACTCGCTACGCTATTGGTTTTGCGATCGCAGCCTTGCTTTGGTTAATATCAGCATCTGTACCAATTCCTTGGCGATTCGGATTTTGGACACTGGGAATAATTATTGACTTTGCCACACCCTTAACAGGACATAAGTTTCAGATCGGGTTACTCCCCCACGCCTCCCACTTACCAGAACGTTTCGGACTATTTACCATTATTGTTTTGGGTGAAGCGATCATTGCAGTGGTCAATGGTGTTTCTGAGCAGAAATGGGATGTTTTAACCGCAATTTCCGCCGTGTTTGGTCTAATTATCGCCTTTAGCTGGTGGTGGGTTTATTTTGATAACCTTGGTGGTAAACCTATTGAGATAGCGCGGACGCATGGAAAAGTTAGCGTTGTTAATCTCTGGCTTTATACCCATTTACCCCTAGTGATTGGGATTACTGCTGCTGGAGTCGGGGTAGAACAAATCTTGTTGAGTAAGCCAACTTTAGCACTACCCGATTCCCAACGATGGCTCATCTGTGGTGCAGTAGCATTATGCTCTTTGGCTGTCAGTATTCTTCATAGATTTGGGGTAATCCGTTATTGCAAAATTCGTTCCCAGTATCGACTTGGGGGTGCAGTTGTGCTGCTAGCGATCGCTATCTTTGGCAAAGGTTTGTTACCTGTTGCAGTCATTGCCCTTGTAGCTGTAGTTTCTGCTATCCAAGTTGTTCAAGATTTGTATCAGAGTCGTCCCACTACCCGCTTAGTTGACCCAGAAATCTAGCTCATAGTCCAGTGGCACATTTGTAATTGGTGTCAACTTAACGTAAAAAGCAGTCTAGAAACGACTTTTAGGATTGTCTCGTCAAGAGTCTCAGACTGGGAA
>NZ_JBIQNW010000118.1:0-11095 GCF_047228265.1 Nostoc sp. UIC 10607 | reverse complement strand
GTAATAATCTACTTTTCAACTCTTACTGCGGCAAAGTTATGGTTTCAAAAATGGCAAACTTATGGTTACAGTCACAACCGCAGAGGGGCAGAGGAGCAGAGGAGCAGAGGGGCAGAGGAGATCGGGAAAGAAAGAATGCTAACGTTTCATTAACCAAGGTGTTGGGTTGGCAATCATATTCACCAGGCCACCTAAGATTTGGTTGTAGATTCCATATAGTTCTCTACCTAATTCGATATCTAGATAGTTACACTTAACAGCAAACTCAATCCAAGTCTGAGTTTCAGCAGCTTCAGCTTCACAGTCATTCAGTTTCGCGACAAAGGCTCCTTCATATCGCCGCTTTCTCCAAGCTTCAGCCAAATTTGCACAAACAGAGCGTGACGAGCGACGAATCTGATCAGTTAATGAATAACGCTCTTCGACAGGAAATTTTTTGGAGAGTTCAAAGATTTTCATGGCGGCATCAAAAGCCATTTGATAAACTTTCAAGTCTTTATGACTTTTAATCGGTTCTTTCTCCATCTCCTCTGCCCCTCTGCCCCTCTGCTCCTCTGCCCCTCTGCTCCTCTGCCCCCCTGCTCACTCCTTTTCCAACATGCGATCGCGGAGGGTGCATGTTGGCAACGGAATATAAACTATTGCGCTGCCGATGAATTTTGGTTATCCCTGGTATCGCCTATAATGCGTAAGTCAAGCAATACACAGGTTTTAAATGCTAACTTCCAGTTATAGTTAGCCGTAACTTATTATAGGCACAATGCAACCATAACTTTGACTGAGTGCAAAGATAGTTTACAAAAGTTGCTCAGGCGGTTGCCATAATATTGGTTCAGCGAAGAGACAGAGGCATTGCTGCCAATATTGCATTCGGGAAAACTTTTCTCCCTGAAGCGGTTCCTGTTCCTCAATTTCTAAGATTCGGATCATGCATAACTGCAACCGCCTTGATGCAGAACCGTCTGGGAATACAAATTATCTGCTTTAATTACAAAAATCATCTACTCGAATATCCCGCCAGACATCAGACACTTGCCAGCCGGAATTGCCCACCGATTGTACTGGAGGATTGTCAAGGAATGGAACATAGTCAGGAACTCTAGGCTCTGAAATCGCTACTGGTTTCTCCTCAACCTCAACCACAGGGGCTGGAGAATTGACAGTATTAGCTTGAAGAAGTTGGTCTTCTGCTTCTTCGATTAATTTCATCTGTTTTAGAGTAAGCTTGTCGGATTTTTTGATGATTTTCTTTGTCTGTATCTCATTAGAAGTATTCATCGGCTGTTCCCTCGAAGGCATTGGCTTAAAATTTGGATGAGTAAAGTTGGGAGAAGATGGGTATTAATAATTGCACGGAATTAACAAGGTACACCAAATCTATGGAAAATACGAGTTCCTTGCTGAAGAATTTACCAATTGAGTACAAATTTCTTTTTCATACAGATGCCCCAGCATAATCTGTTATACAGATGCAAGTATTAAGCGATCGCTTCTTCATCATGACTGTAGGTCAAGATTGTTTTGCGTTTTTGAGTCCTAATAAGCAGATAATAGATGGTTGAGAGTTCTCGCTGTGGAGGAACAGCGTTGAGAAACTTATCAAGTGATAAAGGCACAATCTTAGTAGTAGATGACGAAGCCAGCATCCGCCGAATTTTACAGACGCGGTTAGAAATGATTGGCTACAGCGTAGTGACAGCTAGTGATGGTGAAGAAGCTTTGTCAGCTTTTCACCTGTTGACCCCTGATTTAATAGTTCTGGATGTGATGATGCCAAAGCTAGATGGCTACGGTGTCTGTCAAGAATTACGAAAACAATCAGATGTGCCAATTATCATGCTCACAGCTTTAGGAGATGTAGCAGACCGAATCACTGGGCTAGAGTTAGGTGCTGATGACTACATGACGAAACCTTTCTCACCCAAGGAACTGGAAGCTCGAATTGCCTGCGTACTAAAACGACGCTCCCACAAAACCAGCATTAATAGTATTCCTAACTCTGGGATAATCCATCTGGACAATCTCAAAATCGATATCAATAAGCGGCAAGTCCACAAAAATGAGCAACGCATTCGGTTGACAGGTGTGGAGTTTAGCTTATTAGAGTTGTTAGTTAATCATTCGGGAAAGATTTTTTCAAGGGTCGAAATATTACAGCAATTGTGGGGCTTTGTACCAGAGATGAATACAGACACCCGTGTGGTAGATGTGCATATTTCACGATTGCGGACAAAGGTAGAATCCGACCCCAACGACCCAGAATTCATTATCACAGCAAGAGGTAGCGGTTATTTTTTCCCACGAATTATTGATTCAGAACAGGAATAACAGACAAATATGAGTAAGCTCATCTTAATTACAAGCATAAGTAAAGGTCTAGGTTATGCGATGACCGAGGGTTTTATTCAACAGGGACATACTGTTATTGGTTGCGCCCGTTCATCAGATGCTATTGATAAAATACGCCAAAAATTTAGTGCTACCAATGATTTCACATCTGTAGATGTGGCAAATGACTGGACTTTGGACTAAAAGGCTAGAGAAAAGCAGTCAGCAGTAACACTGACTGCCGTAAAGTCAATGAAAGTAATCGATAAATCATTGACGCGATGAGCCTGACACAACTAGAAAAATTCCGCCAAGCTGTCTATGATTGTTTGGGGAAGGCCAAAGATGCAGTATTTGAATTGATGGATGCAGTATTGACAAGTCCGAGTATCCCATCATTTGTAAGCTTGTCACAAAGCCCAGTATTTCGACGGCAATGGTCGAGCATTTATGCGGCACTACATGATAGTCGTCCACCGAAAATGTTGCTGATGAAGCTACTGGTACAGGAGGTAGCGACGGATGAACAGCCATTTCTAGCAGGAGATCATAGCTTTTGGGCAAGACCAGAAGCGAAGACACTAAAAGAAAGAACTTTTCATGGGGATAGAGGGGGGAGCATAGGCATCGGACTTTCGTTACAGTACTGTCTTCGTGGATACCAGAGGCGGATGGAAGTTGGGCATTACCGTTGAAACATGAACGGATCACCAGCTTTGAAACACCAACAACTAAAGCAGCATTCCAACTCAAACAAATCACTCGTGAGTTAGAAAAAAGACCGCTTGCTGCTTATGACCGAGGTTACGGCAACGCCTTTCTTTGTGCAAGCCACGGAGGAGATTGACGCAGACCTTGCCCAAGGGCATCAACCACCTCAACGTCCCCGTTATCCCACTGTCAAAAAACACCCATCTAAAAAACCTAAAACCGAAGAATCACTTAAGAACGCTGATCTAACTGCTGCTTAGTTTCTGCTTCTTTTTCAACGATTCAACTTAACTCAGCCTCTAAAAGAAGTTGGGTAACTTTTTCTTGCTTTCTATTCATTGCTGCTAAATGCCAATTAGTCCAAACTCAAGCTCCGATTAACCAACCACAAAATTGTTGTTGGTTAGTGACAATCCAGTAGATAGTTGTGCAAATTGTACCTCAGTAAACCCAGACGCACTGCCATCAAGGTCAAAGAACAATCCACCTGTAGCGCTGTTGTAGATAAATCGCTGAGTGTTAGTGGTTGCAGATGTTCCGATGGTAAACTGACTTGTCTCAAGTGTACCTGTTACTAACCCGCCACCAAAACCAGCAGAGGATATCTGAATACGATCATTAGTTGTGCTGAAGTTCTCAAGACGATCTAGCCCTTGATTGTAACTCTCGAAAACAAAGGTATCTGCACCTTTACCTCCAGTCAGGATATCATCGCCAAGACCACCGTTAAAGCTATTATTACCAACAGCACCAGCAGCAGAAAGATGATCGTTGCCATCGCCACCAATGAGCAAGTTATTGCCTGATGAATTGTCAACAATCAATCTATCGTCACCAGCACCACCAATGAGCGTGTTATTTCCAGTGGTCGAATAAACGCCGTATTCAGTATAGAAATCATTACCAGAAGCAGAGAGATAATCATTGGCATCGCCACCTTCTAGTAAGTTATTGCCTGATGAATAGTCAGCAATCAATCTATCGTCGCCTGCACCACCAATGAGCGTGTTATTCCCAAAGGTAGTATCGATGTAAAGCTCGCCACGATACTCAAAAAAAGATCCAGAGGCAAAGATATTATCATTACCATTCCCACCATCCAGCAGATTATTGCCATTTGAATAGTCAGCGCTTAAGCTATCGTCACCTGCACCGCCATATATTTGATCATTACCATTACCGCCACCAGAGAGAACATCGTTGCCATTGCTCCCGACAATATAATCATCGTAGGCTGTACCTAAAATATTTAATCGTTCAATATTTTTGTAGCTAACTTGATTTGAGCCAGTTTTAATCGTGCCTTGGTTAGTAGTTACATCGAAAGTGGAAGTGATTCTTTCACTACGCTGGTAGTTAATAAAAGATAATAAATCTTCCCCTGCACCACCATCTATTGTATCATTTCCATTATCACCGCTATCCAACGAATCGTTACCATTGCTCCCGACAATTTGATCATCGTAGCGTGTGCCTACAATCTCTAATCGTTCAATATTTTTGTAGCTAATTTGATGTGAGCCAGCTTTAATTGTGCCTTGGTTAGTAGTAGCATTGAAAGTTGAGGTAATTCCGGCGGTAGCTTGGTAGCCATAAAAAGATAATAAATCCTCTCCTGCGCCACCATCTATCAAGTCATTGCCATTAATGCCCCCATCCAAGGAATCGTTGCCACTGCTGCCGATAATCCGATCATTGTAGTTTGTACCTGATATCTGTAATTGTTCAATATTTTTGTAGTTAATCAGATTATTACCAGCAGTAATTGAGCCTTGGTTAGTAGTGGCATCGAAAGTTGAAGTAATTCCCTCGGTAGGATAAGCATAATAGAATTTCAATACATCTTCGCCAGCCCCCCCATCTACTGTTTGAACCTTTAAAGATGGAGGAGGATTTTCTAAGATGATATAGACGGAATCATTGCCATTCCCGCCTTTGATGGTGTTATTGCCAAATCCAGATGCATTCCTTCCTAAATAGTCGTAGTAGCTAGAGACAAAGAGAGTGTCATTGCCATCGCCACCGTCAAGCAGATTATTGCCGGATGAATTGTCAACACTCAAATTATCATCACCAGCGCCACCAATGAGCGTGTTATTTCCAGAATTAGCAAACGTATTGTTAAAAAAATCTCTACCGACAGATAAGCTATCATTGCCATCACCCCCAGAGAGTAAGTTATTACCCGTGGAAGAGTCCGCGCTTAAGCTATCGTCACCAGCACCACCAATGAGTGTGTTATTGCCAGATGAATTAGAGACAGATAAGTTATCATTGCCATTACCCCCAGAGAGTAAGTTATTACCCTTGGAAGAGTTAGCGATTAAGCTATCGTTACCAGTGCCACCAATGAGTGTGTTATTGCTGGTTGAATAATCAACACTCAAGTAGTCGTTACCAGCACCACCAAAAATTTGATCGTCACCGTAACTTGTATCGTTACCACTGCTGCCTCCGAAGAGGTCATCATTACCATTGGTTCCTACAATATAGTCATTGTAGATAGTGCCCCTAATATCTAATCCTTCAATATTCTTATAGTTAATCAGGTTCGTACCAACTCTAATCCAGCCTTCGTTAGTGGCAGTATTGAAAGTCGAAATGATTCTACCTGTAGCGTTGGTCAAATATAAAGATAAGCGGTCATTGCCAATCCCTCCGTCTATCTTTTTAGTGATTAAGGAATAGGGTGCAGTTGAGTAATCAAGACTGATGTAATCATCGCCTTTACCGCTAAGAATCGTATCGTTGCCATTACTGCCGAAAATCTGGTCGTCATAGGCTGTGCCTACAATCCTTAATCGTTCAATATTTTTGTAGCTAACTTGATTGTTACCAGATGTAATCAAGCCTTCGTTGGTAAAACTATCGAAAGTTGAAGTTATTCCTTCAGAGGACTGGCTGAAATCTACAGACAAGTAATCGTAATCCTTTCCTCCATCTACAGTTTGAGTGATTAAGGAAGAAGGCACAGTCTTCGAGGCAGATAAATAAAAGGAATCATTCCCTGCATCGCCATTGAAGTTATTTGTACCTTTGACTTTATCGGCGTAAAAAGAATCATTCCCTGTTCCGCCTGAAAGCTTATTGTTGCCAGTAGAGTCACTAATAGTCAGGGTATCATTTCCTGCATCACCTTCCAGTACGTTGTTACCATAACTATCAATGAGTACGTCATTCCCAGTACCACCTATTAGGGTATCGTCCCCAGCATCACCGCGCAGTACGTCGTTACCATTCTTACCTTCAATGCGATCGCTACCTGCTTTACCATTAATCTGATCTACTCTGTTGCTGCCTATTAAAGTATCATTATCGTTGGTTCCAAGAATCCTTGCCATAACTTTTTCCTACCTAGAGTGTTTCTGCTGTAATTTAAGTTTTTAATTGCAATCAGTAAGGTTTGAGAACACAAAGCGATGTCTACGACGGACTACGCTTACGCCAAAATTAAAACTTTTTTTGGCCTAGTTCCATCTACCCTTAAAGGTGAATATTATTCCCGAAGTTTAGCCTTATTGATTAGCTTATAAGCCGTACTTATCGAGTGAGCAATTTCGGACTCTCTCAGCTTTAGCTCATACAAAGAAATCAAATACTGAGTTTGACACTTTTTCAAATATCTTTGATGAATGCATATGTTATCCATTGCATTCCTCATTGAAAAAGTATAGGAAAACAAGATTAAACACCTGAAATTGTACTTTCAGTTAGGCTTTTATCAATTGCTAAACTCAACTGCATTGAAAGTATCAAACAGTTGATAGGGAATAGGACTTTCTGTAACTTCACTGTAGGCTATTGCCTATAGCTCTCTAGCTTTAAAATAGGAAACGTATAAACACAGTTATAACTATATACTAACTTTTATACTTAGGTAGCCATCTTTGCTGACTCTTCACATTCAGAAACAACGTATTTATATTGACTTTACTTTACCTAACTAAATGAGAAGATTAAAGCTATATCAAGTCCCAGGTGTTAGTTCCAAAACGGTTAAGAATTAAGCAGTATTACGGTCGGTTCGCTGATTTAAAAAGCTAGAAGAGGAATTAATGCACTGTAAAGCTTATGGAGCTTAATTAGATAGGATTCTGGTAAGCACTTATCCAGGTACAAGGTAAGGGAAGGTGTAAAGCGACTGCGGTATTCCCATCAGGGTTAAAATTTGTTGTTGAAGTTCACCAAGTTGAGTCATTTCGTAGCTGCCGTCTCGATGAAAATACATTGTTATACCATTGAAAGCATTCAACAACTTTTCTGCTGTTGGTTTGGTTGTGTGGCGCTTGGGATTACCATCATACAGACCAGCCAAAGATTCATTATGATGTAACAATTGACGACGAACCACAAACTCCATTAGAGTAAAAACTCGCAGGGCTATAGTCAGTAAAAACATTAGCCCCTTGATTCGTGTTTCATCTTGAAAGTAAATTGGTAATGCTGGCAATTGACCCCGTTTGAAACGGTGGAATCCCATTTCTGGTTGCCATTGTTCACGGTAATAAAGGACTGCCTGTTCTAGAGTCAGGCGTGGTGTTGGGGAATTAGTAACAAACAATCGCCACCCTGCTAAAGTCTTAGCCAGAGTAATTTCTGGCTGCAAAAGCTTGTAATCTAATAGTAAGGTAGTCTGCCTGATTCGACGGTAAGAGGCATTAGCGCCTGGTCGTCCAGAAGAGTTGTAGACTTTTTTGTAGGTGATTTTCTGCATCACCCTAACGGCAAAGTAGTCACTCACCCGATGGCGTTTGAGAAGAGTATTAACTTTAATTTGCAGAGCTTTGGTATCGTTTCCAGTTTTGAGAGCAAGTTTGGTCAAAGCGATTTCTGCGGTATCCAAGCGTTGCTCCAATCCCTGGATTTGTCGGCGTGCTAAAGCCGCAGAGCGAATGACTAACCATCTTTCAGACCAATGATGCCATTCTTTGGTGTTTGGATCAAGCCAAATACTACCTAGAGGCACTTCAAACCCGTCGCAGGCTGGTATCTCGACTAGCACTTGAGTGGGTAAGAAAATATTTTGTATGGGCGTGGGCGGGTTAAGTACCCAATCCTTTAATATGTCTGGGCGGTTGCCAGTCATTGCTAGGGGAAAGCAGTAGATGCCGCTATTACGGTCAATTTGCGCCCGGTTTGCCCAAGAGGATGCTTTACAATCGGCAATGTAGAGAAAGTCTGTATGCCCAATCACTTCTACCAAGCGTTGCCATGTGGGAAAATAGATTGGATCGTCAGCACCATTACCAGTCAGGGTAGCGCTAACTAGTGGTATTCCCACTGGGTCGAGGGTCGAGAGCATTTGACGATACTGCAATAAGTCCGGTCTACGATCTTTGCTATGTCCTTTGTGAAGCAATGGTGGGGATAATGCTTGCTCAACCTGCTGAATAGTTAACACTTAAGGAATCTTCACCAGTACCACCGTTGAGGGTATTATCTCCTGTGGAGCTATAGCCATAAACATAGGAGCTGTACTCGCCGTCAGAGCCAGAGGCAAAGAGAAAATCATTGCCATCCTCCCCAGAGAGTAGGTTATCGCCTGATGAATAGTTTGCATTCAAGGTATCGTCACCAGTACCACCGTTGAGGGTGTTATTACCTGAAGATAAAGCTACTCCATTGTAATTGTCATTAGAGCCAGAGGCGATGAGAATATCATCGTCATCACCCCCAGAGAGTAGGTTATTACCTGTTGAATACTCAGCGTTCAAGCTATCGTTACCAAGTCCACCGATGAAGATGTTATTGCCTGAAGAAGGAGTAATGCTCATTCTGGGGTAGCCAGCAGAGGAAAGCACATCATTGCCATCCCCACCATCAAGCAGATTATTGCCTGTTGAAACGTTAACATACAAGCGATCATCACCACTGCCCCCGTTGAGGGTGTTATTACCAGACGACACCGTTTCAGAACTGTAATTGCCAGCAGAGGAAAGCACATCATTGCCATCCCCACCATCAAGCAGATTATTGCCTGTTGAAGAATCAGCACTCAAGTGATCGTCGCCAGAGCCACTATCGAGGGTGTTATTCCCCGCACCACCAATGAGAGTATCATTTCCTGCATCACCTCTGAGCATGTCGTTACCAGCACCACCCCTTAAAAGATCATTGCCACTTTTACCATCGATTTGGTCATCGCCACCCTGACCATTGATGACATCATCTGAATTATTAAAGCCGTTAACATTATTGTTCAGGTCGTTAAGGAAGGTGACTGTGTTCAAGTTGAAAATAGTACTTTGGGTGGAGTTGGCATTGAAGACATCAAAGCTATCTGTTGTACTAGTTTGCTCATAAAATAGGATATTGCCCAAGTTGACAGTAGCACCAGTAGATTTGCTGAGGTTTTCCAGGTTTTCCAAGGCAAAGTTTTGCAGAATGACTTTGGCACCATCTATCCCTTCAAAGGTAATTTCCAAATTGTTACTATTCTGGGTAAGCAGAAGATTTTGAGCAGTAAAACCATCGCCTTGAAATTTTATGGTGTCCACTTCAGCAATGATTCCTGCCAAGGGATTTACGCCTTTACCTACGCCACCGAAATCAGTGATCGTATCAATTCCAGCATTGTAATTGTAAACAAATTGATCTTTGCCACCACCACCAGTTAGGCTGTCATCACCTTCATTACCTGTGATGGTATCGTTACCTGCAAGACCCTTAATCGTGTCTGCCTTGTAACTGCCTACTAGAGTATCGTTACCGTTGCTTCCAATGATATTCGCCATAATTTTCTACCTACTTAAATTGATTTTTTCAGTAACTTTCAGTTGTGAATTTGCAGTTTCCCTTGTTTTCAAGCACAATAATTTACCGAAATCTGCATATTTCAGACTTCAACCCTGATGAACAGTAAATTTATCGAAAACTTACGCGATTAGATGGCTTTAACTATGACTTATTTAACTATTCTCTTACTATCTAAGCCTTAAGCACTGTACAGAATTATCAGGGTGTGTATTCATCACAATTGAATGCATACAACCACCCTTCATATTTGTTTTTTGCCAGTGCTTAAGTCTTACTAGAAAAGAAAATAGTCAACACTTGACTTCTGATCAGCAAAAAAGTTTTTATGCCCTCCTTGTGAACTATTTTGTTTGTGTGAATATCTAGCTTGAAAAAATAGCCTCAAAATAACTGCTTAGTAAATATATTACTTAGGTATCCATGCTGAAAAATGCATCTTTGCATATTCTTCATATTATTTGCCGAAAAATGTATATATACATACTGAGCTTTGTATATTCTTTACATTCTTCTCGTTTCTAAGCAATATTATCTAGGAATCAATAGTTTATTTATCTAGACTTACTATATATAGAATAAAATTTAAAGATACTTGAAAATTTAAAAGATATTTGGATACTCAAAGATTTATTGATGTTTGTGCTTACTTCTATTTTTTCTGTAGTCTATACCTTATACCTAGTGTATTTTGTGCCATTTCATTATGAGAGCAGAGTAGTAAAACTTTCATCAGTAGACTCACTAGGGTGGAAAAGTTAACTCACAATTTACAGATTAGTGCTACTTAATCTGACAAAAACTTAAATTTTGATAACGGCGAGTTGACCTGGAAAATGTCAAAATTAAATGAGTTTTGCGTAGGCGTGAGAAGCAAGTT
Source organism: Nostoc sp. UIC 10607 (assembly GCF_047228265.1). Taxonomy (NCBI): domain Bacteria; kingdom Bacillati; phylum Cyanobacteriota; class Cyanophyceae; order Nostocales; family Nostocaceae; genus Nostoc; species Nostoc sp. UIC 10607. The sequence goes on along the minus strand of NZ_JBIQNW010000118.1, from coordinate 423 downwards.
ACGCATAGCGTCTCTAAAAGTTGCGACTTCTTGCTAGACATCGCCACTTTTATATAGCGCGGATTTAAGATAACTAAGTTGGAATTTATGGGCAAGCAACGTGTTCTTTCTGGAGTTCAACCAACCGGCAATTACCATCTTGGCAACTACTTGGGAGCCATTCGTAACTGGGTAGAAGGTCAGAGCGAATACGAAAATTACCTGTTTGTAGCTGATTTACACGCGATTACAGTGCCACATAACCCAAAACAGTTGGCAGATGATACTTATACTCTGACTGCTCTGTATCTAGCTTGTGGTCTTGATTTAAATCACTCCACGATCTTTGTGCAATCTCACGTTCCGGCCATCGGTGAGAGGTTAGAGGGATTGCACTTTTGTCAAGAGGGTGCAGGAAAAGGGGATAAATCCAGCTTGGAGACT
>NZ_JBIQNW010000117.1:0-11303 GCF_047228265.1 Nostoc sp. UIC 10607 | reverse complement strand
GATCGACAGAGTAAGACTTCATTTAAAAGTATTTATATTTTAATCTAGTGTACCTCATAATAGACGCAAGTGCTGTATCAACCAGGACAAAAGCTTTTAGCACCATAAATTTATGGTGTAACACGAGTTTATTTGGTTGAATTATGGTTGACACCAATATATTAAGGCGAGTAGTATTAAATGCCAACAGGTGAGCGCAATAACAACAAGGTAGATTTACAAATGAAGATTAAAATAGATGTTACTCCGGTAGCATCTTTCCGTTGGAATGAAGAAAACGCTCAGAAATTAAGAGAATTAAGGGAAAAGGCTGGATATAGCCGGAAAGCACTATCAGAGATAGTAGGTATATCTGCTACTTACATTCAGCAATTAGAAGCTCCACATTTGTTTGTTAATCGTCCTAAAAAGCCGAAAGAAATAACTGTTAGTACCGAAATCCTACAAAAGCTTTGTGTTGCATTAAATGGTGACGTATCTTCTTTAATTTGGGATATAAACTGCACTGTGCAATAGTTGCGCTGCGTTATAAAAAAGTATTGACAAATTACAGGTATGCGTTATAAAATACTAAATATAAGGGTGAAGGAGAGTAAATCACCAGCACCCCGAATACCAAAGACTTACAAACTAAATCAGTTAAATCGAGTTACTGATACCAAACCAATAAAACTAATAGCCGCCGGGACTAGCAGCCGGAAGCCTTAAACTTGTAATGGTCAAGCCGCCGTGAGATGATTCCGATGACCTACCACGTCTAAAAACTGGTTGAACAAAACTTCAATCCTCCCAGAATTAAGGCGATTATTACTCCTCAGTATATAATCGCCTTTTCAATTGTTTCCACATGGCTGTACAGAGGGCACGATAAATCCAATATCTTCTCTACAGCTTAGTGCTGTCTGGTGTTATGACATCAGTTAATACGCTTTACCCTTGAACACTTTTATAGAACCCATTTGATATCTATACAGGAGCGCAATCGAATTTGGCTGAACTACGAGCTAAGTTACAAATTTTATAGATTGATCGTCAGGATTTTTTTCTTGCTTTTTTTGTCGCTCAACACGACTGTATTATAGGGTAATGTATCCGTTCCCAACGGAATTGGCAGCCTAAAACTGGGGCTTTTATGATCGAGTTCGCCTAAATCAATGCTTTTCGTTATATCGCCATCTGTTGCAAGATTTGCGGTAAGTTCGCCTTTATAATCTTCAATTAAAAAGTCTCTAAAGAAAACGACTTCCCCAGCATCAGGATCTATCCCAAGGATGACCGTACCTCTGAAAGTTGCGCCTTTTCGTTCTTCATCAACCGTTGCCATTGTGATTTCCGAGGGGTCTTGACCGGACATATCTGCCATAAACTTTTTTCTCTTGCGAATTCTCAACAATTGAAAATGATTTTACAAGAGCGCTATGGGCGATCGCAAAACTCTCAGGACGTATTTCTGCATTGAGTTGATACAAGATACCATCTAAGATTTGTCGCTTTGTCCACTTTGGTAGTCTGGCTTGCTTTTTCTGCGGCAATAGTGGTTCAATGATTGCCCACTATGAATCGGTTAAGCTGCTGGAGTACGGCATTTTTTTCTCATTTTACCCGTTCTTCCAAGATACCAAATGGGTTCTATAAGGCTTCGCCAAATCTAGATTGAGAGTGTTGCGCTTTCAGCACAACAAACTGACTAATAAAAACAGGACGATCGCCGCACCTTGGAAAGTCTGCGATCGCCCTTTTACCCATTTAGAGGTATTTCTAATGATTACACAAGTTTCAGCCCCTGCGCCAACAAAAGATCCGCTAACCACACAGGATCGCCAAATTATTGCAACCATCGTCAATCAGTCGGACTACTCCAAAAACTGCAAGCCCGAAGATGTAGTAACTATCTGGATCAACAGTGATGATATCGTGTGGGTAAAAATGATCCACGGCTATGCTCGATACCACAAAGAGTCTTTCAAACGCGCTGTTGCAGAAGTTAAAGCGAGTCTTTCTGCTCCAGTAAAGTGCAATCACAAAGAAGAAAGGGAATTGAAACAAGCTTCTGAGAAAATTGGCTTGTTAGGTGATTGTGACTGGTTATCGTTGAGCGTCCAATACTATCCTGATAAAGTAATCGGTCACGCTGGTTGCTACACTTCGCAGAAGCCTCAACTATTAACCCCACCGGCTGAATGGGATTTTACACTGCCGAAGTGGAATATGCCTGCTGCGATCTGTCCAGACTGCGAAGGTCATGGGTGCGGTAACTGTGGGTATCGCGGTACTCGTGCAGAAGACTTGTGTACGCCAGTAGACAGCTACCGACTAACTTATGTAGGACGCACTGACCTCCAGACGGCTCACAATGTATATCTAGATGGTGAGTTTTTGGGCATACTCTTCAAGGTCAGAAACGCTGAGGAAGTCTGGGAAAACGACCTCAAGACATACTACTGACGCTGTGACGATGGCATGAAGTATTGGAGTGTGAAAGAAGCTGTAGAGGTTCTATCCAGAGCAACTGCTCCGATTGAACTGCCGCAAGTTTGTCGGGAGTTGGTAGCGGCGTAAGTGAAATGGTGGGTATTAAAACCCACCATGCAACCATAACCAATCCTTGTAAAATAAAATACAGTTCGTCTTTAAAACATGAGTAGCAAGCCTTACGATCAGTTTTCTAAGGAATTATTAGAGGAGTTGTTGTCTCCTTTAGGTAGAGTAGAAGTTAACAAACAAGTAACTGATGAAACCAGATTTGTTGACGTTTTGTTTACAAGCACACCAACTGCCCAAGCTCAAAATCTTGGATTATTGGGCAGAATCGCTGTGTTAAATACGGCACTTTTGGAACCATTCCGCAATCAACCAAGTAGATCAGAGGTACGTAACTGTTTTCTGAAACTGTTCACCGTGATTGCAGACTCACAACGTAAAGCCAAGCGAGAGAAAACCAGTTTACCAGAAGATAGTTTAGCGCGTTTGTGGATTATATCGCCTAGCGCTTCAGCCTCTCTGTTGGAGGATTTAGAGGTTAAACTAGATTTAGAAAAGTGGAGCAGGGGAGTTTACTTTTTCCAGAAATGTTTTAGGGCAGCACTAGTAGCGGTTAACGAGCTACCAGTAACAGAAGAAACATTATGGCTAAGGATTTTGGGTAGAGGCGAAACGCAACGTACTGCCATTGATGAATTGCTGGCATTACCTGAAAGCAACCAATTAAGACAAAATACTCTCAAACTGATTACTAATTTGCGGGTAATTATAGTTCAACAGCAAGAAACTTTAACAGAAGATGAGCAGGAATTAATCATGAATTTGTCGCAAGCTTACCAGCAGTGGGAAGAAACTACTAAACAGCAAGGAGTGCAACAAGAACGCCGTCAAGTTGTAGAAAACTTGTTAAGATTCAGATTTGGTTCTGTGGATGAAGAACTCTCAAGAGTAGTCGAGAGTTTATTGCAGTTAACACCAGAAGAATTTACTCCCCTATGCCTTGAATTATCTCGTGAAGATTTGCTAGCAAGATTTAATTCACATCAATAATCTGTACAGGGCAAATAATGAGTAATAAAAAGCGCTTTTGTGAAATCAAGAGCGCTATTTTATTGGCTCTACGCTTCACGTATCACAATTAAACGGCTTCGCCAATGCAAAAGTGAAAATGCTTTTGGTACAAACAAATGAACCCTCAAGAAACATCGGATTTACTTGCTGCTTTGATGCGCCAGGAAGAATTGCTCAAGCAGTTAGTTGCAGCAATCAATAAGCCGAAATTAGGATTGCACAGTGAAGCTGGCAATTGCAAGATATATTGTAATCGCCAGCACGGAGGGCTATGGTACACACTAAATGGTGAACCGAGTGATGTCCCTCAAACTGCCTTAACTGGATATCTTAAAGAACTGCGGTTTGAGAATACAGAACGCCGCAAAAAAGAAACCTGCAAGTTGCTGATAACTATCCAAGCAGACCGGACGTATATCTTAGAATCAGGCTACGATACTCATTTCTCAAAGTGCATACTTGCGGCGATCGCAACTTTGACCCCAGAACAATTGTATTCTCCCATCACACTACAGCCGCAGGCGGGAACGACAGATGAAAACGTGTTGTTCTGTCGGGTATGGGTAGAGTCAGAATTAGTCATGGCATCCTACAACGAGCAAAGCGACTGGCGCGAGATCAGCAAGCAGGCAATTGCTGTAACCAAAGCTGCGGCAGAAATGGTGTTCTAACTTGTTGTAAACAGGGTTTGGACAACTGTAATTAGAAGTTGCTCAAACTTTGTCTACAGCTAATGAAGAAGGGGAATGGGAAAAGGGAAAGGGGTAAAGGTAAAAAACTTACTTTTCTAAGGATGATTTAATTCATAAATCCCTTTCCCTTTCCCCTTTAACCTTTCCCCCTCTTTTTGCTGTCTACTAGTTTGCCAATAACAAGAAATGACAACAACAATCGTTCACCCCAATATCGAAAACTTACAGCAGTTTTCTGACTTGTTCGACATTGAGAAACTATTGCAATCTGAGGGAGTTCTGCCGTGGCTTTTAGCAAATGGCTGGAACTACAGCGATGAATCCTGTTTGATTGCAAACATTGTTGATGAGTCTACAAGCCTTGATGAAGTTTGGGACTCAGAGGAGTTTGATTTTAATGCTCTGCCTGATGAATCAAAGGAAAAATTGAATCAGATTATGCGTGAAAAACTCTACAGTCAGGCTGATTAAATCTGACTGTAGAGAAAAATCGATTCCACGATAAATTATGGCACACTTCACTGCTACTAAGATGGAAACAAATTTGATTAAAGTGTATGACGCGACACTGTTAAGCTCATCCAAAGTTTACCAAATCAACGGTACGCTTTCCCGATATTTAGGCGATGCAGGTACTATCCAACATCCACAGTATCTGTTTCTACCTCTGCCAAATCAAAGAAAAAAAGCCAGCTTTCGGCTAAATCGAAACAAACTCATGACTCGCTGTTATGAAGTCGAAGGTATGGTTTATAACAAGCCTGTGGCACAGGATAATTCACAACAACTTCAGCTATTTTAAGCCATGTCCATACATAAACCACCAGTCATTAAAAGACATATTAGGCTACAAAAAAGCTCTACAAAAGTAATCTATAGAGCTACTACAGACATTCGCTCTCTTGAGAAATCACCACAAAGAAAGCTTCGCTTAATCGACAGTGAAAAATAATGATTGAGGTCAATAATCATGGTACAAGCAATTGACAACCCTATTGCTGCAAATTTCCTGACTGATGCAGTAGTCGAGCGCCACAATTTCTCACAGTTAAATAAAACTCGCATTCGCTTCCGTATTCAACTAAAGAAAAGTACAAAATCTGCCGCGCCTAAATGGGCAGATGTGCTAAAAGCTGAAGTCTCTGAAATTGAATCAGACCTCGTTAAAGTTACTAATTCCGAAGTTGGTTTACGGGGTATCAAAGTATTTAAGAAGTTGGATGAAGCTGCTGCCCAATTAAGGCAAGAAATTGCTTCGGTTCAAGAGTGGATGTCTGCTGATACTGGTGATTGGATTTGTCCGATTGATTTAGCTCCACTCGTGTGGAATCAATTAATCAACATCAGAGATAATATCGCCCCTGGTTTACGCAATCAATTAAAAGTTGATTACGAAGCAGGACTCGAAGATTACCAAGAGCGAATTGACCAGTTTCTCTCACTTAATACTTGGGAATTAGCACAGGATAAGCAAGAGTCAGTCAAAGCCAACTTGCTAAGAGCATTTCCGACTCTGACCGACCTTGAAGATTATTTGCAGGTCGTTATTGGTCGTCCGGTAATTATCCCGGCACTGGCCGAACAACTGAACCAGCAGCAAGCCGAATGCCTTGACCAAATTACGCGATTCATCCAACAGTATGACCAGAATCTGGAGCAAAGGCTACGGGAATCAGCGATCGCTCGCGGTGAACAACTCGCCGGGCAACTCCTTGAAGAATTGAGCGACTGGGAGCCAGGACGTAAGCCAGTACAGTTCAAAAAAAAGATGGAAAAACACCTGATGAAAGTGCGGGTGTTACTGGCAAATGCCTCACCTGAAGCAGGCAGCAGTTTAGAACAGATGATGGCGCACTTAGATTCCATTGTCACCGACCCAGCGATTGAGTCGAAGAATCTGGGTTCAGATACGCGCAGTCAATTACAGCAAAAAATGCAAGAGATCCGCACCAAGTTGTTAGATGAACAACGCAATCTACAATCACTTGCGACTGACGACGTGGGCTTATCGAAAGCTACCGTGATGTCGTTTAAGTTCCGGTAAAAAACAGTCTTGGGCGAGAGTGCATTCGCTCAAGACTAAATACCTTAAACGAAAAATGCATATACACCTCACAAAGAATACCGCACTTTTACCACTACAGGAAGAAAATTCTCATGTCACACTTCTCAACAGTTAAAACCAAGCTTACTAACCGTGAATGTCTGGTACAAGCTTTACAAGACTTGAAACTGAATCCGCAAGTACATGAAACAGCACAATCACTAAAAGGATACTACGGTAGCTCTCAAGGACAAAGTGCTGAAATTATAGTTTCTGGTCGCACCATAAAAGCCCGTGCAGACATCGGATTTAAATGGAATCAGTCAAGCGGCGTGTACGAGATAATACACGACAGTTACGAAACAGTTCCGAAGTTGGGCAAAGACTTTTTCAGCAATAAACTAATGCTGGCTTATGGTAAGCATTTGGTTCGTGTCAAAGCTGCCGAGTTACAAGAGCAATTTGGGGAATGTGCGATCGCTGAATCAACCAACGGCACTGTGCAAACTCTACGCCTTACCTTTGCCGGACATCAGGAAGTTCAACAGTATGTGAGGAGATAAACATGGAACGTTCAATACTGATTCATTTCGACAGCGCTACAGGTGAAGTTCGAGTGGAAGCGGAGGGGTTCGAGGGATTGAGTTGTTTATCGGCTACGCAACCATTTGAAGAAGCACTTGGAGTTGTCAGCGAGAGCGATCGCATTTTCAAGGATGAAGCTCAAACTCAACAACTTCGGACAACTTCAACTCACTCTATTCGCTTACGGCAGTAAATCAGGGAAAAGGGGAACCGCGACGATTGGGTTCCCCCAAGAAATATTTATGTACCTACCTAAAGAGTATCCTTTCATCCACATTTACGCCCAGCAAAAACCACGCCAGCCTGTGATCATCAAAGCGAATACTGAAGGGTTGTGTGTGCTGCTGAATGCAATAGTAACAGCGATTGCCTACCAAGAGAACAACGGTACAGCAGAGGTTTTCGACGGCGATGCCAAAGTTTATGAAGTAGTCGTGAGACTTGTTAATACTCACGATGAATTAGCTCCACTACCTTATGAGATTGAAAAACAATGAACCTCTCAAATCTTCTCTCCACACTCGATTCACAAATTCCCATCGCTGCGGTTGATGTTCTATCGCCTGATGAAGCGACGATTATTCAGTGGCTGACTGCTGAAGCTAACAATAAGCTCTCATGTCCAGTGTTCTTCTGGAATCTGGGAGTATTAACCTTGGAGCAATGTTTAATTGCAGCAGATGGAGGATTGGTGTTTAAGCCAGTTGCAGAGTACAAAAGACCACAACACGCTGATCCACTACTATTCGTATTCGACTACATTGCTAACTTTAGTGGGAATGGTGTATTTATCCTCGGAGATATTCACCCCTTTATTGCTAAGAACTCACCCCAATTATCATGGGAGATTTTAAGCAAGGTAAAAAACCTTTACCACAGGTTAAAACCTACAGATAAACGCATTGTCTTGTTGGGTCAGAACATACAATTACACGAATCCCTAGTCAGATTGATTCCTTATTGTGAAGTCCCTTTACCGAGTATTGACCAAATACTTGAGCATATCACTTCTTATTTACATGATCTACAACAGTCTGCTATTGAACAGGAATTGACTTTTACTGTTACGCTTGAAAATCCTGAAAAAGAAACTCTTTCTCGTGCAGCACTGGGTTTAACCCTGGAGGAGATTAGCGACTTCCTTCGGTTAACAGTCAAAGAAAACTTAACTAATGATGGTGTCGTCGTTGGCGCTGATTTTATCCCCAAAGCCGTCGAATACAAAACTCGGCTACTCTCTCAAATGGGTATCGAGTTGGGCAAACCTGCGACAATCGCATTCGGCGGTTTGGATCTACTGCGCGAATGGCTGACTCGTCGGCGGCGGCTATTCACACAAGAGGCGCGAAGTCTTAGCTTACCCCAACCAAAAGGTGTGCTACTGGCAGGGCCTCCAGGTACTGGAAAATCTCACTGCGCCAAAAACATCGCTAGCATACTCAATCTACCACTTCTGCAACTCGATATTGCGTCCCTTTTGGGCAGTCTGGTAGGTGAGTCTGAGGGGAATGTCAGACGTGCTTTGAAAACTGCCGAGGCGATCGCACCTTGTGTCTTGTTTGTAGATGAAGTAGAAAAAGCACTGTCAGGTCAGGGCGATACAAGCGGTGTTTCTCAACGCATCTTGGGTACTTTGCTTACGTTCATGGCTGAATGCACTGCTGGGGTGTTTATAGTTGCAACCTGCAATGACCCATCAGCACTACCAAGTGAATTTAAGAGGAAAGGAAGATTTGACGAATCTTTCTTTGTTGATCTTCCTACAGAACCGGAGCGTGTACAGATTCTGGCGATTCATCTACAACGCTTTGGCATTCATCTGGAATCGGAGTATTTGGAGGCGATCGCAGCCTCGACCGCGAAATTTTCCGGTGCTGAATTGGAAACGCTAGCATCTGAAGCTGCTCTGCTGGCATTCGATGAGGATAGACCGCAGCAGGTAACACTTGCTGATCTGGAAACCTGTCGTCAAACCATTACCCCGCTTGCGATTCAGGACGCTGCGGCAGTTGAGCGGATGCAGTCCTGGGCATCAACCGCACGACGGGCTAGTAGTCCTGTACAAGCGACGAAAACTCAGTTTCTCAGAACTGCCAAATACAGAAACATGAACTGATGAGAAAGCGATTGTCTCCTGATTCTACAGGGGCGATCGCTCTTTTAGGTTTGTAGCGATCGCGTTCAGTATATCTATCTCAGATGGGGCAATGCCCTGAAGTTAGGAAATTGACAGGGTAAGAAAGATGGAAATCTATTTAGTCTTTGTTGACGCAATTCAAAACAGCAATAAATTCTGGGCGGCCATTGTCGAAGATAGTAACTTAACAGTGCAGTGGGGCAGAGTCGGTTATCAAGCGCAAACGAAAGTCCATACATTAGCCAATCATCAAAAAGCCGTTAGCAAATTCAACAATCTGGTAGCAGAAAAGAAATCCAAAGGTTACAGCGAAAGTCAACCAGAGATTGATGCTAACCGTAGTGTTGCAGACATTAGACGAGCTATTCAATTATTGAATATTATCCGTCCTTGTATTGCTAATAGGATTTTTCACGATGGCTATATTAACGCCCTAAATGAATATCTGAAAATAGTACCAACACCTTTAGGGATGCAAATTGACTACCACAGAGTTTACCGCACAGTAGCAGATATTGACTATCAACAAGAGTTACTCAATTCTCTGTTAACGACACCTGCACCACAAGTTGCTGCGGTGGCTGTTGGTCATGCCCCTGAAGCAACAACAGAAACAGCAGTTGTCAGTCTTAAGACTATCAGTAAGAACTTCTGGCGACATTTGTAAATTACCTTGTCGTAAAGTATTGCAGCCAATTTACTATAGCGATGCGGATTGATTGAAGAAGAATTCAGCTATTCTGAATAAATGCGTCAGTAATCTTTCAGTGGCGGGTCATAACCCTCCACTGAATTGTTGCACCAAACTTATCTTCGATGCGATCACTTTGGCATAATAGAGCCGATTTGAAATGCTAAAGGCATCGCTTGAGAATAAAAAAGAAAGGTTGAGGTATGTTTTTATAATCCATAATTCCTAATACAGTATTTTCATCTACTTTTCTGAAAGAATCATTGATTGGCAAATAATCATAAATCATTGTAGCAGTCACTTTTCCTCTATACTCCATCATCCGCAGTCTGGCTTGACTTTTATCGGTTTTCAGTAAAGAATTAATTGAGATCAGCAATGGTTTGAGAGAATTATTTTTGGGGATCGGCAATTTTAAAACCCAGTTCATTAAAGTGGGGTTAGGCGCAACCTGGAAAATTTTTTCCTGACCATCTAAAAATAATAACGGATGAACATTTTCAGAATCTATAAATTCCTTTCCATACCAATTGGAAATTTCCAATAACCCATCCATTGGATGATTTGTATGCAGTCCAGACCCTTGCCAACGACCAAACATAAAGCCTAAATTTACGGGTTCAAGGGTGTCAAACAATTTTAAAGCTTTTTCTGTCGTAGTTTTACCCGTTTTCAGTATCAACTGAGAATTTTCTAATGTTTCCATTGTTACTGTCCTTATATCTGTAAGCTGATCGAAGGCGTTGCCTCTCGTTCACGAAGTGTCTCCGATAGGAGAAGAGAAGGTATCGCTTGCCTCTAATGGAAAATGAGTATCATAATAGGCTCACTAATCTCATCTTATGTAAGTGCTGTATAAATTTTAGTTATACTCGCTTGATTTTTCAGGCGTTGTATTTTTTGAGAATACTACACTTAACCAATTGAATACGAGCGTTATTTTCTTCGCCTGTCTGCTTTACTACAAAAGTGGGAAGAAGTTTCAATAACATTAAACAGCAACAAGGATTAGCACTCAAACTGGATGGAAGTAAAAGGCAGCAGCCAATACAGCATAGGTTGCTAGCAGCAACATCCCCTCTAACCAGTTAGAGCGACCATCCAAACTAATTAAGTTGGCAATGACCACTGCAATGATCACTGCAACAACTTCAAACAAGTTAAAGTTTAAGTCCATTGGCTGCCCAATCACCTGCCCAACTAGTACAAGGAGCGGCGCAACCAACAAAGCAACTAGTAGACTTGATCCCATTGCTACAGATACTGCCAAATCCATATTGTTTTTAATCGCTACTCGGACAGCAGTTACATATTCAGCTGCACCTCCAACTAGCGGTAACAGAATTACTCCGGTAAACAAAGGTGTCAATCCTAGTCCTTTTGTTGCCTCTTCAACCGCACCGACAAAAATCTCAGACACGAACGCTATACCAATTGTTGCTACAAGCAAAATACCAACCCAAAGGCTCAAGTTTGGCAAAGAATGTTTATCTTGCTCTGTGAGCTGGTCTTCAGAAACCTTATTTTCTAGTTCTACAACCCCAACATCGTATAGGTAGCTGTGAGTCTTCAAGGAGAATAACAGCGTCAAACCATAAACTA
>NZ_JBIQNW010000116.1:0-11364 GCF_047228265.1 Nostoc sp. UIC 10607 | reverse complement strand
AAAATTACCTCATACACAAATGTAAGTTTTAGCGATCGCTGGTTTTTGATCCGACCTCACAAAATCGCGTTGCTCCCATAGAACATCGCGCTAATATTAAGTAATATTTTTTAGAAATAGACTTGTGCTAATTTTCAAAATTTTGAGTAGGGGAGAACATAGGCGGCTGTCCCTAGTCGAGGAGAGAAACACCCAAACAAGCAGATGAAAGCAAGAATCTCTGACTCCATTGCTAACCATTTTCGAGGTGGGGAAATGGCAACCCGGATCAATCGCTTGGACTGGTCGCAAACGCCGTTAGGCACAGTTGATACGTGGTCGCAGAGTCTCAAGTCAGTGGTCAAAACGCTGCTTGCTTCGAGCTATCCGATGATTCTAACTTGGGGCACAGATCTCATCCAAATTTACAACGATGCCTATTCGCAATTGATTGGCGAGAAACATCCCGCAGCCCTTGGGATTGATATTCGGATTACACTCGCCGAGGCATGGGACACGCTGGGGCCAATGATCGAAACGGTGATGTCAACGGGAGTGGCAAATCTGACACCAGCACTGCTCCTGTTGTTGGAACGTTCCGGCTACCGGGAAGAATCCTACTTTAGTGTTTCCCATGCTCCGGCAGAAGACGATTCTGGGCAGATTGTTGGGATGCTTGCGGTATGTAGTGAAGTGACACAGCAAGTATTAGGGGATCGGCGATTGCGGCTGCTACGCGATTTATCATCTAAAGCAGGCGCAAGCCAAAGCGTAGAAGCCACCTGCCTTGATGCGCTTTCCGTTATCGCATCCTCTCCAATGGATGTGCCGTTTGCACTGCTATATCTACGTGACTCCGATACTAAAAGGTTGATCTTACAAGGATGTGTGGGGATTCAAGCAGGGGAAATCGTCAGTCCGAGAACAATTGAGCTAGAAACCAATGGCACAGATGTTTGGTCATTGGCGAAGGCGGCAAATGGAGAAACGATTCTAATTGAAGGCATCGATGAACATATCACAATTTTAGGTGGTGCGTTTAGTGAACCAGTGAAATCTGCGATCGCACTGCCGATCGCCTCATTTGGGCAAACCGCGACATTGGGTGTACTGGTAGCCGGGATTAGCCCTAGCCGTGAGCTAGATGAGGGATATCGCTCATTCTACGAATTGTTCGCAGGTCAGATATCGGTTTTAGTCCGCAATGCTCAGGCATACGAAGAAGAACGCCGACGCGCTGAAGCATTGGCAGAGCTAGATCGGGCGAAAACAGTGTTTTTTAACAATATCTCCCATGAGTTTCGCACACCTTTGACATTAATACTGGGCCCGTTAGAGGATGTTCTCAGTAGCAAAAACGGGTCAAAGATGACAACTGAGGAACGTGAGCAATTGCAGCTAGTTCACCGAAACAGTTTGCGTTTGCTCAAGTTGGTCAACACACTATTGGACTTTTCGCGCATCGAAGCAAATCGGATTGAAGCAGTTTATGAACCTGTTGACCTTGCTGTATTTACAACTGAACTGGCCAGTGTCTTCCGCTCAACAATCGAACGGGCCGGTTTACGTCTAATAGTAGATTGCCCACCTTTACCAGAAGCGGTGTATGTAGACCGCGAAATGTGGGAAAAGATTGTTTTGAATTTGCTCAGTAATGCTTTCAAATTCACGTTTATTGGACAAATCAGTGTAACCTTACGTTGGTACACAGAATATGTGGAACTGGAAGTCCAGGATACAGGTACAGGAATTCCAGCAGCAGAATTGCCCCATTTGTTCGAGCGTTTTTACCGTGTACAAGGGTCAAAGGGTCGCACTTATGAAGGATCGGGGATTGGATTATCCCTAGTGCAAGATCTGATTCGACTTCATGGTGGCTCGGTTCGTGTAATCAGCAAAGTAAATCAGGGAAGTTCTTTCATTGTTTTACTTCCTACTGGTACTGCTCATCTGCCCACTGAACGTATTGGATCTGGGCATGATTTGCCGAACACTGCTTCAGTAACGGTTGCTTTTGTTGAGGAAGCATGGCGTTGGCTACCCCAAGCGGAGGGGGAGCAAGGGAGCAGGGGAGCACTTGTGCAGGGGAAAACTTACAGCAGTTCTTCTCCTCTGCCCCCCAGCCCCTCTACCCCTGTGCCCAGTTCTGCGCGTATTCTGTTAGCTGATGACAACGCAGATATGCGCGATTATCTAAAGCACTTACTCCAGGCAGATTACGAAGTAGAGGCAGTCACAGATGGAGTAGCTGCCTTAGTAGCAGCCCGCAGACAAATACCGGATTTAGTACTGAGCGATATTATGATGCCGGGAATGGATGGGTTGCAATTGTTGCGCGAATTGCGCTCTGAATCATCCACTCGGGAAGTCCCTATTATCTTGCTATCTGCTCGCGCTGGTGAAGAATCTCGCGTTGAAGGCTTAGAGATGGGTGCAGATGATTACCTGATCAAACCTTTTTCGGCGCGAGAACTGCTGGCACGGGTACGAACAAACTTAGAGTTGTCCCGACTGCGTAAAGATGCTTTAGCTCAACAAGCCGAACGAATTCGGGAGCAGGCAGCGCGAGTTGAGGCGGAGGCCGCCAATCGCATGAAAGATGAATTTCTGCAAGTACTTTCCCATGAGATTCGCACACCGCTCAATGGAATGCTTGGCTGGGTTAAAATGCTTCGCCAAGGTAAATTAAATTCATCTGAAACTATTCGGGCGCTAGAAACTATTGAGCGCAATGCCAATGCTCAAGCGAAACTAGTAGACGATTTGCTCGATGTTTCATGTATTATCCGAGGGCAACTGCGCCTGGAAAAGCTTCCAGTTTCTTTAATCTCAGTGATTACTGAAGCTATCGAAACTGTAAAACCACAAGCTGAAGCTAAAGATATTACGATTAACTGTATGCTTGATCCGTGCGCTAGTTCTGTTTGTGGAGATGCTAGTCGTTTACAACAAGTAGTGTGGAATCTACTGAATAATGCAATTAAATATACACCCTCTAGGGGACGGGTAGAGGTTTGCTTAGAAGCTGTGGGTACAGACGCGCTTCTCCAAGTCAAAGATACGGGTAATGGTATTAAAGCTGACTTCTTGCCCTACATTTTTGAGCGTTTCCGTCAGGCAGATGCAAGTACAACCCGAAGCTATGGGGGACTAGGCTTAGGGCTAGCAATCGTCCGGCATTTAGTGGAAATGCATGGGGGAACAGTAGAGGCCGATAGTCCAGGGCTTGGGCTGGGAGCAATCTTTGGTGTGCGCTTACCTCTGATGAGCATCTCTTATATTTCTGAGGGTGCAGAATCAATTTCTGTAAACGATGAGAGTCAAATTTCACTCAACGGTTTACGAGTATTAGTTGTTGATGATGAAGCTGATGGACGTGAGCTTGTTGCTTTTATCTTGGAGCAACATGGTGCTTTGGTAAGTGAAGCAGCATCAGTAGCTCAAGCATTGTCAGCGTTAGAGTCGGGAATGCCACACATACTGATTTCGGATCTTGGTATGCCAGAGTCGGATGGCTACAGCTTTATTCGTCAAATTAGGGCTTTACCAGGAGAAAAAGGGGGGAAAATCCCAGCGATCGCTTTGAGTGCTTATGCGAAAGAAGAAGACCGAAGGCGGGCGCTACTGACAGGCTTTCAAATGTATCTGTCCAAGCCATTTGATCCAGATGATTTAATAGTTATGGTCGCAAATTTGTCAGGTCGTTTTCAGCAGACTTAACCCTTGAATTCATTTATGTTTATGTTAATTGTGCTTTAAATCATAACTTGAGGTGCGATTCGTTCAGCCGAAACATGGTTTACCCAGTTTAATCATTTATCCTGTCTACACTGCTTCCTAAAAATACGGTTGCAATGGCGATAAGCTCTCGCTTAAGCGCGACACAGAAAACAAGATTACTTCCTTTGCCACTCACAAAGTACAAATATAGTGATTCATGGTATCGCACTGGCTCTGACCTTTGACAAGCTGGGTATTGTCTGTGGTAGTGTAACTGTATATCATCTAGGTGCAAACACAAAATAAGATACAATATTAATGTATTTTTAATAAGCAAGGCGTTAAATCCTTGCAAAAATAGTATTAAAATTTAGCTTTTGCGAGTTTAATTAGCATAAAAAGCTACTTGTTCTCAAGAAATGGCAAAGGAGAGTGTTATTAAGCGTATATTAGTTTGTGACGATGTGGCTGATAATTCTTTTCTTCTAAAAACGATTTTACAAGCAGAAGATTGTTTGATTGAAATCGTTGATTCGGGTGCAGCAGTGCTAGCTTACCTTGAAACAGCCTCTAACCCACCTGACTTGTTAATACTAGATGTAGTGATGCCAAAAATGGATGGATTTGAAGTTGTTCGTCACGTCCGAGAATCGACGAAATTTCAATATATTCCGATTTTGCTGGTGACAAGTTTCGATGAAGATGATGCTGATAAGGCTGTTGATATAAAGATAGATGGGTTCATCAAGAAGCCGATTGACCCTGATCTAGTAACTGCTAAAGTTCAAGAAATTTTAGCTCGGAATTCCGAAAATTTTCCTATTAATAATAACTCCATTTAGAGATGATGGTTATAAATGAGCCGTTTACAAGAGAGCATCTTGGACATATTCTATTAGTACATCCGGCTCAATTGGCTTTCGGATAACTGCCATTAATTTCACATTAAGCTGCTGATTTAAAAACACCTCTCCATAGTAAATTGAGATAAGCTAATGTTGTCCTTAAGAATGTCTATCTCTCCAGGAGAGAGTACTTTATCTTTCATTTGTTGAAGCTCATGTAGAGCAGTGTTAGCATCGATAGCACCAAATTTGAAGTACTCAGTTAGATTACCAATGCGATAATTGTAATTATGATAGCGGTGTTTAAAATATAGTTCGACATTACCCCTGTGTGGCCAAGTTCCAAGTATTTGAATAGCAACAGTTTGATAAGGGATAAGTAAGTCCGTTTTTATTTCTGTCAATCGCTGTTGGATGGGTCTGGCGGTAACTCCTATCTTGTACAAAGTGCCAATGTTAGTTTGAATCTCTAAAAAATATAAAGAGCAGGATAAAATTCGTTGAAATTGAGCGCGATAAAGTGTTAAGTCAGTAAGGCAATATAACTTATCTGCTGCATTTTTATATAAAGCGTGTTTGGCTGCTAGCTCCAGTTTCAGTAGCTTTTTGAGTAACAGAGGTTCTTGTACTTCGTTGAAAAAACTGAATTCTAACGCCCCAACAGGAATTCTCGCTAAACTAGTAAATTCATAAGCTGGAGGGGTTAAATACACATTTTTCTTGAACATTCCAGCTTTGAGAAGCCCTGGAGTAACTAAACCAGGGCTGATAGGATAATTGATTGAGCCGTATTCTTTCCAAAGCAATTTTAACTGTGCTAAATCTTTACGCGATAGGTAAATATTAAAATTATCATACAGTGGTAAAATCGGGAAATCACGATTAGCTATAGGTAAGCAGGTCGCTGAAGAATGTGCAAAATGATGTTGTTTGACTTTACCTTTTTTAGCAGTTAGTCCACCGTAACAATAAGGGCATTTAAGCTCGGTTTTACCACTACCAACATCTTCAACATAGACTAATTGTCCATCTGGAGCTATACCAAATTTGAGCCACATTGTTACACTTACTCATTAACAGAAAAACCGATTGGGGCTGATAGTAGAAAGTTCAAGCAAGCTTGAATAATTTGCAAATATGCAAAATTTGGCTCAAACTAGTGCTAGTGTACTATAGGATTTCTAATTTAGGATTTAATTTGCTTGAAAATCGTGTGAAAAGCGAGACTGCTTGTAGTGGAGCTACCCTTGGGACAAGAATCTGTCGCTAAAACGAGAAAAATAGTTCACGTTGATATGGATGCCTTCTACGCATCGGTGGAACAGAGGGACAACCCTAGCTACCGAGGCAAACCGTTAGTAGTCGGTGGCAGTCCCAATCAACGAGGCGTAGTTGCAGCAGCCAGTTATGAAGCCAGAAAATTCGGTATTTACTCTGCGATGCCGTCAGTAACAGCTTTTGCAAAATGCCCCGGACTGATATTTGTCAGACCAAGATTCGATGTCTATCGAGAGATTTCCACTTCAATCCACGCCATCTTCAAACGCTACACTGATTTAGTGGAAGGAGTTGCACTAGATGAAGCATATTTGGATGTGACTGAGAATAAGCAAAGTATCCCCTACGCTTCTACTATCGCAAGACACATCAAAACTGCAATTTTCCAGGAAACCCAGTTGACGGCAACCGCAGGTGTGTCAATTAACAAGTTTCTTGCAAAAATGGCATCAGGGCAGAACAAGCCGAATGGACTAACAGTGATTTTGCCAGAGGATGCGATCGCCTTTGTAGAACAGCTAGTGATTGAGAAGTTCCACGGGATTGGAGAGGTGACGGCGGCGAAGATGCACTCACTGGGCATTCATAGTGGTGCAGATTTAAAAGGGCGATCGCTCCTGGAGCTAATACACCACTTTGGTAAAGCTGGTCAGTATTACTACAAGATTGCCAGAGCAGAAGATGACCGCCCAGTTGAAGCAAATCGAGTTCGTAAGTCCATCGGTGCAGAAACCTCGTTTGCACAAGACTTAAGCGATGTCGGTCAAATGTTACAAGAACTCGAACAGATTGCCCAAATTGTCGAGCAACGGTTGGAGCAGCATGAAACGCGAGGACGCACATTAACTTTAAAAGTCAAGTTTTCTGACTATCAGCAGTTAACCCGTAGTAAGACAATGCTTACTCCCATCAGTGAACTATCTACGATTTTTGAGATAGCTAAAGCACTGTTTGAGTCGATTGATCTGGAAAACCGCAGTATTAGGTTGCTGGGCATTTCTTTGTCTAACCTGGATAACGCCAAACAAACCCAAGTAATTCAATTGCCGTTATTTAAGAATGCAGATATCACTTGGGAGTGATTGACTTAGTTCTATTTTTATGGAACTCCCTGAAACAAAAATCTATTACACTTCAAGAGAAGTATTTCAAAAATTGAAAGCAACAGGCATTGATTTCATGCCCCTCAAGGAAGGGTTTTCATACCATTCAATCTGATCTGTATCTAACCGCAGATTAGGCAAGCGTTGGACAATGGTATTTATAGCTATTTGTGCCTCAAGTCTGCCAAGGGATGCGCCGAGGCAAAAGTGGGTTCCTTTGCCAAAAGCTAAATGTGGGTTTTGTGAACGTGTAATATCTAATTTGTCGGGATTGAAGAATTGCTCAGGGTCACGGTTAGCAGAACCAATCGCTAGAAATAGGCGCTGCCCTTGGCGAATTTGTTGACCATTGATTTCGAGATCGGTAAGTGCTATGCGGGCTTGCCGTTGTACTGGGCTATCGTAGCGCAAAAACTCCTCCACAGCAGTTGTGATTAAGGAAGGGTCATTCTTTAACTTTTGCATCTGACTGGGATTTGCGAGTAAAGCAAGTAAGCCATTAGCAATTAAGTTAGTGGTAGTTTCATGGCCTGCAAAGGTTAAGAAAACACAATTTGATAAAATTTCTTCGTCTGAGAGTGAATTTTCTTTCTCTTGTGCAAAGATGAGGCTACTTATGAGATCATCTTGGGGTTGACAACGACGTTCTTCCAGTATGAAGTGGAAGTATTGTTTCATTTCCAGAAGACTTTTTTTAGCATTAGTCAAAATTTCTGTGTCCATACGGAACAGTCCAAAAAATTTAGCTAAATCTGATGACCATTTCTTAAACTGTTGGTAGTCTTCGGAATTTGCACCCAGCATTTGTGCAATAACGATTGCAGGTATTGGGTAAGCTAAATCATGAATAATATCTATGTTACCCCGTTTATAAATACTATCGATAAGTTGGTTTACTAAAGAGTGAATACTGGGTGCCATACTGCCAATAATATGAGGAGTGAATGCTTTATTAAATAGCGTGCGTAGACGTGTGTGTTCTGGGGGGTCGCAAAACAGCATCCACTTTGATAAACTTTCCAAAAGTGGAAATATATTCTGTTGCTCTAATTGGGATAATTTGCTAATTGGCGGACGTTTAGCCGAAATCCGTTTGTCTTGCATTGCAAATGCAACGTCCTGATAACGCATGAGATACCAGCCCCCCAAAAAATCATTCCAGTAAACAGGCTCTTGTTGCAAAATCCGACGATAAGTAGGATAGGGATTGGCAAAGACTTCTGGGGCAGTTAGATTATATCGGTCTTTTTCTGGATTAGTTAATGATGTCATTTGTCCCAAGAACACTTACTTTCAAGGCACTTGCTCATTCAGCTTACTATGAACCTATTCCACGAATAAAGTATAAAGATTACGGGAAACAGCATTTCAAATGCTGACCAATCCCCCAAATCTTCGCCTAGCTGTAAAGAAAAAAGCAAATTGACTGATAATATAAAGCTCTACAATAGGCAATCTTCTGACTGGAAACATTGATTATGAGCTTTGCTAATAAAACCATTGTTCTCACAGGTGCATCAGCAGGGATTGGGCGAAAGCTGGCAATCTCGTTAGCCCAACAAGATGCAAATTTAGTCTTGGCGGCTCGTAATCAAGAAGAATTAGAACAGACACTGACTGCTTGTACAAATCATACACAGAAGGTGATTGCAGTACCTACAGACGTAACTCATGCCGTTGCTTGCCAGCAGTTGGTAGAGAGAGCGATTGGCGTGTTTGGGCAGATTGATATTTTGATCAACAATGCCGGAATTGGAATGCTGACGTGCTTTGATGAAGTCACAGATTTGTCCGTTTTTGAGCGGGTAATGCAGGTCAACTATTTAGGTGCGGTCTATTGTACTCATTATGCCCTACCCTACCTAAAAACTAGTCGAGGACTATTAGTGGCGATTTCTTCAATTTGTGGCAAAACAGGTGTACCGACTCGTACAGGTTACGTTGCCAGTAAACACGCCATGCAAGGCTTCTTTGATACATTACGGATAGAATTGCACTCAACAGGAGTAGATGTATTGGTTGTTTCACCAGGGTTTGTCGCCACAGATATTCGGCAACGAGCGTTGGGAGCAGATGGAAAACCATTAGGCAAAAGTCCGCGTGATGAAACGCAAGGCAATATGTCAGTAGATGAGTGTGTACATCAAATTATCTGGGCGATGGAGCGGCGTAAAAGAGAACACGTCATGACGTTGAAAGGTAAAGTACTCCCTTGGGCAAAGCTAATTATGCCAGGATTGGTTGATCGTATAACTGCTGCGACTGTTCGCAAGCCAACTGCTACCCAGAAGTAACCAGAACTTTAGAAACTGCGTTGAGAATATATGATTTTCTGTAATTTTTAGTACTACACAGTAGAGCTTGATGCAGCTCTCTTCTTGCCCACTCTCCACTGAAAACATAAAGCCCCCGCCCTCCACAGCGCACCACCAGAAAACCCTTTGGTTTCCAGTAGTCCCTCACTGCTTCGGGTTGCCATTGCCGGGGGAAGAGGTTGTAGACTTGCACTGGAGTTCCAATCGGTACATCTGCAATAAACTCCACATTTTCCCACCTGGAGGAAGATAGTCGTAGCTTTTGATCCCACCAAGTAGTTCAAGAATGGTCAGGTGTTCGGTAGTCGATTTGACTCAGCCAAGGGTACTCTCATTGTGAGTACCCGATTTAACTGTAAGTTGTTCCGTTGTCAGGACGATGGTTTGGGCTGTTGCACCTTTAGCATTGTGGCATCTCGGCTCTATGCTAATCTATCTGGTTGTATCAGTTAGCCTCCACTGCTCTCAATTTCGAGCTAGTACAAATTGCTCTAAGTCATGATGCTGCCCTTTCCAAAATCCATGCTGTTTCAGTACACCCCTACTTTGGAATCCTAATTTGAGTAATAGTTTTTTGGAAGCGATGTTATTCAACATTACTTCAGCAGTAACAAATTGCAAGCCACACTTAGAAAACCCGAATTGCAGAATAGCTTGTAATGCCTCTGTCATAAACCCTTGCCTCCAATAAGTACTGGCAAGTTCATAACCTATATCAGCACTCATTGCTTGTGTGTCCCATGTAAAACCACAGGAACCAATTAAGGTGTTGTCTTGCACAGGCGCAATTCCCCATCGGATTCCACGCCCGATTTCAAATCTTTTTGTCCGGCGCTCAATAACACCAAATGCCTCTTCAAGTTTCGTGAAGGTATCAAGGTCATGAAATTGAGTTACTTTTGGGTCAGAAAACACTGTAAAAACAGCAGGAGCATCTTCTGGGATTTCTTGACGCAAAAACAGACGCTCTGTCTCTAACCTTGGAAAAGAGGTCAATGAGACATTTTTGTTCATTTGAAATTTCGCCTTCTTTGTTTTAGCTTTAAAGATATTACCTTACTAACATTTATAACTATTCTCAGCATCCTCAACCGCGAAATTTCTTTGCTCAGTCGGGGTTGAAAAAGGTTAAAAAGATAACAGAATGGGAAGTGCTAAAAGCTACGATAATTTTGTGCGTCTGCGATTGCATTGCACCCTTATATACCCTGCCATAGCTATCGCCTCCCCTCCTAGCCAAGCAACAACCGTCCTCTGCCTCCTGCCTTTCTTCTATCAAGTGAGCAAATTAGAATATGTAAGGAATTAATCGTTTCGTGCATTGTCTGTAAACTTCATATTCATCACCAAAGGTATCAAGTAGCATCTGTTCCTCCTGTCCAATTCGTGTTGCATACGCAATACTAAAGCCAATGAATCCCGATAGACCTGCAATCAAGTTGGAGAGCAAGAGTGCTTGTGCAATGCACAGTAGCAGAACAGAGGTGTACATAGGATGACGGATGTTTCGATACACACCACTGGTGGAGAGAGTATGTCCAGCCCGGATTTGCAGTGTTGATGACCAATTTTGACCCAAGTCGTGATGACTGCGCCAAAACAACCAAAGGGAAAGCGCAAAAATAGCAGTGCCTAATCCATTTGCCCAAATTGGTAGATGGTAGTTAGCAAAATTCAACCAAGGAGATAGAACATGAATCAAAGGAAGAAGCAGTATCCCAACCAATAGCAGAAGGCGGACTATCTTTTCCTGGAGGGTTTTTCGTTCATCAACAATTATGTTCTGTTTTTGTATTTGTTGCGAAGGAATTCTAATCAACAGCCAGAACACTATCCCCAGCATGAAAATGCTCTTTGAGACAAATGGATTCATCACCGCTCCAATAGACTACAAAACACTAAGTGAATATTTAGCTAAAATTATATTTAAGTATCTGTTTGTTGCTCTAAGCAAGCTGATAAATTACCTTAATTAGTAGTTTTTTAAGAGATTATTTAATCATTAAACTCAACCGTCCACCCCTCGCCCCACAAGACACTCCACCATCATCGGTGAGAGGTTAGAGGGATTGCACTTTTGTCAAGAGGGTGCAGGAAAAGGGGATAAATCCAGCTTGGAGACTG
>NZ_JBIQNW010000115.1:0-11406 GCF_047228265.1 Nostoc sp. UIC 10607 | reverse complement strand
TATCATTTTCACTAACTGGCTTTTGAGTATTTTAGCTGATTGACAAAATGCACTTTTACTTAACCTGTCACGGGTGGGACGGGGGCGCTTTTATGAGGAGACTGGTGCGATTCGGGATGTAGTGGCAAACCATATGCTGCAAGTATTGGCTTCAGTGTGCATGGATGCTCCTGCTAGTACGGCTTTTGATGCCATCCGCGATGAAAAAAAGCGTATTCTCAAAGCTATACCCTCACTGCAACCTAATGAGATTATTCGCGGTCAATATCGCGGTTACCGCAACGAAGAAGGTGTTTCTCCTGACTCCCAAGTCGAAACTTTTGCTGCCGTGCGGTTATTTATTAATACCTGGCGGTGGTCAGGAGTTCCTATATACATCCGGGCTGGGAAGAATTTGCCTGTTAAAACTACTGAGGTGATGGTCAAGCTCAAGTGCCCGCCTTTAGATGTCTTCCAAGAAGGAGGAAAAGAAAACACTAATTATGTTCGTTTTTTACTCGATCCGGAGGTGATTGTGGGATTAGGCGCTCGCGCTAAAATCCCTGGAGAAGATATGATCGGCTCTGTGCTTGAACTTCTAGCCTTTTACGGAGGTGGCGACGAGATGGAACCATACGAACGTTTATTGGGTGATGCTATGCGGGGCGATCCCACCTTATTTGTACGGGAAGATACCGTGGAAGAGGAATGGCGGATTGTCCAGCCAATTCTCGATAACGTCACACCTGTTTACGAATATGAACCAAATACATGGGGCCCAGCTGAGTCAGATAAACTGCTCTTACCAAACGATCGCTGGTACAATCCTTTGCCAAGAGAGTAGCAGATATTGCTCTGAAATTAAAAATGGTTGTTATTGTAAGCAATAGGCAATGGCATCGGTGAGAGGTTAAAGTAATGGCACATTTGTCAAGAGGGTGCAGCAAAAGGAGACAAATCCAGCGATTGAGGCTGGCTTTCGCAGCGTTTTACCTGTCCCTTTCCTTATCCCGAACTCAGGTTATGTTAATAATACATCTTTAAAAGTCCGTTGGGAGTACGGTGTCCTCCAACAATTCACAATCATACCTTGAGCATTCAATATTAAATATTTAGATGCGTTCGCGCTGTTCTGCTTTTTGGGAGACGCTCCGCGAACGCTGCGCTAACAGCAGTTACGCTCGTTCGCTCTTAGCGTCTCCCCTTGGGAGAAGGCTTGCTGGCGTTGTGCTAACACCATTTCTGCTTCTGAAAACGCAACTGTTTTGTAAATTAACTAAGTATTTTTGTATACAAATATGGTAACTGCCAATTACTACTTTTGAAGTATCAATTTATTGGAAACCTAAGACTATTGAAAGAATATAAGTAATTCTTTTTTAACTATAACTCTAAGCAATAGAAGAGTTAAGACAAATCTATTTGTCCCAAGTTTGATAATTAAAAGACATATAGCAAACACAAGAGGCAATGGTCATGAGTACAGTCATGAACCAACGGGTCAAAGTTGGAAAGACTTTAACCATTAACAAACCAGTAGAGGAACTTTATCGCTTTTGGCATAACTTTGATAACTTGCCACGCTTCATCAAGCATCTCAAAGAGGTGAGGGTACACGACGAAAAGCGATCGCACTGGATTAGCAAAGGATTCTTAAATGAAAGCGTTGAGTGGGATGTAGTCATTACCGAAGACCGAGAAAACGAATTGATTGCCTGGACTTCGGTTGAAGGCGCAGCAATTGAAACCTCTGGTCGCGTCCACTTCAAGCCAGCACCTGGGAATCGTGGCACTGAGGTAAAAACAGTTCGAGAATTTACCCCGCCTGGGGGTGCGATTGGGGCTGCGTTGGCGAAGCCCGTCACAGACATCGCTAAATTATTTGGCGAAGACCCAGAACTGCAAATTAAAGAAGATTTACGCGGCTTCAAAATGCTGATGGAAGCAGGCGAGATTGCCACAACAGAAGGTCAACCGCGAGGTAGTTAGGTTACAGCCTTGAGTTGGGGACTGAGAGGAGCAGGGGAGCAGAGGAGACAAGGAAAATAACCACTGACAACTGACAAGTAAATACCGACAAAGGACTAATGGCTATGAAAGCAGTTTGCTGGAATGGTGCCAACGATGTACGGGTAGAAACAGTACCCGATCCAAAAATCATTAATCCGCGTGATGCTGTGATTAAAATCACGACAACAGCAATTTGCGGTTCTGATTTACACCTTTATAACGGCTACGTCCCCACAATGGAAAAGGGCGATATCCTGGGTCATGAAATGATGGGGGAAGTCGTTGAAATAGGCAGTGCCGTCAAAAATTTAAATATAGGCGATCGCGTGGTTGTACCATTCCCTATCGCCTGTGGTAACTGCTGGTACTGTCAACATGACTTCTGGTCATTGTGCGATAACTCTAACCCAAACGCTTGGTTAGCAGAAAAATTCATGGGTTATTCACCCTCTGGTATTTTTGGCTACTCTCATATGCTAGGGGGCTACGCTGGTGGTCAAGCTGAATATGCCCGCGTTCCCTTTGCCGATACTGGTTTGTTTAAGATTCCTGATGGACTAACAGACGAACAAGTAGTGTTTTTAACAGATATCTTCCCCACCGGATATATGGCGGCAGAGAACTGTAATATTCAGCCCGGTGATATTGTCGCAGTCTGGGGGTGTGGCCCAGTCGCACAATTCACAATAAGAAGTGCTTATCTACTTGGTGCTGAACGAGTCATCGCTATTGATCGAATTCCCGAACGCCTACAGATGGCTAAAGATCAAGGCAAGGCAGAAATCCTTAACTATGAGGAAGTAGATGTTGGTGAAGCCCTCAAAGAAATGACAGGTGGACGCGGCCCAGATGCTTGCATTGATGCTGTGGGGTTGGAAGCACACGGCACAGGTCTAGAAGGAGTATACGACGAAGTAAAGCAAGCAGTGCGTCTGGAAACAGACCGCCCCCATGTGCTGCGGCAAGTGATGATTGACTGTCGCAAAGGCGGTCACGTGTCAATTCCTGGTGTTTATGTCGGCGTTGTAGACAAAATACCTATGGGTGCTGCCATGAACAAAGCCTTAGTATTCAAAATGGGACAAACGCACGTTCATAAGTACTTAAACACGTTACTCGATCACATCCAAAATGGCAGGATCGATCCATCTTTCGTGATCACCCATCGTCTACCGTTAGATGAAGCACCCCGGGGTTACGAAATTTTCAAAGACAAGAAGGAAAACTGTATCAAAGTTGTACTCAAACCATAAGGCAGGAGAAAAGACACGGAGAGTGGGAGACGCAAAGATGCAAAGAAAGAACTCTCCATGTCCCTCTATCCCCGCACGCAACTTCTCTCCGTGTCCTTCTAATCGATGATATAGGAATCCTATTTGATTTTTGAATAAGCTCCGTACATCTGTAGAGTGTCAAAACCAAAGGTTGTGTGTCTAATAAACCACTCAAACATCCACTTTAAATGAGAAAATGTTGGAACCAAAGCGCAAAAACGTCTAACCCATGTTTTTGCTTGTAACCAAATATCTTCAATTGGATTTTGTATTGGGCAATTAGGGGCAAAGCGAACACAATGTATTTTCCATTGCTCGGTTGGCAAACTTTGATTAACAGAGTCTAAAAAACCTCGAATTTCTTTGAAACGGTGGTAACTAGCACCATCCCAAAAAATTAGTAATTGCTGGTCGGGAGAGTCAGCTAGCAAGTATTGTAGGTAGTCAATAGTATTTTTTGAGTTTCCCGCATCATAAGCTTTGAGAACTAATTTTCCATCAAGATAGTCAACAGACTTTCATTTCCCTACGTATTATCTTGTAGTCTTGTTCAAAAATCAAATAGGAGTCCTATATCTCTATCGGGTGATGGGCAATGAACGAATATCCCCAGGCACTCTCACTCTTGGTGTCCGTTGAAAGTATTCGTGAGAGTAGTAACTTTACCGACCGTTGTTATCTACAAACGGGAGCAATGCGATGAAAGTGAGATGGGTAAGTTCTTGAGGCAGGGGAGGCAGGGAGAGAGAAAGAAACAAGTGTATTCAGGGCTGTTCAGGTAGTAAAAATTACTAAAACTTTCTCTTTGCTCCCTCTGCTTCCCCTACTCCTCAAGATGAAGTCAAAAGTAAAAAGGTGAGCCACTACGGTGGACGGGAACACCTGCATAAAGCAAGTGGCGTTAGCGTCAGCGTTAGCGACGTTAGGAGCGTCACCCGAAGGGCAAAAGGCAAAAGAGAACTGATGAAGTCTTGAAATTTAATTCTTAATTCTTTTCTTTTTACTTTTACTTTTTGACTTACTAGCCCCTGCTCCTCCTCAATCATCACTAATTTGGCGATTGGCATTTGTTCAACTTGTCCTGAATCCAGACTCTCAATTTTTTATCCCAATCTTTGAAGGAGGTTGCTAACGATGGCAAAAATCGTTGGTATTGATTTAGGAACTACAAATTCCTGTATAGCTGTAATGGAGGGCGGACAACCCGTCGTTATTCCGAACACAGAAGGCGGTCGCACAACTCCGTCTGTGGTTGCCTACACCAAGAAGGGCGAAAAACTTGTCGGGCAAATTGCCAAGCGCCAGGGTGTAATGAACCCAGAAAACACCTTTTATTCCGTTAAGCGGTTCATCGGGCGCAGGTATGATGAAGTCACCCAAGAGGCAAAACAAGTTACTTACAAGGTGGTACGTGACAGTAATGGCAACGTCAAGCTACACTGTCCCGCTCTGAACAAGGAATTTTCACCCGAAGAAATCTCGGCTGAGGTAGTCCGCAAGCTGATAGATGATGCCAGCACATATCTGGGGGAACCAGTGAGGCAAGCGGTAATTACCACCCCTGCCTATTTCAATGACTCTCAACGGCAGGCTACCAAAGATGCCGGTAGAATTGCCGGGATTGAAGTTCTGCGAATTATCAACGAGCCAACGGCGGCTGCCCTCGCTTACGGACTTGACAAGAAAACTAACGAAACTATCTTGGTATTTGACTTAGGCGGTGGGACGTTTGATGTGTCTATCCTGGAAGTCGGCGATGGTGTGTTTGAAGTGAAAGCTACCAGTGGCGACACCCACTTGGGCGGTGATGACTTTGATAAGAGAATCGTAGACTGGTTAGCAACCGAATTCCAGCGTAACGAAGGCATCGACCTCCGTAAAGACAAACAAGCCCTGCAACGCCTCACCGAAGCAGCAGAAAAAGCCAAAATTGAACTGTCAAGCGCAACACAGACGAACATTAACTTACCTTTTATTACCGCAACCTCGGAAGGCCCGAAACATCTAGATATGACCTTAACGCGGGTACAGTTCGAGCAAATGTGCGCCGACTTGTTCGATCGCAGCCGCATTCCTGTCGAACAAGCTCTGCGCGATGCTAAACTGAGTCCCGCAGATATTGACGAAGTAATCCTAGTGGGTGGTGCAACTCGAATGCCGGCTGTCCAGCAACTGGTACGGCAGATAATAGGCAAAGACCCGCACCAGGGTGTCAACCCGGATGAAGTCGTAGCAGTGGGTGCAGCGATTCAGGCGGGTGTGCTTGGGGGTGAGGTAAAAGACGTACTGCTCCTAGATGTTACGCCGTTGTCGCTGGGTGTTGAAACTCTAGGTGGTGTGACGACCAAGATTATTCCGCGCAATACCACTGTCCCAGTGAAGAAGTCTGAGGTGTTCTCAACGGCGGCTGACGCACAAACAAACGTAGAAATCCATGTTCTGCAAGGTGAACGCGAAATGGCATCCGACAACAAGAGCCTGGGAACCTTCCGACTAGATGGGATTCCTCCAGCTCCCAGAGGTATGCCACAGATCGAAGTTACCTTTGACATTGATGCTAACGGGATTCTGTCAGCAACTGCCAGAGAAAAAGCCACAGGTAAAGAACAGTCCATTAGCATCACAGGTGCGTCTACCCTCGATAAATCTGAAGTTGAGCGGATGGTGAAAGAAGCCGAGCGCAATGCGGAAGAAGACCATAGGCGGCGCGAACAAATTGATACCAAAAATATGGCGGATTCCGTCGCCTATCAAGCCGAGAAACAACTTCAGGATTTGGGCGACAAAGTGCCACCAGCAGACAAGTCCCGCGTGGAAGGCTTAATTCGAGACTTGCGTCAGGCAATTGAGCAGAACAACATCGATCGCATGAAGTCCCTCACCAACGAAATTCAACAAGCCCTGATGCAAATCGGCACTGCGGTCTATTCACAAGCAGGTGCATCTCCAAACGGTGGTACTTCTACAGACCGTCAAGGCGGCGGTGAAGATGTCATCGATGCAGACTTTGTGGAACAAAAGTAACAAGACTCAGCGAGCAGTCCGTTGCTCTGGTTCTCAGAGTTAAAGGAACTGCTTTAGCGAGCCTGCGTGCGTTACCCTCTGGGTGACGCAGTGAAATTATCAAATACTCTCTTCCTATCCCCGCGTCCTTAAATCTGCGCCACATTTCGTGATGTTATCTAGTTTTTTAATTTGGAGTAATTTTTATGACTTCTACATCTGAAAAAACCGCCCTCAAAAGTGTCTCTGCTATCTTCAAAGATGAGAAGAAGATGCAAGAAGTGGTTGAGCGTCTAATCGAGCGCGGCGTTCCCAAAGATAACATTTCGATTATTGGTCGCGACTTCCACGCCGAAACTCGTATCTCCGGATTTGTGACTAAACAAGATGTGATCTTGGATGGACTCGCCACCGGAGCGATTTTTGGATCGCTGTTTGGTTCTCTGTTGGCTTTACTTACGGGTGTGGGTGTGTTGTTCATTCCCTTTTTGGGAACCGTAGTAGCAGCAGGCCCTTTGGGAGCAGCATTATTAGGAGCGGCAGGCGGTGCTTTATATGGTTCCTTGGGAGCAGGCATTGGATCTGCCTTAATCGCAATGGGTATGCCGGAGGACAAAGCTACTATTTACGAAACACGCCTGAAAGCAGGTGAGTTTTTACTGGTCGCGGAAGTGCCACAAGAACAAGCAGACGAAGTTGTCTCATTGTTAGAAAGTGCGGGTGCGGAAGAAGTCGCTATCACTGACATGAAGATTCCCCGTCAACCAAAAGGTGAACTGGCAGATAATGAGCAGATTTCACCAGAAATTAGAGCAAATCTGTCGGACGACGCGCAAAAAACTTTTGTTGATACCTACAATCGGTCGTTCAGAGAAGCCAATGGAAAAGATAATGCCTTGACGAAGGCTTGGGATCGGGTCAAACAGGTGTTCGATCGCGACGAAAAAGGCACTTATTCCAGGTCTAAAGTCAGATCGTAAATTTCCAGAGTTGCGATCTCCTACGGTGGGGCGTAGCCCATCGCGACGAAAAAGGCACTTATTTCAGTCACAAAACAACTTAACTAACTGGAACAGATTATGAACTCTCAAACATTGAATCAGCCCGATACTCGTCTTCAGCAGGAAATTGATAAGGAGACGCAAAAGGCAACAGATGAGGCTGAAAGATGCCTAGATCGAGAAGCGGTTTCCGCCATCAAAGAAACTCGAAATGCAATTAATGCCATTGAGGAGGAAAATACTAAAGCAGCGATCGCTGCTTTAGAACGCGCAACTGGAAAACTTGACATTCTGGTGGCAAGATACCCTCAACTGGGCTTGGTTCCCGTCATGACTCAGGTATCCATAATCGATGTTGCCCCTCTGGATCTTCATGTGATTGAACGAATTCGCACTCAACTTAAGAATGCTTTCAATAACGAAGATTTTCCGACTGCTCGTCAACTTTTGAACAACCTGATGAGCGAGATTCGCACAACAATCTTTAATCTGCCACTAGAAACATATCCTGATGCTATGAGAGAGGCAGCCCGGTTGTTGAGCGAAGGAAAAACCGATGAAGCCAGAACACTTTTGCAAGTTGCTCTCTCAACCCTAGTGCTAACAGAGCAATCTCGACCAATTCCGCTGCTCAATGCTTACACCCTCTTAGTAGATGCAGTCGATCTAGCAGAGAGCGATCCAGAGCAAACGCTGAGGTTTTTGAAAGACGCTCGCACTCAACTTAAGTTGGCTCAAGAACTGGGCTACGCCAGAAGTAATCCTGAGTATGCAGAACTTGAGCAGGCAATCAAAAATCTGGAGCGGCAAGTTAAGGCAAGTGAGAAAACCACAGACGCATTTGCCAAGCTTCAGGAAAGATTCTCTAGTTTCTTCAATAAGGTATCCGCAGCCATCAATCCAGCTTAATGAAGGCAGAAGGCAGGAGTTAGTTATTCTTACCCTTTCCCCGTCTCTAGTCTCCCTCATCTCCCTTGTCCCATACTTCAATCGAGGCGCAAAACAAGTTAACAAATCAGGAGAATAATTATGAACGCCCAAACATCGAATCCACAAGATAATCGCGGTCGGCAAGAAGATGCTCGTAATCAGCAAGAGATTGACAACGAGAGACAAAAGGCAACAGATGAAGCTCAAAGATGCATAGATCAAGAAGCAGTTTCCGCGCTCAAAGAAACTCGAAATGCAATTAATGCCATTGACCAGGGAAATACTCAAGAAGCACTTCAAGCTTTAGAACGAGCAACAGGAAAACTTGAAATTCTAGTAGCACGATACCCTGAACTGGGTTTTGTTCCTGTGTCGGCTCAAGTAAATATAATCGATCTTGCCCCTGACAATTCTAATGAGATTGAGCGAATTCGTAATCGAATTAAGAGTACTGTGAATGGGGATGATTTTCGTACTGCTCGTCAACTGTTGAACAGCCTGGTGAGTGAGATTCGCACAACAATCTTTAATCTGCCACTAGAGACATATCCTGATGCCATGAAGGAAGCAGCCCGGTTGTTGAACGAAGGTAAAACCGATGAAGCCAAAACAGTGCTGCAACTTGCCCTCTCAACCCTAGTGGTGACAGAAGTTGCTCGACCCCTACCGCTGCTTAGAGCCGATATTGACATAATGAGTGCAATTGCTATAGCAGACAGCGATCGCGAAGGAACGCTGAGGTTGCTGGAAGATGCTCGCAACCATCTCAGGTTGACTCAACAACTAGGGTATGCCAAAGGCGATCCTGAGTATGCAGAACTTGAGCAGGCAATCCAAGATATCGAGCGGCAAGTTAGGGCAAACGAGAGAACCGCAGACCCATTGAGTCGGCTCCTGGAAAAATTCTCTAGTTTCTTCAACCGTATATCCGGAACCGCCCCCGCCCAACCAGCTTAATGGAGGCAGAAGGTGAGAAGAGGATAGGGGGATAAGGAGTAGAGGAGATAGGGAGAATCAAGGGTAATTTTAGTCTTTTCTGCTCTGCTCCTCCGCCCCCCTGCCCCTCTGCTCCCCTGCTCCCTTGCTCCTCCGCCCCCTACCTTCTTCAATCCAGGTGCAAAACAAGTTTATAAACCAGGAGAATGATCGTGAACCAATATCACAGATTCTTTAGAAGGCTGCAAGTCCTGTTCGTGGGTATTCTTTTTTCCTCGCTTTTATTCATCGCTCCTGTTCATGCAGTTAGCTCTGCTGCGGTATCTCCTGAAAGATTGAATCAGCTTGATACTAGTCTTCAGCAGGAGATTGAAAAGGAGAGGCAACAGGCAACAGCTGAGGCTGAAAGTAAACTGGATCGAGAAGCGATCGCCGCAATCGAAGAAACTAAAAAAGCGATCGCTGCCATTGAGCGGGGAAAGACTCAAGAAGCAATTGCTGCCCTAGAACGAGCAACTGGAAAAATTGACATTCTAGTAGCACGATACCCTGAACTAGCTCTGATTCCGGTGGCGGCTGAGGTAGCGATAATCGATTTTGCCCCTCAGGATTTTAATTTGGTTGACCGAATTCGCAAACAAGTTAAGTCTGCTGTAAATGCAGAAGATTTTCCGGCGGCTCGCGAACTGTTGAACAACTTGATGAGCGAGATTCGCACAGCAATCGTCAATCTGCCATTAGAGAGATATCCAGATGCTACCAAGCAGGC
This sequence comes from Nostoc sp. UIC 10607, assembly GCF_047228265.1. NCBI lineage: Bacteria > Bacillati > Cyanobacteriota > Cyanophyceae > Nostocales > Nostocaceae > Nostoc > Nostoc sp. UIC 10607. The sequence continues at coordinate 1,504 of NZ_JBIQNW010000115.1, read as the reverse complement.
AGCTCGGTTGTTGAACGAAGGCAAAATTGATGAAGCCAAAGGCGTGCTGCAACTTGCGCTCTCAACTTTAGTGGTGACAGAACAAGCTCGACCCCTGCCGCTAGTCAAAGCCCATACCGATCTAGTGACTGCGGTTACTTTAGCCCAGAAGGATCGCGACGCAGCACAGAGGTTGCTAGAAGATGCTCGTACCCAACTCAAGTTAGCTCAAGAACTAGGATATGCCAGAGGCGATCGCGAGTATGCAGCATTTGACAAAGCAATTAAAAATCTAGAGCGGCAAGTTAAGGCACGTGAGAACACAGCAGGCGCATTTGCCAAGCTTCAAGAACAATTCTCTAGTTTCTTCAACCGAGTATCCGAAGTCGTCAAACCAGGTGATTCCTCAAATAGGGCAGAAGCCAGGAGACGCGATTAATCGCGTCTGTACAAGAGTGAGGAGTTTTATCTTCCCCTGCTCCTCTGCTCCTCTGCTCCTCTCCCCACCCGTCCCATCGCGTTAATCTCAAGAGGTGCTGATGGTTGCAGCAACCGATTTCAAAGATTATTACGAAATTCTGGGTGTCAGTAAGAACGCCACTCCGGAGGATATCAAAAAAGCCTACCGGAAATTGGCACGGAAACATCACCCGGACTTAAATCCTAACGATAAGCAAGCGGAAGCGCGGTTCAAAGAAATTAACGAAGCTAATGAAGTGCTGTCCGACCCGGAAAAACGCCAGAAGTATGACCAGTATGGTCAGTACTGGCAACAGGCTGCGGCGGGTGCACCTCCACCCAGAGGGGCGGGTACACAAGGTTATGACTTTAGCCAGTATGGCAACTTTAATGATTTCATTGATGAGTTGCTGGGAGGGTTAGGTCGCAGTGGCGGTCGTACAAGGCAGCGCACAGCTAATTATCGCACTACAAGAAGACCAGAAGGATTCCGGGAATACGCCGACTTTGGCGATGGAGAAGACCCTTTCGGCCGCTTCACTGATGTTCCCGCACAGGATACGGAAGCGGCGATCGCGCTCACTTTTTCTGAAGCGTTTCACGGTACACAGAAGCGGCTACAAATTGATGGGGAAACCATCACTGTTCGTATTCCGCCGGGTGCGAAACCGGGAAGCCGCATTCGGGTAAAAGGCAAAGGACAGATGAGTCCTTTTAGTCAGCAACGCGGCGATTTGTATCTGACAATTGAATTATTGCCCCATCCTTTCTTCAAATTTGAGGGCGACAATCTTGCCTGCGAAGTACCTGTCAGCCCAGAAGAAGCAGTGCTTGGCGCACAAATAGATGTTCCTACGCCCGATGGCAAGGTAACGATGACGATTCCGGCCGGTGTGGATTCCGGCCAAGCACTCCGGCTACGTGGCAAGGGCTGGCGCGATCCAAAAGGTAATCGTACCGCTTTGATCGTGCGGTTAAAAATTGTGACCCCCAAAGATTTGAGTCCCCAAGAAAGAGAGTGCTATGAAAAATTGCGGCAGGTCAGTAGTTTTAATTCCCGTCAAGG
>NZ_JBIQNW010000114.1:0-11718 GCF_047228265.1 Nostoc sp. UIC 10607 | reverse complement strand
TAAACATAGGACAGGTGCTGGATTTGACGTTATTTTCAGCTTACTACCTGTCCCTTTCCTTATCCCGAACTCAGGTTGATTTACCTTGCAATACGGTTCGGTTAAGGGAAGAGACGCGATAAATCGCCGTTTTTACAATAATCAGTCCTTTGTAGAGACGGCGATTTATCGCGTCTTTGTGATCTATAACTTTCATCAAAAAACCTTATCCGAACCGTATTGATGCGATTCCTACTTCATCGGCAAGCACCTCATTTCCATAGGAATTTTAGCATCCGGCGCATCGACGGCTGCTGTTAATAAGGTATTCGCCCTGATCCAAATTCCGAACTAGTTAATCAATTACACTATCCGTAGGCAGAAACTCTTTGAGGGCTTCTGCCTCAGCAGCTTTTACCACTGGAATAGAAAGGGGTACTGAACTGGCGATCGCAAATAACTGTTGTAGTTGACTCAGACCTGTCAAGCCACCACATAATAATACTTGGTCGCCAACTCGCAAATCCATACCGCCATCAGGATAGCGGATAAACTTGCCATCGCGCCGGATCGCCTGTACCTGTACTCCAAATTGCTTGCTTATATCTAAATCTGCAAGGGTTTTACCTAGGGTTGGCGTATCTGCATTAACTGTAATCCACTGGCAAGCACTATTTTCTCCGGGAACAGCAGCTTGTCCTTTAGCAAATTCTGCCAAAGCTGCCAGTTCTTCATCTGCTCCGACTACCAGCAAGCGATCGCCATCCTCTAATCTAGTTTGATTATTGGGATAATCGATTTCATCACCATTAGCGCGGCGAATTGCCATCAAACTCGCTCCTGTTAAGTAGCGCATATCTGCTTCCTCTATACTCATACCAATTAAGGGCGAATTAGATGGTAGAGGATACCAGCGCTGATTTAAATCGCGAGTTGCTTGGCGCAAATCGCGGGCAACTTCAGTTGCAGAACGCTCTGGTCGCAAATCTAAATAATGATCGTTGCGGATTTGCTGCATTTCGCGTTGGACGACAGCTGGCGACAACAAGCCTAAGCTAGTTAATAAATGAGTTGCCATTTCTAAGCTGGCTTCAAACTCTGGTTGGACAACTTCTTTTGCTCCCAATTGATACAGCACCTCAATATTTTTATCCTGGGTAGCACGGACAACCAAATCTAATTCTGGGCACAATTCCAGAGCGCGTTTCAAGCAAAGACGGGTACTCATGGGGTCTGGAAGTGCGATCGCCATTCCTTTGGCATGATTCACCCCGGCGGTTTCCAAAACATGTAAACTCACGCAATTGCCATAGACATAAGGCAGCCCAGCCTCACGTAACTGTTGAATTCTACTCTCTGATTGGTCGATTATTACCATTGGCAGGTCGTGTTGCTGCAACAACTTCACCAAATTCTTGCCCACTCGCCCATAACCGCAGACTACCACGTGGTCTTTGAAAGGCAAATCTTCCGACACATCCCGCGCCTCATCTTCTTCTAAATAGGGTTTCAACCAGGGCATTGATTCGGCAAAATTAAATAAAAATGGCACTAACCGCAGGACAAAGGGAGTAAGCATGAGAGTGACTGCGGTGGTTCCCAAAATTAATAAGTATATTTGTCGGGACACCAGCCCCAAAGATTGCCCTTCACTGGCGAGAACAAAGGAAAATTCCCCAATTTGCGCCAGTCCCAAACCGGCGATTATGGCTGTTTTTAAAGGGTAGCGGAACAGCTTGACTAGGGGCGTGATAATCAGAAATTTACCTACGAAAACTAGCGCCACCAATCCTAAAATCAATTCCAGATTATTCCACAGAAACACTGGGTCAATTAACATCCCAATAGCGGCAAAAAATAAACTGGCAAAGATATCTCGCAGCGGTTCCACATAAGTCAGGGTTTGATCGGCGTATTCCACCTCAGAAATCATCAAACCGGCGACAAACGCCCCCATTTCAATCGACAGCCCCAAATGCTCTGTCAATAGGGCAATGCCTAAACACAGGGCTACAACTCCTAATAAAAATAGTTCTCGGCTTTCGGTACGGGCTAACAGTCGCAACAAAGGCGGTATTAGCCAAATCCCCGCAGCTATTGCACCAGCGGCAAATAAACCAATCGAAGCTAGCGCTGTGAGGACAGTGATACCAATGGTTTCTGCGGGTTGGTTGAGGGCTGGCAAGACTGCTAACATCAGTCCCAGTGCCAAGTCCTGTACTACCAAAATCCCTAGCATCACTTGCCCGTGAGGCGTTTCTGTTTCGTTGCGTTCCATCAAGCACTTGAGAACAACTGCTGTGGAAGACAAAGACAGAATACACCCCAAAAACATGCCCTTAGCAGGTAAGGCTCCCCAGGCTCCGGTTAATGCGCATACTACAACTGTGACCAAAATTGTCAGAGCAATCTGGAGTCCACCTCCGCCAAGAGCGATCGCTTTTACCTTCTTGAGTTCCGCAAAAGAAAATTCCACACCCAAGGCGAATAACAAAAAGGCGACACCGAACTGTGCCAAAGTCTCTACTTGAATAACTTCTTTAATTAGTCCTAGACCGGCTGGGCCAATGATCATCCCGCCAATGAGATAGCCAAGCAGCACGGGTTGCCGCAAAAGTGCCGCCAACAGTCCACCGCAGGCTGCAACGCCCAAAACTAAAACTAAATCAACAATTAGCCTAAAATCTTCTTGCACCAGTTTTAAAAGAACTTTAATTAAGACCTATTAATTCAGGATACAAACTTTTACGATCGCAAACAGCTTGTTTGGTGAAGGTGCGACAAAATTTGCATATTTATCACCTTATTCCCAGCCTCTAGGCTGGGAATGTATCCTGAGAGGTTCTGCCTCTCATCAAGCCCCTGGAGGCTCCGCCTCCAGGATGAGTTCCTAGCCTCTAGGCTGGGAACCAGTCAAACAGTCAGGTAACTTAGTACCATTCGTATCAAAGACTCATTGCTGCATGATAAAATGCGTCTCTTCTGTCCTAATGCCCTATGCCCATTAAATTTTAGGCGAGCTAAGGGCATTCAGTAGTAGTAGTGACCACGGCACTTTAATATCGGGTATGAGCCATGAGTAATTTCTTAGTAGAGGTAATGCAGCCGGCAGCACAAAACGTAAAGAGCGTAGAGATGCAGGGCGATCGCCATTTTCATCTACAATTCCATATTTCTTAGCTAGTTCGGCAACAATCTGCACACGTCCTGTACGGCGCATGACATTTGGCTCACAAGCAAGTGTAGCAATCACCCGTCCAGTTAATAAGGGAGTTTCCCAGTTGTAGCGATCGCTAAGAAATGAGTTATTCTTTTCAGGATCATTGGTTTGATTCATTTCAGAAGCAAAACGGGAAAAAAGCTCAGTACCAACAATACCTGGCCAAATTGAAACAGAAGCAACATTATAGGGTTTTAACTCAACAGCCATATCAGCCGCTAGGCGATCGCAAGCTGCTTTCCCAGCACCGTATGCTGTATTAAATATATAAGACATACTACCCCACGAGGAAATGGTGCAAATTAGTCCAGAGTGACGCTTGGTCATCATTCGGGCAGCAAAAACACTCGCAACATAGTGGCTACGAAGACCAACGTTGTTGCTAGCATCCCAAATACTTGGTTCACAATCCCAAAATGGCTGCCCATAAGCGTCTTTTAATGCCTGAACTCCTGAGTAAGCATTATTCACCAGGAGGTCGAGTTGTCCATCCTGCTCATCTTGGATGCGCTCAAACAGTAAACGTACCTGCTCATCGTCGCTGTGGTCTACTCGGACGGGAATGCACACGCCACCAACTTCCTCTATGGCTGATTGGGTTTCGCTAAGACTCCCTGAAACTGCATCACTGGAAGAGTTATTGAGGCTGCGCCCGGTAACATATACAGTTGCCCCAGCCTCACCCAAGCCAATGGCAATTCCCCTACCAATTCCCCGCGTAGCACCTGTGACTAATGCAACTTTACCCTCAAGATGTCTCATAATAATCCCTTTTCTCTGCCTTCTTATTCCCCCTGCTCCCTGCCTCCTTCATCGGTATAGCCAAACACGCAAGAGTGAAAGCAGTTGATCAGTATCTACGGGTTTGGTGATGTAATCAGATGCACCGGCTTCAATACACTTTTCGCGATCGCCTTGCATGGCTTTAGCGGTCAGCGCAATGATTGGCAAAGATTGAAATTGCTCGTTTTGGCGAATCTGGCGTGTCGTTTCGTAACCATCCATTTCTGGCATCATTACGTCCATCAAAACGACATCAATATCTGGTGTAGTTTCCAACAGGGTAATTCCCTCCCTGCCGTTTTCAGCATATAACACTTGTATTTGATAACGCTCCAGCATACTTGTGAGTGCGAAGATATTACGCACATCGTCGTCTACAATTAGCGCTTTTTTGCCAGACAGTAAGTAGTCTATGGAATGCAGTTGTTCAAGTATTTGGCGTTTGGGTGCAGGTAAATTTGCTTGGACTCGGTGTAAAAATAATGCTGTTTCATCAAGGAGACGTTCGGGCGATCGCACATCTTTAATGATGATTGTTTCGGCAATCCGTCTGAGTTCCGTTTCTTGAACTTTGCTAATTTCTCTACCTGTGTAGACAATAATTGGTAAATTTTTGCCGTGAGGTAGAAGCTTTATCTGCTCGATCAGTTCAAACCCGGTCATGTCGGGTAGCCCTAAATCGAGAACGAGGCAATCAAAATGCTGGGAGCGAATAGCCTCTAGAGCAGCTGTACCAGTGCCCACAGCAGTGGTAGCAACATCGCTGTTGCCAATCAACTCGACAATACTAAGCCGTTGAGTGTCGTCGTCTTCGACTACTAACAAATTTTTCACTTGGCGCTCAACAAAACCTTTAATTTTGGCCAACGCCTCAGATATTGTCTCACTGGTTAAGGGCTTTTGCAGATATGCGATCGCACCTAGTTGCAAACCGCGTTGTTTTCCTTCCTCAACTGTCATGATATGTACAGGAATGTGACGGGTATTTGGGTCATGTTTCAGACGATCTAACACCGTCCAACCATCCATTTCTGGCAACCTGATATCTAGTAAAACGGCTGAAGGCTGGAATTGCTGCGCTAGCATCAAACCTGTACTGCCTGTTTGGGCAGTGATCACCTTGAATCCATGCTGTTGCGCCATATCTAGAAGGATACGCGCAAAATTAATGTCATCCTCGACAATTAGTAACACGCGATCGCCTCTTTCAATCGCAGCGCGATCGTCATTTAGGAGTGGGGAGTGGGAAGTAGGTACAGACGCAATTAATCGCGTCTGTGCTGAACCAGGAGTGGGGAGTGTCGATGTAGAGTCGGGAATCAATTGTGGGAAAAAGAACGTAAAGGTGCTGCCTTGACCTGGTTGACTGACCAGTTTAATTTCGCCACCAAAAAGACGAGCGATTTCGCGGCTAATTGATAAGCCCAATCCAGTACCACCGTATCTCCGACTGGTAGAGCCATCGGCTTGCTGAAATGCCTCAAAAATCACTTTTTGCTTGTCGGGGGCAATGCCAATACCTGTATCGCTGACTGAGAAGGCGATGACATTTTGGGCGCGATTCAAAGTTTCCTGGTCGTTGCTCCATCCTTGCTTCGCTAGCGCAATCCGCAAGCGGACTTCCCCTTGCTCTGTAAATTTAAAAGCGTTGGAGAGCAGATTTTTCAACACCTGTTGTAAGCGTTTGACATCTGTATAGATGCTGTTTGGCAATTCGGGGGTAAATTCAATTGCGAAGGCAAGTCCTTTGTTCTGAGCTATTTGCCGGAAGGTACGCTCAATCTGGTCGCCCAACTCTGATAATGGCATTTGGGTCATGTCAATCGACATAGTTCCAGATTCAATTTTAGCGAGATCCAGAATGTCATTAATTAACGCCAACAAATCAGTACCTGCTGAGTAAATTGTCTGGCTGTATTCGACTTGCTTGGCAGTGAGGTTGTGATCAATGTTATCTGCCAACAACTTCGCCAAAATCAACAAGCTGTTCAACGGTGTCCGCAGTTCATGGGACATATTGGCGAGAAACTCAGACTTATATTTTGAAGAAAGGGCTAGTTGTTCAGCCTTGTCTTCCAAAGACATTCTTGCTTGTTCGATTTCACGATTTTTGCGCTCGACTTCTTGCTTTTGTATGGCTAACAACTCTGCCTTTTCTTCTAACTCAGCGTTAGTTTGTTGCAACTCCTCTTGTTGTCCTTTGAGTAAATCTTCTGAGGTTTTGAGTGATTGGGCTTGTTGTTCTAAGCGCTTGTTGGTTTCCCGGAGTTCATTTTGCTGGGTTTGGAGTTCTTCAGCCAAAGATTGCGACTGCTTGAGTAGTTCTTCGGTTCGCATGGATGCTGCGATCGTGTTGAGGACGATCGCTATACTTTCGGTAAGCTGGTCGAAGAATGTCAGATGAATTTCGCTAAAGCGACGGAAGGATGCTAATTCAATCACCGCTGTCACCTGCCCTTCAAAGAGTACAGGTAACACCACGGCATTAAGTGGAGCCGCTTCTCCTAAACCAGAGGTAATTCTGACATAATCACTTGGTACGTCGGTCAATAGAATTCGCTCTTTTTCTAAAGCGCATTGTCCCACCAAACCTTCACCCAAGTGGAAGCGGTTAGCCAGATGTCTGCGTTCGCGGTAAGCGTAGCTACTAATTAGTTTCAAATACGGTGTATTTTCTGCTGAGTCCATCAGGAAGAATACGCCGTGTTGCGCTCCTACCAAGGGTGCTAGTTCTGAGAGAATTAGTTTAGATACGGTTTCCAAGTCTCGCTGCCCTTGCAGCATTCGGGTAAACTTGGCTAGGTTAGTTTTCAACCAATCTTGCTCAGTATTTTTCTGCGTTGTCTCCCGCAGGTTGGCAATCATCTGGTTGATGTTGTCTTTGAGTATCGCTACTTCGCCTAGTGCCTCGACGGCAATTGAACGAGTTAAATCGCCCTTAGTTACAGCTGTAGCAACTTCTGCGATCGCTCGCAACTGGGTTGTCAGTGTAGCAGCGAGTTCGTTCACATTATCTGTCAAATCTTTCCAAGTCCCAGCCGCCCCAGGGACTCTAGCTTGTCCACCTAACTTCCCTTCAATTCCCACTTCCCGCGCCACTGTGGTTACCTGATTGGCAAACGTCGCTAGAGTATCAATCATCTCGTTGATTGTCTCTGCCAAGGTTTCAATTTCTCCCTTGGCATCTAACATCAGTTTTCGTTTCAAGTCACCGTTAGCAACTGCCGTTACAACTCTGGCGATACCACGTACTTGTGCCGTTAAGTTCCCCGCCATTGAGTTAACGTTATCTGTTAAATCTTTCCAAGTCCCTGCAACACCTTGCACTTGCGCTTGTCCGCCCAACTTCCCTTCAGTTCCCACTTCCCGCGCCACCCGCGTTACTTCTGATGCAAAGGAACTAAGTTGATCAACCATTGTGTTGGTGGTGTTCTTCAAGTCCAAAATTTCGCCTCTGGCATCGACGGTAATTTTTTTAGATAAGTCGCCATTAGCTACCGCCTTGGTAACTTCCGCGATGTTGCGAACTTGTCCCGTGAGGTTACCCGCCATCGAGTTAACGTTATCCGTCAAATCTTTCCAAGTGCCTGCAACTCCTCTGACGTAAGCTTGCACACCCAATTTACCTTCCGTTCCCACTTCACGGGCAACCCTTGTAACTTCCGATGCAAAAGAATTTAGTTGATCCACCATTGTATTAATGGTGTTTTTAAGCTCCTGAATTTCACCTTTCACATCAACGGTGATTTTCTTGGATAAGTCACCGTTTGCTACCGCCGTGGTAACTTCGGCAATGTTTCGCACTTGCGCCGTCAAACTTCCCGCCATGAAGTTTACGCTGTCAGTTAAATCTTTCCAAGTTCCGGCTACACCTTTAACTTCCGCTTGTACGCCCAACTTCCCTTCTGTTCCCACCTCCCGCGCTACCCGCGTCACTTCACTTGCAAAGGAGTTGAGTTGATCCACCATTGTGTTGACGGTGTTTTTCAACTCCAAAATTTCACCTTTGACATCAACGGAGATTTTCTTAGATAAGTCGCCATTAGCTACGGCTGTGGTGACGGCGGCAATGTTTCGCACCTGTGCCGTTAAACTTCCCGCCATGAAGTTCACGCTGTCGGTTAAATCTTTCCAAGTGCCAGCCACGCCGCGCACATCTGCTTGTACACCCAGTTTACCCTCGCTTCCCACCTCACGAGCAACCCGCGTCACTTCCGATGCAAAGGAGTTGAGTTGATCCACCATGATATTGATGGTATTCTTGAGTTCCAGAATTTCGCCTTTGACAGCAACAGTAATTTTCTTAGATAGATCACCATTAGCGATCGCAGTTGTAACTTCGGCAATGTTCCGCACCTGTGCCGTTAAGCTTCCCGCCATGAAGTTCACGCTGTCAGTTAAATCTTTCCAAGTACCCGCAACGTCTTTGACTTCTGCTTGTACACCCAATTTACCTTCTGTTCCCACCTCACGCGCCACCCGCGTCACTTCACTGGCAAAGGAACTGAGTTGATCCACCATTGTATTAATGGTATTTTTCAACTCCAGAATTTCACCTTTGACATCGACGGTGATTTTCTTGGATAAGTCGCCTGTTGCAACGGCGGTAGTCACTTCGGCAATATTCCGCACCTGTGCCGTTAAGCTTCCCGCCATGAAATTCACGCTGTCAGTTAAATCTTTCCAAGTGCCAGCAACTCCTTTAACTTCTGCTTGCACGCCCAGTTTACCTTCACTGCCGACCTCACGGGCAACCCTGGTGACTTCTGATGCAAAAGAGTTAAGTTGATCCACCATTGTGTTGATGGTGTTTTTCAACTCCAGAATTTCACCTTTGACATCGACAGTGATTTTCTTGGATAAGTCGCCTGTTGCAACGGCGGTAGTCACTTCGGCAATATTCCGCACCTGTGCCGTTAAACTTCCCGCCATGAAGTTCACGCTGTCGGTTAAATCTTTCCAAGTGCCAGCGACACCGCGCACATCGGCTTGCACACCTAACTTACCTTCACTGCCCACCTCACGGGCAACCCGTGTTACTTCCGATGCAAAGGAACTAAGTTGATCCACCATGATATTGATGGTATTCTTGAGTTCAAAAATTTCACCTCTAACATCGACGGTGATTTTTTTAGATAGATCGCCATTTGCGATCGCAGTGGCAACTTCGGCAATATTTCGCACCTGTCCGGTAAGATTACCCGCCATTAAGTTAACGTTGTCAGTTAAATCTTTCCAAGTCCCCGCTACTCCCCGGACTTCTGCTTGAACGCCCAACTTCCCTTCAGTTCCCACCTCACGGGCAACCCGCGTCACTTCCGATGCAAAGGAATTAAGTTGATCCACCATTGTATTGATGGTATTTTTCAACTCCAGAATTTCACCTTTCACATCGACAGTGATTTTCTTGGATAAGTCGCCATTTGCAACCGCCGTAGTCACTTCCGCAATGTTCCGTACCTGTGCCGTCAAGCTTCCCGCCATAAAGTTTACGCTGTCGGTCAGGTCTTTCCACGTACCCGCTACCCCGCGAACTTCCGCTTGACCGCCTAATTTTCCTTCTGCACCCACCTCACGGGCAACTCTTGTTACTTCCGATGCAAAGGAATTAAGTTGATCCACCATGATGTTGACGGTGTTTTTCAACTCTAAAATTTCGCCTTTGACATCAACAGTGATTTTCTTGGAAAGGTCGCCATTCGCTACCGCCGTTGTCACTTCCGCAATGTTACGGACTTGGGCTGTCAAATTCCCTGCCATCAAGTTAACGTTGTCGGTTAAATCTTTCCAGGTACCTGCTACACCCTTAACTTCGGCTTGCACGCCCAATTTACCTTCAGTTCCCACCTCACGGGCAACTCGTGTCACTTCTGATGCAAAGGAATTAAGTTGATCTACCATCGTGTTGACGGTATTTTTCAACTCTAAGATTTCGCCTTTCACATCCACAGTGATTTTTTTGGATAAGTCACCATTAGCGATCGCAGTTGCAACTTCGGCAATGTTGCGAACTTGTCCGGTGAGATTACCCGCCATCAAGTTAACGTTATCCGTCAAATCTTTCCAAGTGCCAGCAACACCTTGCACTTCGGCTTGAACGCCCAACTTCCCTTCGGTTCCCACCTCACGCGCCACCCGCGTTACTTCCGAAGCAAAAGAACCAAGCCGATCTACCATCGTGTTGACAATATTAGCAGTTTGGAGAAACTCTCCTTGGAGGGGTCTGCCATCAATTTCTGTTGCGATCGTTTGCGATAAGTCACCATTGGCGACTGACCGAATTACACGAGTAGTTTCAGCTGTTGGTTGAACTAAATCTGTAATCAGAGTATTGACAGAATTAACGCAATCTGACCACGAACCATGAACATCTCCGAGAGAGGCGCGTTCAGCAATTTTGCCTTCTTTGCCGACAACGTTACCAATCCGTTGTAGTTCTGCTGCCATCCGCTCATTCTGGTGAATAATATCATTGAGCGTATCAGCTATTTTACCCGCTACACCAGTATGGTCTATGGGCATCCGAGCAGAGAATTCACCTTGTTTAACAGCATTCAGCGTTCTTAGTAGCTGATTTAAATCTAGATTGTCGCTGTCTCTAGTTAACTGTTCGGTTGCCATAGCCTTATCTCTAAAGAATTTCCTGGGTTTTGGTGTTTAAAGAAGGTTTTCTCAAAGGAGAGAGTTTATCGTAACTCTCTATTAATGCTTTTAGCTTTTCTGGTACTCCCTTTAGCAAAAAATTTTTATCATCTGATTAGCTGTGAGTACCTAGTTATTTTATTGCCAAGTTTCCTCAGTACTAACTGTGCATAGCACAAAGGTTAGTGAAACAGAGTTGAAATTGAATTCTTGACTGAGGGCAATCAGCTTTACTGCCAGTGGTGTATAACGTTTAGCGAGGTTAGTTTGTTTAGCTTTAATAACTAATAGAAATAATAATCAAGTTTACCTTTTAGTTTCTTGTTGTCTTAAGTTAATTACTCAATATTCTAGTTTGCACCCGTAATGGCTACTAACTCTAATCATAACGGGGGAAATTAAAATTTCTCAATGTACAACGCAGGAGAGCTTGATCAGAAAGTTGTTTGCTTGTTGCTTGATCCACTGCATTGATAATCTCTTTTGTAGAGACGGCGATTTATCGCGTCTCTCTAACGTGTCAGTTTTTTAGACGCGATTTATCGCGTCTTTACATGAGGGGTTTCTGGCTTATCCCAAGCGTATTGGGATAAAACTGGTGACTTATAGTACACCGTAGCCTTTCTAATGAACTAGATTTCCTGTTACCCCCCAATGCATCCTACCGTGTACACACAAGTTTTGTCGCAGCCATATCTTTATTAATAAATCTCGCACTGCGTTCCTATCCCGCCTCGGAATAAATTCCGAGTCTCATAGCCCAAGTCCACTTAAGTGGACTAAATTGATTATTCAGTCCACTTAAATGGACTTCAGCTATTAGCCCTGAACTTTAGTTCTGGGCGGGATATCGGTAAGTATGACAGCTTAACTCTGACATCTGACAAAAATGTGGGTAAAAGAGTTGAAACGTATGTGGACAGAACTTGTGTGTACACCATAGCCAATGCATCGGAGGGATTAAGGGGGGTAATTTGACTTGTGTATACACCGTAGCCTTTTTAAGGGGGGAACTAGTGCCTGACAGGTGTAGGTTTTTTACACAGGTGTGAGTATTCATTAGTATTGCTGTAAAGATAGGTATGAAACCAGGG
>NZ_JBIQNW010000113.1:0-11997 GCF_047228265.1 Nostoc sp. UIC 10607 | reverse complement strand
TTTGATTTTTGCGATGGCTGCGCCCGCCGAAGGCATCGCTTGTTTTTTACCGGATCTGACAAAACCGCATTGCTCCCATTTGTTGTTCAGTAACTGTTTTAGCAACGAATTTTAGTGCTGCTTGGTTTGACTGTGCATATATCTGTGCCTTTTTTTCACCATGATTTTTAATCAAATCGGCATAAATCAATTGGTGAAGTGAGGTAACTTTGGCTGTAGTATGACCGCTAACACCAGTAGATATTTGTTGCGATTCAATTACGGCAACGGTTTTACCTGCGTGTTTAAGTAATGTTGCAGCAGTGATTCCCGCAATACCTGCACCAACAATTGCAACATCCACAGATAAATTATTGATAAGTGGTGGAAAATTAGCTGTGGGTGTTGAGTCAATCCAGTAAGAAATGTGCTTTCCTGATATATTAGGCATATTTTTTTGAGATAGTGTTCGACAAATCCAATTCTTTGATGACAGAGTTAGGCTTCAAAATAAAGGTCAGACTGACATAGTTAGTTCCACTTGCTTTATTCGTGATTTTTTGACTTCAATAAAGGACAATGTGCTACTTTATTTTTCAATTCTGATTTATACAAATACTGTTGAAACTTATATTTAAAATAGACGTTTTTTCATATAAAATAAAACTATCTTACGGATAAGCTTGCTTGAGAAATTAGAAGAGATATATCAGCCATCAGACAGATAGTAATATAAAAAATAAAGATAACCCATCTAAAATGTAGCAATTGAAACATTATTAAAGGTTTTAAAATAGCTGCTTGTCTAGTTACAATGACTATCAATACTACTGAGGAAATGCGATTTTGAACTCAGAATTTGGTTTTGAAAAAAGTTTGCTGAGGCTGATTTAAAGGTTTTGGTTTGCCTTTTTACCTTGCCTTTTCCCAAAAAAAACAACAAGTATTTCAATGAGTATTTATTTTTCTTGATGATGAGTGTTGGCATTTTTACTTATTTCAGTAGTTTTAACCCATTGATTTAATAATCTGATAGCATCAGCTAGCGCGATAGCTTCAGTTTTATAGTTTGGCGAAAACTCAGACCAAAGCTTTTAGAGAAAATATCACAAAATTTTACTGGAAGAATCGAAGTTCTAGACCACTAAAAAATTGATAATTCCGTTTCTTAGCCGAAAGTTGGACTGATTTTGATTAATATTTTAGCTTATTCTATAAGGGGCTTCTTCCTGTGGGTAAGGCTTAACTTGATGACACGAATTTGTCCCAACGTAATTTAATTAGTCACTGTACAATAGTTAACGCACTGAAGTGCCGTTGAGCATTGAAATAAATGAATTCGCAAAATGAACTCCTAAAACAGCAGTTGATAGAAGCGATTTCTTGTCAAAATCTGCAAGAAATTCAAAAAATCCTAAGTCTAGCACAATTAGAGGATGAGACAATAATCCTCAAAGAAGTTCTTGTGCAAGTAGAGGGGAGCAAATTTTGTTTGGTTCTTGCAAGAATACGTAGGCAAGGAAAGTTATCAACAAGCCGTAAAGGATGTATCCACAAGCATGACTCAAAAACTAGTTCAAGGAGGTTTCAAGCCAGGGGTTGATTTCAACTTCTTGAGGGGAGACAAAATGGTCTAGAATGCTTATATTACAAAGAGTGTAGCAATTTGTGGTAAAAGAAAAAGAGCATTCATTCGCAACAAGCTCTATTTAATGATAATATTACCAGAATTCTACGAAACAAACCTCAAGCGAGAATTGGGACGTGCAGAATATTTATTACTAAAAATCCTGATAAATCTATTACAATCGATAAACTGACTTTTCCCGTTAAGTCTCTTTTGCAAGCCGCCAGCCCTCACAGAGGTCGTGTAATTTTAACCAACCTCGCCACAGTACCTGGATACCAATGGGTGTTTTGCTTCGATGTTCTAGGTAGCCACCAAGGCGAGCAACCGCTTCAACAGCCCAACTAACTGTTAACACCTTGGGTAGTTTGGGAGACTTAGCTTTTAAAATCTTGAGTTCAAGAGGATTGAGAATTTCAATTGCGGGAGCTAAGGGCTGAGTACGGTGTAGATAAGTTAATTGCAAAAGTTCTACGGCAATCACACTCAAGAATCCAATTAAGGTCTTCATGCCATCAGCAGCAAGTCTGTATTTTTCTACCTGACATCCTGACTTGAAAATTTTATGGTATTCTTCAACACGCTTTCCGTTACGTGTACCAGCGTAAAATCGTAGAAGCCATCTGGATATCTGCAATAACTTCCGTTGTTAGCAACATCCATTCCACAGGTGATTCACTGTCTGGGCAATCAATCTCAGTGGCATAAACAGCGTAGATGGCGTCACCGTGGTCGGGTAGAGGGTCACGGTTATCAAAACGACAGGGTGTACGGAGATTAACCTGATAAAATCTGATAGCCAGTTTGGTTTGGCGAGCAGGACGCTTTTGAGTCGGTGGTAATTCGATTTGTTGTTCAAAACTAATGGGTTGTGCTTCTAACTTCGACCAAAGACGTTCACTATTAGAATCTAAACTGCGGTTATGAGCCGCACGAACAAGAACTCCTGTGTGCTGAAGTTGACGAATTTTATGAAAAACTTCTGTGATATCGCCTTCGCGGTCAAACACATGAATTACTCGTGTGTGATGGCTCACAAGGCTTTCGACAGTGCTGATAGCTTCCACCCATTTGTAAGATTCTTTTTGTTCAAACGGACGGTTTCGGGCTTCTTTACGAGCTTGCGCTTGCCGTTGTTTCTTCTGTGTTGGGGTTTCATCTTTTGGTGGCTTCGGCTTTTGCTCCCGATCCAGAGTTTTTGCCACAACAAACCCATTGATTGACCATTCTCAGGCTCTATGGCTAAGGCACTGTGTAATATTTAGAGCGTTACCTGCCTTACCAATTGGGCCGTAACCTTCTGTTTTAGCTTTAATACTGCCATAATCAAGAAAACTCGTATCTCCAACGCACAGCACTACATCGTGTTCTGCAACAGTTTCCGCCGTCATTTGACAGTGCGGCTCAATCACCCTGGAAAATTGTACTTTTGGGTTAGCAAAAACTCGTAAGCTCTCTTGAGTACGGTTCCACTGTTGAAAACTTCCGACAGTGCAATGCCTTATCCAAGACTTAAAGCATAGCCTACCGACATTGCACGCTCATTTAATCGGCGATCGCCCAATTCTAAGGTCGCAAAATTTTTCTCCCACCAGTCCAGCATTGCTTGTTACCTTTAGCACCCGATTTCAATTACTGTACCGTATTTGCTGTGCTGTTTCTTAAACTCTTTACCAGCAAGTCTTTCAAGGCTTAACGGGAAAAGTCAGCTATAATTACCCGCGCTCAGATATTACAGTAAGAAACCGCACTAAAGATTATTGGTATGCCTACTGCAAAGTCAATGGGGTACAGCGAACTTATTACTTGGGCAAGACCAAAGATTTAGACTTTGAGAAATTGCAGCAGGCGGTAGATGAATTATCTCTTAGCGATTCCCAGTACCATAAATTAATTAGCGATCGTAAGACAGGCGTACATTCTAAATTTGTACATCCTACAGCAGGCGGGGAGGAATTAATTAAGTTGCAGCTTGAGATTAAAGAATTAAAAGATAAGCTGGCTATCGCAGAAGAGATTATAGAAGTAGCCAGGGAAGTGGTAGACAATATAATTCCCTCCAAATCAAATATGAATTGAAGTAAGAAGTAAAGTCTAGCTTTGTCTAGGTTTTATATAGCAGTACGTTACTTAAATACTAGGATTTGGGAACGACTATCAAGCATTAGTACAAGGTCGAATAATTGACCGTTTTTTTTTAACCAAGTGCGCTTAATAACAACGCAGTAGACTTTTATATTTGGCTTGATGCTGTTGAACGTACAAAAAAGTTGATGGTTTAGTAATTGCTCTGATTGTCCGAACCCTAAACACAGCCAAGTAAATTATCTGTTTTTAACGCCTCTGGTAACTAGCGATCGCTGTTTTTTTTCTGTATTCTCCTTCTGCACTTTTTGTTTTGCTTGTCAATGCGTAGGTTCTAGGTTACAACAATGTTTTAAGCACTATAGATATTAGTATGTATCCTGACTCCGATCTATTCAGCACCAAATATATCCCACCATGCACTCCTACTGAAGAAGTATTGTCAGCTATATGGAGTCAAGTTTTAGGGGTAAAAATCGGCAGAAAACACAATTTTTTTGAAGCAGGAGGAGATTCTTTAAACGCAACCCAAATCATTGTTCTTACAGAGAAAGCTTTGGGTGTGCTGTTGACCCTAAATTTATTTTTTGAATCACCTACAATTGCTGATTTAAGCTCTCGGATAGAAGCTCTTCACCAAGCTGAACCTGGATTATCAGTAACCACTATCGAACCAGCATCCCGCTCCACAGAATTGCTACTTTCCTTCCCCCAGCAGCGAATGTGGTTTTTTGAGCAATTTGTAGAGAGAAGTGCTACTTACAGTATGCATAGACTACTACATTTGTTAGGGTATCTCAACGTAGCCGCTCTAGAGAAAAGTTTGACAGAAATCGTGCGTCGTCATGAAATTCTGCGTACCACCTTCCGCAGCGTCGATGGCACTCCCATACAAGTCATCGCGGCTAGTTTGGCTGTAACTGTTCCAATGGTGGACTTGCAGCATTTACTAGAAGTAGAACAGGCAGCGGAGGTGCAGCGGTTGGCTAAGTACGAAGCCCAGCAACCTTTCGATCTAGTTAACGGTCCCCTACTGCGCGTTACTCGGCTTCAACTAGCAGAACAATCCCACGTACTGCTAATAACGATGCATCATATTATTGGCGATGGCTGGTCGTGGGTAGTATTTTTCAGGGAGTTGGGTATCTTATATCAGGCATTCTTTCAAGGCGAAGCTTCGCCTTTACCAGAACTCCCCATCCAGTACGCTGACTTTGCCTGCTGGCAGCGACAGTGGTTCACTGGAGAATTGCTAGAAACTCAACTGATTTACTGGAAACAACAGCTAGCAGGGGCACCGCCCTTATTAGAATTACCAATAGATCGATCGCGCCCTAGCATACAGACTTTTCGAGGGGCTACGGAGTCCTTTAACTTGAGTGCCCAGCTAACGCAAAAGCTAAAGACTTTTAGCCAAAAATCAGGGGTGACTCTATTTATGACACTCCTGGCGGCTTTTTTCACTTTATTAAACCGCTACAGTGGGCAGTCAGATATTGTTATTGGCTCTCCCATTGCTAACCGCCACCGCAGCGAAATAGAGCCGCTGATTGGCTTCTTTGTAAACACCCTAGCACTGCGAATTCAGGGGCAAGAAAATCCCACTTTCGCGGATTTGCTTGCTCAGGTACGGCAGATTATCCTGGATGCTCACGCTCATCAGGATTTTCCGTTTGAACGGTTAGTAGAGGTATTGCAGCCTGAACGATCTGCTAGCTACACTCCTATCTTCCAGGTAATGTTTGTCCTACAAAACACCCCGCCAGAGAAGCTGGAATTCCCAAATCTCACTTTAACTGCTCTAAAACCCAAAAATAACACAGCTAAATTCGATTTAACCCTGTCACTCAAGGAGACTGAGACAGGAATATCCGGGGAGTGGGAATACAGTAGCGATCTGTTTGAAGCAGCAACCGTTCACCGAATGATAGGGCATTTACAAACTTTACTAGCAGGAATTGTCGCCAACCCCGAATATCCCGTTTCTAAATTGCCACTACTTACTGAGTCGGAACGGCATCAGCTACTGGTGGAGTGGAATAACACCCAGATAGACTATCCCCAAGACAAGTGTATCCATCAGATATTTGAAGCCCAAGTAGAGCGAACTCCTGATGGTGTAGCAGTTGTATTTGAAGAACAGCAGCTTACCTACAGGGAGTTAAATTGTCGTGCCAATCAATTAGCACAGTACCTGCAAACTTTAGGAGTAGGTCCGGAAGTCTTGGTGGGCATATGCGTCGAGCCTTCTATTGAGATGATCGTAGGGATTCTGGGAATTTTCAAAGCTGGTGGGGCTTATGTACCATTAGACCCAGATTATCCCCAAGAACGTCTGGCTTATATAGTGTCAGACTCGCAAGTATCAGTGCTAGTAACTCAGAAAAAATTAGTTGACCAATGTTCCAATTATCAGGGGCTTACAGTTTGCTTGGATACAGATTGGGAAGAAATTTCCCGACCAAGCCACCGAAATCTAACTACTAGCGTACATCCTCACAATCTAGCTTACGTTATCTATACTTCCGGCTCGACAGGGCAACCAAAAGGCGTGTTAATCCAACACCAAGGGTTGTGTAACCAAGCTGCTAAAGCCTTGCAGATAGAACTTGACATACAGCCAGATAGTCGGGTGCTGCAATTCTTTTCCTTTGGCTTCGATGGCTCCATATGGGCGATTGTAAAGACGCTGGTAGCAGGGGCGACATTAGTTTTGGCAAAAAAAGAATCTTTACTTCCAGGAGAGGGGCTGATTCAACTATTGCAGGATGCCGGTATCACAATTATTCTCCTTCCTCCAGCAGTCCTGAAATTATTACCTTTAGAAGATTTGCCTTCGCTACGGACAATTCTTGTGGCCGGGGAAGCTTGCTCTATCGATCTAGTGACTAGCTGGGCATCAGGTCGTCGCTTCTTTAACGCCTACGGGCCAACAGAAACAACGGTTTGTGCCACCGCTGCTGAATTAACTAATGGCAGCCAACCCATAACTATTGGTCGTCCAATTGCTAACACCCAAGTTTACGTGCTGGATGCCCACTTGCAACCTGTACCTATTGGCGTGTCTGGAGAGTTATATATAGGCGGTGTGGGTTTAGCGCGAGGTTATGCGAACAGACCCGATTTAACTTCCGAAAGGTTTATTAGCAATCCTTTTAATAGCAAACAGGGAGAACGGATCTACAAAACCGGAGACTTAGCCCGCTACCTTGCAGACGGGAACATTGAGTATCTTGATCGTACCGATCGCCAAGTAAAGATTCGCGGGTTCCGCATTGAATTAGACGAAATCCAGGTTGTTTTAAAGGAACACCCCGATGTTGAGCAATGCTTAGTAATAGCACAAGAAGACCGACCGGGCGACAAGCGTTTGGTAGGGTATATTATCTCCAAGCTTATGCCCGAACGCCTTCTTTACGAGAGCGAGTGCGTGGTAGAAATTGACAACGATAAATTCCTACTTCGGACTCAGGATATCTCCCAGACCGGCGTTAAGCTAGGGGGAGTCCCTCCCGCATTTAGCCCAGGCAAGCCTATTTGTCTGCGCCTGCTTTTACCTGGAGCTTCGGAAGCCATTTATCTACAAGGAACGGTGAAGTGGTGCCAAGAGCAACAAGCTGGGATTGCCTTACATCTTGACCCTACAGAACAAGCTCTAATCGATCAAGGGATAGATTATCTTCTGGAAAGCCAAGGATTGTGGCAATCTTTGCAGCGGACAGCGAATCAAAACTTCCGGGATTACCTTCAGAAGAAGCTGCCCAACTACATGGTGCCATCCGCTTTCGTGTTAATGAAAGCTTTTCCACTCACGCCGAACGGCAAAGTCGATCATCGTGCCCTACCCGTTCCCCAACCGCTGCCCAAAGACCCGCTCGCCGCCGATAGCAAGCCCAAAACCGAACTCGAAAAAATTCTTGCCACGGTTTGGCAAGAGATACTTCAATTAGATACAGTAGGCATTCACGATAATTTCTTCGATCTGGGCGGTCATTCTTTACTGCTAGTTCAGGTTCACAACAAATTATCAAAAATATTGGAACAAAAGCTATCCATCGTTGACCTGTTCCAATATCCAACCATCCAATCTTTAGCTAAATTATTCAGCCAGGAGTCAGGTCAAAAAATTGATTTAGCCTCCAGCCCTTCACGCACCCAGATAAATCTGCTCCGTAAAAGAACAGATGAGACAACTATAGCGATTATCGGCCTGGCGGGTCGTTTTCCTGGCGCTAAAAACATCGATGAATTTTGGCAAAATCTGCAAAATGGTGTCGAGTCGATTTCCTTCTTCTCTAACGATGAACTGCTCTCTTTGGGAGTGAACCAGGCTATGCTGGGGCAGCCTAATTACGTCAAAGCAAGCGGCTTTGTGCCAGATTCAGAGATGTTTGACGCTTCCTTCTTTGGATTTAGTCCCAGAGAAGCCGAAGTGACAGACCCCCAACACCGCCTGTTGTTAGAGTGCGCGTGGGAAGCTATTGAAGATGCGGGATATGACACGGCTACATACTCGGGGAAAATTGGAGTCTATGCCGGAGCAGGGATGAATAATTATCTGCTTAAGAATCTAGCCCCCCATATCGAGTGGGCTGACCCAGCCTCCTCTTACCAAATAACGATTAGTAATGAGAAAGATTTTCTGTCCACGCGGGTAGCTTACAAACTCAACCTCAAAGGTCCTGCTATCAACGTACAAACGGCCTGTTCAACTTCATTAGTTGCAGTGCATGTAGCCTGCTCTAGTTTGCTCAACGGCGAATGCGACATGGCTTTAGCTGGCGGCGTTTCTCTCAAACTCCCGCAAGAGGCTGGCTATCTGTATCAACAAGGAATGATTTTGTCTCCCGACGGTCATTGCCGCGCTTTTGATGCGAAGGCGCAGGGAACTGTTCGCGGGAATGGTGCGGGCGTTGTGGTTTTGAAACGATTAAACAATGCCATTGCCTCAGGCGATCACATTTATGCCGTTATCAAAGGCTCTGCTATCAATAACGATGGTTCCTTAAAAGTTGGCTATACTGCCCCCAGCGTGGAAGGGCAAGCAGAGGTTATCGCCGCCGCACTTGCGACAGCAGGAGTTGAACCCGAAGCTATCAGTTATATCGAGTCGCACGGCACTGGCACCCCACTCGGCGATCCCATTGAAATTGCGGCGCTGACAACGGCTTTCCGCAGCCAGACTCAGAAAAAGGGTTTTTGCGCGATTGGTTCGGTGAAAACCAATGTCGGACATTTGGATACTGCTGCCGGCGTAACAGGCTTGATTAAAGCTGCCCTAGCGCTGAAACACAAATTGCTACCTCCCAGCTTGCACTTTGAGCAACCCAATCCTCAGATTGATTTCGCTAACAGTCCTTTCTATGTTAATACCAAGCTAATGGCATGGGAAACAAATGAAATTCCCCGTCGTGCTGGAGTTAGTTCTTTTGGTATTGGCGGTACCAATGTCCATGTAGTTTTGGAAGAATCGCCAGTAGAGGCCGGGGAGAAAGCAGATGCACCGGGGAGAAAGTGCCAGTTGTTGGTCTTATCTGCAAGAACCAGTACGGCACTCGATAAAGCCACTGCTAATTTAGCGGAATACTTAAAGCAACATCTTGAACTTAACTTGGCTGATGTCGCTTATACCCTCAGTAAGGGGCGTAAGGCGTTTAATCATCGGCGGGTTGTTGTTTGTCAAGATATTCAAGATGCGATCGCATCTCTAACTACTCTCGACAGCCAACGAGTGTTTACCAACGTTTACGAATCCAAAACTCGTCCTGTCGCCTTCATGTTTTCCGGACAGGGTTCCCAGTATGTGCATATGACGAGGGAACTCTATGAGGTTGAATCCACATTTCGCCAACACGTCAATCTGTGTTGCGAATTGCTCAAACCTCACTTACAGTTGGACTTGCGCGATGTCCTCTACCCCAGGGAAGCGGATATCGAAGCCGCAACCGAGCAACTGAAACAAACGGCAATTGCACAGCCCGCTCTATTTGTCATTGAGTACGCCCTAGCAACCCTATGGATGGAGTGGGGAGTGTATCCTACTTGTGCGATCGGGCATAGCATTGGTGAATATGTAGCCGCCTGTCTGGCTGGTGTTTTCTCCCTCGAAGACGCATTAGCTCTCGTAGCGATGCGGGGAAAATTGATGCAGCAAATGCCCCCAGGCGCAATGCTTGCCGTTCCACTTCCAGAACCCGACTTGCAACTCCTCTTGGAAGCGCCTCTAGAAGTGGCTTTAATTAACGGGCTGTCTAATTGCGTGGTTTCGGGATCGATCGAAGCTATAGATACCTTACAAAGCCAGTTGACTTTCAAAAGTATCAGGTATCGTCGCTTGCAGACATCCCATGCGTTTCACTCCCAGATGATGGAACCTATCTTAAAGCCCTTTACGCAAGGGATGAAAAAGGTTAACCTTCAGCCGCCACAATTTCCCTACATTTCCAATGTCACCGGCACTGGGATTACAGCCGAACAAGCCACTGACCCCGATTACTGGGCAAAACATTTACGCAGTACGGTACGCTTTGCTGAAGGGTTGCAACAACTTTTCCAAAAACCCGAACAAATTCTGCTAGAAATAGGACCAGGGCGATCGTTAAGCACATTAGCCAAACAGCATTCACACAAGTCTACAGAACAGATTGTCCTAACTTCAACGCGCCATCCTCAAGAACACCAATCAGATGTAAAAGTTTTGCTCACTACTTTGGGTCGGCTTTGGCTGGCAGGTGTAGAAATAAATTGGTCGGAATTTTATCGCCCCCAGCAACCTCACCGCGTTCCCTTACCTACCTATCCCTTTGAACGGCAACGTTACTGGATCGCTCCACCATCCAAGCTTTCAGGATTAACCGCCAAGCCTGTTGAGAAGGTATTGGCTTTGCCCAAGTCTGAAATAACACCATCGACGACCGAAGAATACTTCAGTCCCCAAGTTCCCAAAAGTTATGTACCTCCTCGCAATCAGACTGAACAAAAAATTGCTGAAATATGGCAACAATTTTTCAAACTCCGACAAGTGGGAATATACGACAACTTTTTTGAGTTGGGAGGAGACTCTTTACTAGCACTTCAGCTAATTTCCAAGTTACGAGATGCTTTGCTAATTGAACTATCGCCCAATAGTTTATTAAGTCAACCGACTATTGCTGAACTAGCTGAGTTAATTGAAGCAACTCCTCCCACTTCTGGAACTCTTAAAGTTAGTCCATCTCAAAAGCCAGATCTTCCTTCCTGTCTGGTTGAAATTCAAAAGGGAAATAGCCTAAAGCCCCCTCTATTTTTGATACATCCAGTAGGTGGTCACGTTTATTTCTATCGCTATTTGGCTCAAGATTTAGGAACTGAGCAACCTGTTTATGGATTGCAAGCCCAAGGGATAGATGGAAAAGCCGAACCATTGACTGAGATTGAAGCAATGGCAACTCAATATATTGAAGCAATGCGTTTGATTCAGCCAACAGGTCCTTATTACATAGGTGGTGCTTCTTTTGGAGGGATGGTTGGGTTCGAGATTGCTCAACAACTACACCAGCAAGAGGAAGTTGTAGCATTACTAGCTATGCTCGATACACCCGGACCTGGTCAATTACCAGATGGGCATAAGGTAGAAACAGATGCCCAAATCCTTGCTTATTTTATCAAGATGCTGGGAGATGGTTCAGTTTCCTTGGATGGTATTTATCAACTCGAGCCAGAGGAACAGATGAGGAAGTTCTTAAAAATAAGAAACGCTCATCAACGGTTTTCGGAGTCTGACCTAAAACAGTTTCGCCATTTGCTCCATATCTTTAAAGTTAACGTTCGCTCCATGCTTAGCTATATCCCTAAAGTTTATCCAGGTCGAATTGTTTTCTTCCGCGCTCGCGAACGGGATGATACTATTCCTCATCACCCAGAACGAGCTTGGATAGATTTGGCGTTTGAAGGGATAGAAATTCACCAAGTTCATGGTAATCACATCACCATGAATGAACCACCTCATGTTTCAGTTCTCGCTGAAAAGCTGAAAGTTTTTCTTTGATGATGCCTGTTCCCTTAGTTGAAGCTTTTGATCAAGCTTGGTAAAGCGGTACAACTAGGGGCGGCACTTTGTATTTATTATAATGCCGTCCTATTACCCTGAGTTTTGCTTAAATTCCTAGTTTTTGGAAGATCCAAAATATGTGTTTCGTCACCTAAATTTATAGTCATTTTGCCTACTAACACTGTGGAAGAATTAAACCAAAAACGTAAGGATTCAGGCCTAATATTTAGGAAGCAAAGACGGGCGAGACTGAGAATCAGCCAGTAGTGCTTGTACA
>NZ_JBIQNW010000112.1:0-12275 GCF_047228265.1 Nostoc sp. UIC 10607 | reverse complement strand
GTAATCACGGCTTTGTTCAGTTTTGCTGTTGATATGGGATATCTCAAATCCAATCCGGTTGCGGGTCTCACAAGACGTAAACCCAGTCGAGAACAAGGAGAACACGCTACTGATGAGACTGTGCGTTACCTTACTCCATACCAATTAAGTATCCTGTATGGTGTCATCAAAAAAGATGTTCGTTTGTCTGCATTGGTGCGTTTGTTGCATACCAGTGGCGCTAGGATTGCTGAAGTACTAGCTCTAAATTTAGATGACATAGACTTCAAAGCTCAGAAATTTCAGGTTGTTGGCAAAGGCAACAAGCAACGGTGGTGTTTTTACAGTGAAGTAGCACTCAAGAGTCTAAATCACTACATTGAATATTATAGACATCCTAAGCATCCAGCACTGTTTACTGCTCAACAGCCAAAAACTTTGGAAGTATCCCGGCTTTCTTACCGCATGGCGCATAAATCCTGGATTAAGCTCATCAGAGATAGTCCTGAACTCCAAGAAATTCGTATTCATGACCTACGGCACACTTTTGCTACAGAGCGAGTGGGATTAATGGGGATTGAAGAACTCAGGGCGCTCATGGGGCATGAAAGCATTCAGACAACATTACGGTATCAAAAAGTAACGTCACAACGTGCAGAAGTTGTGGCACAATTGGCGTTAAAAAACCTACCAAATTTTTCTGAATAATTTCAGCATATAACCGACTAAGTGTGATAATAAAAAAATACTTTTGCCAAAACATACCATTCTTGGTGCAGGGAATACATACTACTCTGCACCAACAAAATAAGGATAATCAACCACTCAGACAAAGCATGGATTTATACAATGAGAATTACTGAGATTTACGTTAGGAATAATTGTTTAGTATTTTGTACCGATGATGGATGTAAATTAATTTATCATTTATCAAATATTGTTGTAGACACAGGCTTATCAATAGATTCCCTCTCTGCCGAAAACCTACCAGAATCAAGAGTACAAAAAATTATTGAAGCTGAAGGTGAACAAATATCAATAATTGAAATCAAAGGCCCAGTTGGTAGATTAGAAAATGCGGAGAATTGCCTTGAGGCTAACTATAATGAAGCTACTCACAGCTGCTCTTATTGCTTTTCCGGGCAAATAAACAATATTTTAAATCAACTTTTTAGTTAACTTTGTGAGTTGAGGGAAATTTGATGCACCACCGAGAGATAGAGATAAAAACCTATCAAAATGACATTACGGAATTTTGGTACGCCACAGCTAAACATCCTAAAGAGCAAGGTTTAACCTTAAAATCTCATGCTGACTACCCCACTGAAAAAGCTGCACAAGAATATATGTGTAAATGGTTAGACACAATTTTAGATGAATGTTCTGCTTGTGGTGGCACAGGCAAGATATACCGTTGGCTAAATGATGATACTCCTCAGAAATGTGATTGGTGTAAAGGCACTGGAAGCATTCAAAATACCCTAGTACAGCACGGCGGAAACAAACATACCATTTCAAATGGCGCAAAAGCTTAGAATACAATTCTTTTGACTTTTGACTTTTAACTTTTAACTTCCGCCTTGCGGTACTAGCACCCCAAATAACAAAATAGGAATTATGACATATTTAGACGAGAAGACAAACCAACCCTGCACTATTGTCGAGTACACCATAGCAAAAGCTCCTTTTTGTTTAATTGAGTACGCGAATGGTGTACGCAAGATTGAGCATTTCGCTAATTTAAAAAGAATAAGGAATTGAAGCTCAAGTGACAAAATGGAGATTAGAGACTTAAGTAATAGCAATGCAGCAAGAAAGAGATTTTGCTGCGGATGTGGGAAATACTGCACACCAGATGAAATATACTTCCCACAATCAGTACAGTGTGGCTTGTGCTACACTCTGCAAGATTTTAGGTGTCAAAAAAGATATTTTATAATCCCATGTTCAACTTGGATGTGACGAAATGGAGATTTTGACCAATTTAGTTTTTTGGTAAGTGACACTCTTCGCCATTACTGGACAATAAATGCTAGCAAGCAAAAATAAATGAATCTATCTCGGCTCAATCTCACTTACGGGTGTTATTGAAAAATGGGTAGCTAAGATGCTTATGGGGCAAGGCTTTTAGTCTTAGCGTACAATTTTCCCGTTTTGGCACGGTGATGCCACAGATGTCTTTGAGTAGTCAGAAATTGAAACTTTGAAGTTTTTTAAAACGGATTCAGGAGTTAAGGCACCAGACCCTATAAATCGCCGTCTCTACGAAGGATGATTCTTGTAAAGACGGTGGTAAACCGCGTCTTTGTGATCTATCAAAAAACCTTAACCGAAACGTATTGGGGTGCAGTCTACTACGCCACAAGCCCCATTACTCCGTTGAGAGTCGCGCCACTCAAGAGTTATTGCGAATAGTTTTCAACTAATAATTACGTCTGCTTTTTCGATAAGAAGCACACCGTCAACTGCTGGCTCTCAAAAATGAACTTATATGAGTTAGGAACGCTTCAACGAGAGTCCTCGAAACGCAAAAAACACGGCTAGTACAATACAAAGACCCACACAAAGCCATACCGACACAAATGACAAAACCAAAGCAGTCAAATACAATGGCGATCCAAAACGGTACTGTTTTGTGATTTCCAAAACATCTTCTTGTTTTGCTCCTTGAGCCAGTAACCTTCCACCCTGCGATGCGTGTCTCCATAGTCCGTAAAATGCAATTGCAATTGCCAAAAACGTTCCTGCATAAATGCCAGCCGCAACTTTTGCCTCTGGATGAAGCAGGTACTCCGCCAGCACTGCTGTAGGAAACGGCACAAAGGTAACAAATAGCAGCAGAAGTCCGTTCCAATAGAGAAAGACATGATCGGTGCGTCGAACTAAGCTAAAAATCCGATGGTGATTCACCCACATAACAAGAATTGTGGCAAAGCTTGTCAGAAACGCCAGATAACTCGGATAGAGAGACAGTAAAGCTGCCACTAAACCAGAGGTTTCTACGGTGCTGTGGTTCGGGACTTTTATTTCCAACACTAATAGCGTGATCGCGATCGCAAAGACTCCATCGCTAAATGCTTCGATGCGTCCGGTTTCCTTTTCATCTGGCGTTTCCATCATGCCTGATACTCTCTGTAGGTAATGCTTCTTAAAGTATCGGGCTATTTTTGAACGGCTGTAAATCCGCCATCAACTACCAAGTTATGTCCAGTTACAAATGCAGCACCATCGGAACACAGCCAAACGACTGCCGAGGCAATATCTTCTGGTGCCCCAATCCGTTGTAACGGAATACCTGCTGCAACTTGATCCAACATTTCGGGGGGAGCAGCTGCCCATAGATCCGTTTTCACAGCACCCGGACTAATCGTGTTAATCCGAATTCGATCCGCAGAGTACTCAGCCGCAGCCGCACGGGAGAGGGCAATTACACCTGCTTTGGCAGCCCCATAAGCTCCGTAATTAGCAACACCAACCAATGCCCCCTGAGAAGAGATGTTGACGATCACTCCACCTCCTGATTGCTGCATCGCAGGAATTTCGTACTTCATTGATAGCCAAACTGATTTGAGATTGGCATTAATCTCAAGATCCCAATCTGCTTCAGATAAGTCAGCAATTTTGCCAGAAGTTCCCGAACCAGCATTGTTAAATGCATAGTCGAGGCAACCGTAAGTTTCGATTGCTTTTTTTACCATCGCTTCAATCTCAACTGCTTGCGTGACATCGGCTTTGACAAACACTGCCTCACTGCCTGCTTCATGGATAAAATGAACGGTTTCCTCTCCCTGAGCCTCACGACGGGCAACGACAACTACTTTTGCTCCTGCTTTGCCAAAAGCTAGAGCAGTTGCACGACCAATCCCAGAACTCGCACCAGTAACAATCGCAACCTTTCCTGCCATTAAACTCATGACTGTTGCTCCTTAATCAACTTTGCAATCTTACCGCTATAATGCCAAGCTTTAGCCGAGAATTACTAATGTCAATTTGACCGCCTAACCGCCCCAAAACCTTAATTTGACGTGAGCGCCAGTCAGTGCTGACTCTCGTATTGGGCATCACCCTGACTATCATCAGATCGGCTTGACTCAGGCAATCACGAAGGCTTCACAGAAATGGGCATCTCGGTTCCCAAGTTCCGTCAACACAGTGACAATCCCATTCTTCAAGTTGAAGTTAGTCATCTCCCCAGCAAACTTGATGCTACCATTGCTCCCTCGCACTTCTACTTGGCAACCAACAAACCCTGCGATGTCCCCGCCGTCTTTTTCAATCTGCAACAGTGAGTATGAGAACTCAGACTCAGCTTTTACCAAAACAGTATCGGATGCAATTGGCGCGGCGATCGCTGCCTGATCCTCAGTTGGCATACCCGCACCACTTTCTAGTTGATCCGCACCAGTTCCGCAGAACTCACCGCAGCAGTTTTCCCTATCCTGCAAGGGTTCCGCATCACCCGCACCAGTTGAGGTGGCATATTCTTCTTTTTCCATTGGGATAGGAAGCGATTGAATTTTCATTTCATCCTCTTCAATGTTTTTTTCCTGAGAATCTGAAAAAGTGGTGCGGGTGGTGCGGAAGTCCTGATTTGGCAAGGTTTCTGGTGCGGCAAGTGGTGCGGAAGTGGTGCGGGTTTCGTCTAAAGTGGTGCGGGTAACTTCCAAAATGCCAATGCCTTTCAGTACTGGAATATTTCTTTTAGCAACATCACAGTACCTAGTTCCCTTGACGGCCTTGGGGAAAAGTTGAGCGATTCTGGCGATGACTTGGTTGATACCCTTTACGTTTTTGTCACTGGGTCTAACCTGTTCGCTCCACGTTCTGCGGTTGTTATCGGAATCTATAGTTAATGTGCCAGTTTGAGTGTAGTAATGTTCCAGTCTTACCCATAACTCTTTTGCAGTCATTTCCTTATCAGGTACATAGCCTATGTTTGCGGCTTCTATGAAGTCAAATAGGTGATTATTTTCTTTCTGAAGGTTGTAGAAAGCATCAGTTGTACATTCGTAATCAATGCCTGATTCTATAAGATCGTTTAGTGCTTTCAGCATTTTATTTAGAAATGCTGGGGCAACATGCGTTCTAATGAAATCTTGGTCGTAGCGAAATCGGGGGTCGCCTTTTATCTCGTTTGGATTATTGGGGTCAGGATTATCTACAAAGGTTTTCTTGAATTCTAGAATTGCAATTCTATCTTTGATTGCTTGGATTACGCCTTGAAAAGCGGGAGTCTCGTTTAAGTTGAAAACACCTATTGCGTTAGAAGAGAATTCTATATGGTCTTTCCCTTTCTGTTCGCAATGTAATGTATCTCCAGTGACAAATAATTTTAGGCTTTGGAGTCTGTCAATCCTAGATGTTTGTGGGTTTTCAGAAGCCCAATTAATTCGACTATATATAAGTGGGGCTAGTCCAAACTTCCTGCCTTCGTCGTAGGATTGGAAGTCTCCCAAAGAAACAGAAGTTAATCCGTTCTTTCCATAAATGGTTGATACACATTCGCGCAGAGCATCTTTACCATTAGAACCAAGACCAATTGCAAACATTGCTTTTACCTCTCTCCCTCTAAATTTCCTAACAGTTTCAAGGTCGAGAGATGCAGCAATATTCCTTAGAAATATTTCTTGCTGTGGTTTATCCAAACAAGATAATAGCTGCTCACAATATGTATCATCAGCATTAGGATTATATTCAATGAACGGTTCATAAATGTAATAGTCCTCCGGTGTATGTGGGTTTAGTTTTACTGTAAAGTTTCTGCCTTCCCACTCAACCTTGACTATTCCATTGGTGCAATTTACGCCAGGGGGATTGATTAATTCGGGGTCAATTTCTGTTCCCATTTTCGCCCATTCCAAAACCTTTTTGACTGAACTGGGCGAAGCATAAGGACAAGTTTTTTTACCCTGCTCGTTCTCGACCACAAAAGAATTGCAAAAGTCGTAGATTCTTTTGCGTTCTGTGGAATCTGGGGAGTGTTTATAATGATTGCCAGTGTGGTAGTAAAGCTTATCAGCAGCACAAATCCAGTTCTTATCGCCGTAGAGAGCTTGAAAAGCTTGCTGGGTAAAGGCTACAACCGGATTTTTGTCGTCATCATCACTTACATTTACCTGTGCTTGTTGCGATCGCTGCGCTACTGCTGCGTGGATCTCCTGCTCTAACCTGCGGATAAATTCTGGTGTTTCCATCTGCCCCAAGATTTCTTTGATGTCACTTGATTTATATGGTAAATCGGGGCAGATGTCGTGCGGGTTAATTCCAATAAATGCAATCCCCACCTCGTCGGCACAGTCCTGGCAGGTCTGGAGTTTCTTTAAGCCAGTGTCGTCAGCATCGTGCAGAAAGATGATTAATCCTATACCTGAATCTTTGATAAGTTGGTATTGGGGTGTGATTGTTTTCTTATCCCATGCACTGCCTTGAAACGTAATCCCAGCAAGACCATGCTCTCGACCAACTTCTACGCACCCCTCCCCTTCGTGTTGGAGTAGTGCCGGGGTTCCTTGCACCAATTTACTAGCAGTGATCGCCTCTTCAATACGATATGCCCTCCAAGGTTCATCCCCTTTTCTCATTTCTGGAGTGCCATCTGGAAGCCTGTGCCATTGGCGGAAGGACTTATCATAACCCTTCTCTTTGATGTAATCCGCCCATTCATAGCGAATTACCCATTGGTTTTGTGAGTAAGGATAGATTGTTTGTGTTGCATTCCCCGGTATTCCCTTTGGTAGCTTGCAAGTTATGTTTTGAGGTTGGGGTATGTCAGTCGCCGCTTGGGTCAACATCACCAAACCTAATTCACCATCTGGAATTGGCGCACTTTTGGGCAAGACTTTCTTGGGCTTGGCAGCCAAACGGTTTAGGGATGGAGTGTAATTAGCCCCTGCCCTTTCTGCCACCACTTCAGCCCAGGGTTTAATCGCCTCCCGGATGTCCTTACACTCACACTGGTTAAAGCAGCTGTACTTCCCAGTTTCTTGGACAATAGATAAATTATGCCCACCGCAAACTGGGCAGATATATTTATTTTTCTCTTTGGCTGGTTCTAACTGGTCTACAAAATTGCGAATATCGAAGGAGGCGAACGCCTGTTGATTGGGGAACTGTGCAACCATTACGCGATACCTCCTTGAACATTATTTAATTTTTGACTATTGCTTAATACATAAGTTGGCGATTGTTTAGGTTGAGCTAGTGCGTAGTATCGCTTGCCTTTCGTGGCTGAATCATTAAATAGCTGTAACGGCATTTTCCTAATCCTCCATTCAGTGTGTGTTTTGGAGGAATTGGAGCTATCCTGTGCAGTAATCTTTTATACAAGCTTCAGAAATCTAAAAACATGAAATTCCTAAGTTGCTCTTTCTATATGGGCGGCCAGTGTTACAATGGCTTAACGCCCTAAAAGGTTTGATAAGATTACTATTAGGGATATTAATTAGGCTCTGAAACCCAATCCCCAATTCCAATTGAATAGAAATCAGAAAACCTCGGTATCCCAACGGGACACGGGGTTTTCACCTTTTAGCCTATCTGTACTTGGCTAACCAAGCCCTGACAAACTCGATTACTTCCTCCTCTTGAATAACAAACGCAGTACCTTTTCTTCTGAGAGCCAGAATTTTCATACTTCCCACCTCCGAATAAAGATGATCATTGTGATTTGGAGTCGCCTTGGTAGGAGGCCATAAGACCAAAACTTTTGCTGTGGGAGTCTTTTGAGCTTCACGGGAAGACATCAAAAACTTATCTCTGTTCTTGTTGAGCCACTTCTCGTAATCTGCTAACTCAACAAGTGGGCAGGGTTGCCACAGTTTTAGTCCATTTTTGTCTTTACGCTTGACTTGTAAAACCTCTCTAGCTTCGTTGTAGACAATTTCTCTATCTCCTTTTGAGCGAATGGAGATAAACAGGTGAGTTGTTCGTGGAAATCTAATAAACAAGTCAATAGGGTTGTTGTTTTCTACCGGAAGTACCGGGAAGACTTGTACATCTAGGCTTTTAAACTCATCAAAAAGTAAGGTTCCTAATTTTTCTAACCGCGCAAGTTTTTGAGTTACCACCAACGGCTTGTAAGCCAATCCAAAAAGAACCCAGCCAGCCGGATGAATTATGCCTCCTGTAGCCAGCGCAGCAGCACCAGCCGCTAGAGCTTGAGTGGACGCATAGTCTTTCGCCTCCCTAATTTTTTCAAACGCCGCTTCGTTGTGCAGTGGGAGTTGAAAATCGGTTGGTGGGTCTTTCACAGTAGTCATTGGAGACCTTAAAGATTAATAACGTGAAATAGCACGAATTGTAGCAATCCTAATGCTTGACATTGCATTTTTGAACTAATAGCCATCTATTAGATTCTTTATTCAGTGCTGGCAGTAGGTTTTTCTGGTTTGGTGTCATCGCTCATCCCTCTGCTTTTTCTGGCTTCTGAGATTTTGATTTTTTTGTGCGTCTGGCTGCGATCGCTTCACCAAGAAGGATAGCTGCCATTTGGCTTTTAGTCCTCATCTCTTCATTAGCAATCTGCTCTAGCGCCTCCCAAGTTTCATCTGGAATAATTGCATTTAACTTTTTGCTCATTAAGTCAGAACTCGTTTGCTCACCTGACATCATGATATGCTCTCTTGTCCGATTACATACGATCTTATCATCTAAAATCACATCATGATGTGATATGATGAGATTGTTAGCCAAAAACAGTCACCCAACAAAGGCAACAGAAGCCAGAAAGTGATGCTATGGCTTGCCCCTAACTGGATATCTGGATTGGTCTAGATTTAGCTAAAAATCAACGCCTTGCCAGAAAAATCAAGACTTTAACAATCATCTGAACCATGACAGCTATATATTCCAATGCCAAAAACTGGCTAGTTCAAGCAGACTTGTTAGCCAAATCAGGGCTAACTGACCTCACAGGAGGTAAAGACTCAGGTGCAGGGTACGGCAAGGCAATCATCGGTGATTTTTCCATCATGATGCCTGCCGTATACTCACTTGTTCGCAACCGCAACATCATGCACCACGAAACCATCTCAAAAGATGGGGCATGGCTGCGTTATGTAGAAGGTTCACGCCTGGACTTAAAAGACGTTCAATTTTTCTGGGGCAGTGCGGCTCTAGCTCAAAGTGACCACACCCTACTGCACGAAGATAAGGCGAAAAAGGCAGAACTGGCATTAGAAAGCATCCTTGCAGACTTATCAGTTCTGAATATTCCTTCGGGGGTCAAGCTTTCAATTAGTTTGAGCAATCACAACCCAGAACGTTGGGGCCAAGAAATTAAACGCCGAGTCGAAGGGACTCACACCTTTGAACATCTGCACCCTGTAACTCGTTCCATTGTCACCAAGACAGTTGAAATCGTAGTCACAGGCATTTACCCCGAAGGATTCGGCAGCATTGCCCACTGCTTATTCGGTGAAGCATCCCTGGTACTAGACCCCTCAGAATTAGCGATCGCACTCGATATCGGTTCATCGACTTGGCTTGTAACCGTGTTCAACGGGAGCGGTGCAGTGATTGACCGTCACCTAATTGAAGGTGGAGCCGGTGAACTGCATTCGATGATTGCAGAGGCACTAGACAAACGAAACGACCGAGTAAGTCTGCTTTCCAAGGATGTGAAGCACTCGCCGAGTTTGGTGAACCAAGGGATTATTGAAGGCACTTTCACTTATGGAGGCAACCACCTCACAGGTAAGAAGTTTGAAACCGAGTATAGCCAGTGCCTAGATGAGTGGTGGAGTACCAGGATTGAGAAATTCGCCAACTTTGTGACTGCTGGTAATTATCTAGATCGCGCGAAATACCTTGTCGCCTGGGGTGGGGGTGTTTCTCTACCAGTGGTGGATCAAAACTTAGCCTGTTTAGGCTTTGTGGTCTTGAATAATCCCCAATTCATCAATGCTTTGGGGTTGAAGCTATTAACTCAAATATCGAGTGGAGCCTAATCAATGAATTACGAATCTCGGCGTATAACCATCTCCTACTTAGCAGTAATTGAATTGTGCAAGATTTTTGATTTACCCCAAGATGCACCGACACAAGCCCTTTCAGCAGGTGTAGAGAAGCTGATTTTTCAACACGGCAATGTGCAAACATCACCCAAAGTTGAAACAGTGCAATCTACGCAGCCCAATAAATCGGCACTTAGCGCAATGGTCACTAATTTTAAAGGGGCAGCATGAGCAGAACCACATTCAGAAACAGGGTTTTAGGCATTGGAGCAACAGCAGCAGCGTTAGCCCTTGGCTACTTTGGAGTGCAGTACTTTGGCAGAAACACACTGTTTCCTATCGCCGCAGCCGTGGGTGGTGCAGGGGCCATCAGCTATGTACTTCAGAAATCGAGTGAGCCACAAGCCCCAAGTAGTCAGCCAGAACCCCAACCTACACCGATGAAAACCCAAAGGAAAAGAAATAAGTTGTGAGATCCCAAACATGATGCAGACACAACCCCAGAAGGGGACTAGGTCTCATCATCAGTAGTTCGGGCGAGAGTATTGTATAGAAAATAGGAGGAATTATGTCACAGTCCGGGTTTGAGGCGCTTAAAGAAATGATTTCTAGAAACCTCGATAAAGGTAAAAAAGGGGAGACAACCTTTCATGGTGAACCGTCTGAAAATGTCGGCCCGATTTTAAGTGCAGCTAGCGAATTAGGTTTAGAGCAACACACTGTTTTGAAGCCAAACGGGGAGACTTACAAAATCACTCTCAAGCGAAAGAATTAGAAGTTACGCGATAAAAACCCAAAGTCAAGGAAACAAGTTATGAGCGACCAAGACACTGTGCAAACACAACCATCGCTAACAACAACCGAAATCATGACCATCATCCTGGGTTGCGAACAGACTCTCAGATTTGTGCAAGCATCCCCAAATTACAAACAAATTGAAGCGTCCGAACGGTTCAGTACATCGAATGACCTGCGTCTTGGTGATGCAGTTCAAGCCTTGATGGAGATTCACGAAGCGATTCTAAATATCGAGTTTTATTCCCAAGTTGAGGGACAAACTTATGCTTTCAACGACAGCCTTAGTGCGTAACCATTTGTACGAATTCCGTGGTCAACAACTGCGCTACAGCCACCGCTCTAATTGTCGAGTCAATGCCCCTTTCATTTTTAATGACTCGAAAGGCAGGCGAAAAGAATTAAGTCAAAACCTAGTGCAGAGTGAGGTTTTTGAACTTGTTGAGTTTTGTGAAAACTGATAATGAAGCGATTGCCCCGACCGAGCAAAGTAAGTGCAATCGCCCCATCCGAAAGTGCATCAAGTACACATCGTTACAAGGATTTTAGCAGCATGACACTTGATTACAAAAATTCCCACGATTGGGGCAAATCGCCTCTGACTGACCGCGCTTTGAGATTAGAGCAATTCAAAGCGGAAAATCCTGAACAATGGTCAGCAATGATCTCAGCAGATATTGAGGCACTTTCCACACCAATATTCGAGGGTGAAGATTACCCACCCTTCACTGGAACTGAATTCTTAGCAACTCATTCAAGCATTGATGACCATCCATACTCTGCTGCATTTGGTCAATTTTTAGGCAATGGTATTGACGCGGACATTGCAAATATCTTGGCGTTTGGTGAGAACAGATTTGATTTAATTTCTGATGATTTTGACGACCCCGTAAGGCAATTAGCAACGAGAATTTATAGCCGATTTGAAGAGATGGGTTACTGGGATGAAGTCTCAGAATCTGACGATGATATCAACTACGACTTAATACCTTATTAGGAGATTAAATGGCTCGGAATTACGGAGCAGCAAAACTCAAAAACCATATTCCCAACAATGCCCCCGGTACGTTAGGAGCAATGGGCAGACTGTTTGATGTCTCCTCATCGGACTTCAACAAAGCCTTACAGGGAGATCAAACGGTAATCACCAAAATTGCAGACATGGCGCGACTGTCTGACACTGCAAAAGCCAATTTACCCAAGGCTTTGGAGGCATATCGGAAGATTATTGAAACAACTGGCGATGTAAACCAAGCCTACGTTGAACTGGTGCAATTGACCCAAAAACACGGAACGCAAACCCTGAAAGCTATCAACAGCAGTAAGACAGGAGAACAGCGTTTCAAAAATGAGATGTCCGAGATGCAGGCGGAACACGTCAACGCTACCACTGCCGAGGCTACCCGTCACGCGCAACGCTCATCCTTGATTCAGATATCTGGGGCCACAGCCGACCTTATGGCATTGGCTAAGCTTACTGGTGCAGAAAAGTCCTGAATGCTTGATATATGGAGGATTTTACTGAGACAAGGGTGACAGAGAGGGGGA
>NZ_JBIQNW010000111.1:0-12421 GCF_047228265.1 Nostoc sp. UIC 10607 | reverse complement strand
GCCATCAACCTAAGAAACCCAGCCTTCAGATGGAATGGCTTTTACCTCAATCTGCTTAACCCGAACTCAGGTTAAATTAGATTTTTTATAAAGATTGCGTAAAATTACTAGCTATTATGATAAAGCATTACAAGAATTGCTTTATAAATCAACCTATGAGTAGATATGAACTCACTGAGTAGACACGTATTAACCTCTATTTATCTAGCAGTTAGATAGCAATTGAAAAGTGAGTTTTTGCTGTTTGATTTGACCCCAAGGTATAGCATTCTGTTAACCAATATGAAAAGGACACAAGCATGAATAGAATCGCAACCAAAATAGCCTTATCTGTTCTAGGAGCAGCAGGAATTAGTTTTTTGTCTTGGACACCAGCGAGAGCCGTCATCTTTGTAGAACCCATCGTGACGACTGTGAATGAAGATATATTCCAAATGAGGGAACCAAGAACTCTTGGGCCAGATATTCTACCAGGACAAATAATAGAATATGGTGTTCCAGATCGAGCTAACAACTTGATAAATGGCACTGGGAATGATATAGGAAGCTTCATTTTTGACTTACAAACGCTGTTCTATACTAATCCCGATGCTGATCCATCATTTGCTAATGAGCCAGTTCAGTGGGGAGATGTTGATGGAGATGGAAGGATTGGTTTCTCTAGTACTCCTGGTCTAGAGGATATCTTTACAAACGTTACCATCGAAGGCAACATTCTTACTTATAGTGGTGGCGTAATCCGAGATGGAGACATATTTTACAATCTATTTTCTACCCAGCCCAATTTAACCCCAGGTGGTGGAATCATTCCAGCAATACCAGCAGAGCAAGAGAATAAGGATGGGCCGATCCGGGTGGGTGCTTCTTACACCGCCATTCCTGAATCAACTAATGTTTTGGGTGTACTGATCTTTGGCGCTTTGGGCGTAGCTTTCAAACTAAAGCGATCGCTACACTGTTAACCCTCTCACTCTGTAATTAATTCACGATACACCGTTAATGTTTCTTGATGGACGCGGGCAACACTCAGCCACTCTAGGTTTTGATTTGCCCGATTTTTCCATTCGTGCAGCATCTCAGCATTACTCAGTAATTGCACTAAAACCGCAGCCAAAGCCTTACTATCTTTTGCTGGCACTAAAAGACCTGCTTGCCCATTGTCCAAAGCTTCAGGAATTCCGTCTACCTGAGTGCCAACGATCGCAGTTCCAGCTTCCCTAGCTTCCGAAAGTACCAAGGGGCAAGGATCACGATGGGAAGCTAAGACAAATATGTCACAAGATATGAGATAACGTTGAGGTGACGGCTGGAAGCCTTCAAAATGAATGCGTTCTTTTACAGAAGTTGCTTGTGCCTGTGCCTCAAATAGCTGTTTATCAGGGCCATTTCCTACCAAATAAAGATGCGCTTGGGGAAAATCTGAGGCAATTTGCTCAAAGGCAGCAATTAACTCAGCAATTCCCTTCCGTTGATACATCCCGGCGACGGTAGCGATCGCTGGACGTTGTAATGGTAAAGGTTGATAATCTTGTATTTTCCTGGTGCGGGGACTACCCAAAGTTCCATTACATACTACCCGCAACTTGTTTTCTGAAATACCGCGCCTTGCCATAGAATCTCGCACAGCCTTGCTAACAGCAATTACCCTGTCAGCTAAACCCATCAGCAGACTGGAACGCTGAAATTCATTATGGACTGTGGAAACTAAAGCATACTTATGCCCTTTAAAAATGCGGGCGAGGATGACTCCCGTCATCATGTGTGCATGAACAATATCCGGCTGAAATTCTGCTGCGATCGCTCGGTAACGCACAGCTGCTTTGATAATACTTATCGGTTTCCTCGTCTGGTCTAATTGGTAGTGTTTTACACCACATATATTTAGTAATTTCTCATATTCACCCCCAGCAGAAATAACCGCTACATCATAACCAGATTTAGCCTGTAAACAAGCCATATCAACAGCCACATTCACAATACCGTTACCTATTTCTTGAACGTGGTTCAAAATATGGATGATTCGCATAATCTTTGAGATATGTATAAAAAATAAAGATAAGTAACTGAGTGTAAATCAACATTATTGTTGAGGTATTCAACGATAGTCAGTAGCTAGTGCCAATTTACGCACTAGCTACTGGCTAAGAGCATTTATAATCAGTCACTTAGCTTTAAAGACTTATTCAGTAACGGCTCAATAAATCGGGATAAAAGGAGGTAGGATTCCTGACTTTTCACGTTATGTGGAAAAGTCCACCAAAAACCTAACTCCCTAACCCATTCTCGAAGTGGGAAGGGGGAAATTCAAAGTCTCTCTCCTTTTAGGCTACGGTGTACACACAAGTCAGAAATAGTAGTCTGTCAAGGAATAATTGACGAGTTCATTCTTTGTAGAGACGGCGATTTATCGCGTCTCTCTAACGTGTCAGTGTTTTAGACGCGATTTATCGCGTCTCTACATGAGTGGTTTCTGGCTGATCCCAAAGACATAGCAAAAACTTGGACATTCCTTTTTGTGGAATTCTCTAATGGTTTTAATCCTCGTAGGTTCTTAGGATTCAATTAACACAAGTTTGCGAACTTGAGAATTGTTTCCCTGAGAGCGGCGTGATGAGGCAGCAGTTAGCAAAAACTTCCAAGGCTGAGGGGAAACTATAGACGGATCTATCATTGAAAGAAAACTCTTGATATTTTTTTGCTTCAGTGCTACTAAAATCCAATGGAGTTTCAGGTAATTTTTTATATCTTGAAAAACGGGAATCTTTGAGCGATGTTGCTCATTTACCAAGGCGTAAATTTTCTCCTTCATCAAAATATTTGTAGCCAACCGCCTAGACAAAGAAAACTTTTGATTATAAGCACCAGGCCAGATAGTGCGGTAAGCAAGACACTGATTGAAGAAAATAGCATCGCCAAACTGGGCAATCCGAATCCACGAATCGATGTCATCACAGTTAGCATCGAGTGTGGAGTCCCAACCACCAGTTTGCAGGAAAGCATCACGGCGGCAAGCTACTTGTACAGGAGTACCAAAGGGTACAAGCTCTAAGAGCATACCGTAATGAATATCGGCTTGTGGAATATAAAAAGCTAATCCAGGGCCAACTTGCGGGGTGCGACTGAGTTCAACTTCATTGCCATCTACCTGAGCCGCGACACAAGAACAGATTACAGCATCGGGACAAAGTGCGATCGCCTTCGCCATCTCTTCTATGCAGTTCGGTGCTAAATAGTCATCATCATCTAAAAACTTAATCCAGTCGCCGCTAGCTTTGGAAACTCCAGCATTTACCGTTGCTGCATGGCCAAGGTTCACTTCGTTACGATGATAAACAACCTTGTCCCCTAAGCTTTTGATATAGGTTTGGGTATCATCAGAAGAACAGTCATCGGCAACAACCACCTCACACTCAATGGTTTGGTTCCGAGCCGAGTCAATTGCTCTTTGCAGCAAGTTCAAGCGATTATAGGTACTGATAACGACGCTAAATTTCATAAATTTCACCCCTGTGTTACGGCATTCTGCAATATAGCTTTGAACTTTAGGCTGTTGTATCAGTAAAATTATCAATCTCAACAAGTAGACTGAAATAGGATTATCGATTTATCATTGATGATCGTGAGATTTTTTTTTAAGCAGACAGAAAGACTATGAGCGCTCAAGAGATTATCCGCTCCATCGAAGCGGAACAGCTAAAATCGAATCTGCCCGACATTTATGTGGGCGACACAGTAAAAGTAGGAGTGAAAATCAAGGAAGGCGAAAAGTACCGTGTACAACCCTACGAAGGAGTAGTGATTGCCAAGCGTAATGGTGGCATCAACGAAACGATTACAGTTCGTAAGGTTTTTCAAGGTGTAGGCGTTGAGCGGGTATTTCTGTTGCATTCTCCGCGGATTGATAGCATCAAAGTAATCCGTCGTGGTAAAGTCCGCCGTGCTAAACTGTATTATCTCCGCGATCGCGTAGGGAAGGCAACCCGGATCAAGCAACGGTTTGACCGCCCTTTGTGATTCGTCCTTCAATAGTATGGGAGAAATCTTAAGCGGCATCTGCCGCTGACTTGTTTTCCCGACGAAACTGAGGTATGATAAAAATCGCGTATTGCGTTAAACTGAAATTTAGTTCAGCGCAATGACTGAATAAAAAACAGCTTGTGCGCTCTTAGTTCAGTTGGTAGAACGCAGGTCTCCAAAACCTGATGTCGGGGGTTCAAGTCCTCCAGGGCGCGCTCAAGAGCAAAAAACAAAGCCCGAAATAATTACGCAACTGCTATATTAGCGGTTAGCGATAATAATTTCGGGTAAACTTATTGTATTTGTAGTTGTTTTGCTTTCAGTTAAGTGAAATAGAGTCGAAACTGCAAACCTAGATGACCAAAATTGAGTGACAAACGGGGAGATTAAGGGTCGTGTCCAAAAAAAGTGAAGCAGAATTGCCAGAAACCACAAATGGGTTTAGCTTTAACAACTTCATACAGGGAACCAAAGAAGAACTTGAAAAAGTAGTTTGGCCCAGTCGGAAACAGATAGTGAGCGAATCCGCCGCTGTGTTGTTAATGGTGGCACTCTCCGCATCTTTGATATACTTGGTCGATGGATTGTTTAGTTGGGCAGCACAACAGGTGTTCTGATGACTTTTGCAACAGACGAACCTCGCAACTCAACGTTGCAGTCGGAGGAAACAGCAGAAACAGCAGAAACAGCGTCAAAAGAAGCACGCTGGTATGCAGTGCAAGTAGCCTCAGGCTGTGAAAAGCGTGTCAAGACTAACTTAGAGCAACGCATTCAAACTTTTGATGTAGCTGACAAAATTGTCCAAGTAGAAATTCCGCAAACGCCAGCGGTGAAAATCCGCAAAGATGGCAGTCGCCAGCATACAGAAGAAAAAGTTTTCCCTGGCTATGTGTTGGTGCGGATGATGATGGATGATGATACCTGGCAGGTAGTACGAAACACCTCCCATGTAATTAACTTTGTCGGTGCAGAACAAAAGCGTGGTAGCAGTAAGGGTCGCGGTCATGTGAACCCCATACCACTGAGTTCATCAGAAGTAGAACGTATATTCAAACAA
The DNA here is from genome assembly GCF_047228265.1 of Nostoc sp. UIC 10607. Classification (NCBI taxonomy): domain Bacteria; kingdom Bacillati; phylum Cyanobacteriota; class Cyanophyceae; order Nostocales; family Nostocaceae; genus Nostoc; species Nostoc sp. UIC 10607. Next base: position 7,347 of record NZ_JBIQNW010000111.1, on the reverse strand, counting down.
ACCAGCGAACAAGAGCCAGTTCTCAAAATTGACATGGCTACTGGTGATAAGATAATGGTGCTTTCTGGGCCATTTAAAGATTTTGAAGGCGAGGTAATTGAAGTCTCTCCAGAACGGAGTAAACTTAAAGCCTTGCTCTCAATTTTCGGCAGGGATACACCAGTAGAATTGGAATTTAATCAGGTAGAGAAACAGAGTTAAATACAAATGGCGAAGAAAGTAGTGGCGGTCATTAAACTGGCCCTGAATGCTGGAAAAGCCAACCCAGCACCGCCAGTGGGACCTGCCTTGGGTCAACATGGCGTTAACATCATGATGTTCTGCAAAGAGTACAACGCCAAAACAGCAGACCAAGCTGGAATGGTGATACCTGTAGAAATCTCGGTTTTTGAAGACCGGAGTTTTACATTTGTACTCAAAACGCCACCAGCATCAGTGCTGATTCGGAAGGCGGCGAAAGTTGAAAAAGGCTCGAATGAACCCAACAAAAAGAAGGTTGGGTCAATTAGTAAAGCCCAATTGCAAGAAATTGCCCAAACGAAACTCCCCGATCTTAATGCCAACGACATAGACGCGGCAATGAAGATTGTGGCAGGAACGGCTAAAAATATGGGTGTAACAATCACGGATTAGTCATTGGTCATTGGTCATTGGTCATTAGTAAAAAACTAGCGACAAAGGACAAATGGCAAAAGACTGATAACTAAAAATTATCGGGGGAGAGGCGAGGCTTCGGAATTACCCCAGGAGAACAAAATGCCAAAAATATCGCGTCGTTTGCAAGGACTGCAAGCAAAAGTAGAAGATAAGGACTATCATCCTTTAGAGGCTTTAGCCCTTCTCAAAGACACAGCAACAGCTAAATTTGTTGAAGCTGCGGAAGCACATGTCCGGTTGGGAATTGACCCTAAGTATACAGACCAGCAGTTGCGGACAACGGTAGCACTGCCCAAAGGTACAGGACAAATCGTCCGGGTGGCGGTGATTGCTAGAGGCGAAAAGGTAAACGAAGCAAGCAACGCTGGTGCTGATATAGTCGGTTCAGAAGAACTGATTGACGAAATCCAAAAAGGTAGAATGGATTTTGACAAGCTGATTGCTACACCCGATGTGATGCCACAGGTAGCAAAGCTGGGTAAGTTGCTTGGGCCACGTGGTTTAATGCCATCGCCCAAAGGTGGAACCGTAACATTTGATTTAGGAAGTGCGATCGCAGAATTCAAAGCTGGTAAATTAGAATTCCGAGCCGACCGAACTGGTATTGTCCATGTTATGTTTGGTAAGACAACCTTCTCGCCTGAAGATTTGTTAGTTAACCTGAAGGCATTGCAGGAAACGATTGACCGTAACCGTCCTTCAGGAGCTAAAGGTCGTTATTGGCGCACATTTTATGTGTCAGCCACAATGGGCCCATCGATTAAAGTTGATATTAGCGCCCTACGAGATTTAAAACTGAGCGAAGCAGGTTAATAAGAGTTATGAGTATAAGTTAGGAGTTAAGAATAAAACTTCTAACTCCTAACTACTCACTCCTAACTTTCAATTAAATAGGCAAAGCCGGAGACAGCAGGTGCTAATAGCTTAAATATCCTGCCGAGGTTAAAACTCTAATAGTCAGAATTACCACCCATAAAGGTGTGATAACTATGGCGTCAAGAGTCTTAATACTCGACCCCGGCTAGATTAGCTGGGGTTTGTTGTTTGGGTTCAGGTTTAGAAAAAACGTACAAGTAGGGCACTTCACCGATTATTTTAAGGAGGTGAGATTGGAATGGGTAGAACACTAGAAAATAAAAAAGAGATAGTAGCTGACCTCAAAGAAACTTTGAGTGAGTCAACTCTGGCACTGGTAATAGAGTATCAGGGACTAACTGTTGCTGAAATTAGCGATTTACGGCGGCGGCTGCGTCCCAGTGGTACTGTTTGTAAGGTGACGAAGAACACCCTAATGGGCATTGCCATTAAAGATGATGAAAAATGGCAGCCTATGTCGGAATTGCTCAATGGTTCTTCCGCATTTTTGCTGGTAAAAGAAGATTTTTCATCAGCAATTAAGGCATACCAAGAATTCCAAAAAGTCACCAAGAAGACAGAACTTCGTGGTGGTGTACTGGAAGGTCGCCTACTCAAAGAACCTGATGTCAAGGTACTAGGAGACTTGCCATCTAAGGAACAACTCATCGCACAAATTGCTGGAGCTATCAACGCCTTGGCTACCAAGATTGCTGTGGGTATTAACGAAGTTCCTGGTTCACTGGCGCGTGCTTTGCAGGCTGTCGCCGACCAAGACCAAAGTGGTGGTAGCACCGAAACTGCTGCTGTACAAGATAGCAGTACTGAAACAGCTACTGAAGGCGATAGCAGCACAGAAACTGCTGCTGAATAGACTTCGTGGTTCATCAGTCAAAAGTCAAAAGCTAATGACTAATGACTAAATAAATAATCAAAATTACAGGAGTTATATCAATGTCTGCTGCAACCGATCAAATTTTAGAACAACTAAAAGGCCTGTCTTTGCTGGAAGCTTCTGAGTTAGTCAAGCAAATCGAAGAAGCTTTTGGCGTGAGTGCTGCTGCACCAGTTGGCGGTATGATGATGATGCCTGGTGCTGGTGGTGCTGCTCCGGCTGAAGAAGCTGTTGAGCAAACCGAGTTTGAAGTGATTCTCGAATCAGTCCCAGCTGATAAGAAGATTGCCGTACTGAAGATTGTCCGGGAATTGACCGGTTTGGGTCTGAAAGAAGCGAAAGACATGGTGGAAGCTGCGCCCAAGGCAGTTAAAGAAGGTATTGCTAAAGATGCTGCTGAAGATGCCAAGAAGCGCATCGAAGAAGCCGGCGGTAAGGTGACTATCAAGTAGTCATAATTCTATTACCAGTTTTTGATTAAGGAGCCTGACTGAGGCTCCTTTTTTTGGATTTTTCTTTAAGTAAAAATGGTGTCCATTAAAGAATTATTGTCCATTGTTCAATAGCTCTCTAATAAGCTAAAAGCCTTACTACAAAAGTCTTTGAGCCATATTTTACCTTTAATTATTCTCTTGCCACTTTTAAAGTAAATGATGTCATTTTTCTTGGAAGACGGGTCAAGTGTATGTCTACGCGTTCTTTGAGTCAAGGCGCTAATCTCTCCGAACGTGAGGAAGTTCTTGCTACGGAGCAGGGTGGAGAGCAGGTAGAGGGAAAGTCTTATCTACTGTTTAATGATGATTCGCCAAAGTTTCAGCAAAAAGTCGATGTCATTGATGCCATTGTGCAAGCATCAAATAAAAATGCTTGCAGGGATGCGATCGCAGATGTAGCGAAAGCTCTGGGTAAAAGCACTCGAACTATTAAACGCATGGTGGGAAAAGTTGAACAGGTAGGGATTGCGGCTCTAGGTGTTGGGCGTAAGGATAAGGGACAATTTGGTAATGCCGACTACTTAACGTTGGAAGCCTTTAATGAGCTAATTGATGTTTTTAAATGCGAATCCCCGTTATCTTAGTTGGAACTTACTATCTAGGCGATAATATTCTTGAACGGAAAAGTCTCCCATACGTGCGCGTTCATGACTCATTTTTAGAGTCATACGAGTTTCCTAATTTAACTAAAGAAGAAATAATTGAGGTTGTGGACGACTGGGAAGAAAAATTTTTGCTAGAAAGCCGTCGATTAAATCTTACTCAAATTGATAGTGCAATTTCTTATTTGGAACAGAGATCCAAAGGTTTGATTGAGCCTTTGTATGATTTACTTCGCAAGATTGCAATACTGAAAATTGATGAACCGAATTTTGAACTGAATCAACACGATTTGACCCAACGTTTTGATAGACGTAAACAACCCACATGCTACATACTACTTTCATGATTTCATTTTTTAAAACCTTTCACAGCAATATAAGCATTAATTATAATTCAAGTAGTATATAGCACTTTAAACTACGTGAGCTTGATTAGCGATCGCTCTTTGGGAAAAACTTTTTGGTTTACTGATAATCTTCAGTAGTTGGTATAGAAGCAAATCAAGGTAAGTTAGTAGCTGTGGTGGAACTGGAAAATGCTGAAAGGATTTTATGAGCCATCAAGGTTGAAACCCACATTTTACAGGTGTGAGGACTAAACAAGTGCCGTTTAAAATTGTGGTAATTGGTACTTCTCTGGGCGGATTATCAGCATTAAAAATTATCCTGGGGAACTTACCAGCAGACTTCTTAGTGCCGATCGCGATCGTGCAACACCGTCACAAGGAGTCTAACAACACACTCCAGGAGTTATTACAAGAATCCACTTTATTGCCGATTCGAGAAGTGGAAGATAAAGACGAAATATTATCAGGACATATCTACTTAGCTCCAGCAGATTATCACTTGCTAGTTGAACTAGGTTACTTTGCTCTTTCGACTGATGAACCTGTTTCCTATGCCAGACCATCTATCGATGTGCTGTTTGAGTCGGCAGCTGATGTCTACACTGAGCAAGTTATTGGTGTAATATTGACAGGAGCAAATCAAGATGGTATGCAAGGTCTTAAGAAAATAAAAGCGCGGGGAGGACTGACTATTGTGCAGGAACCTGCTACAGCCGAGAGCGATATTATGCCAGAGGCAGCAATTTCTGCTGTTGCAGTAGACTGGATTTTGACACTCTCAAACATTGCTTCCCAAATGGTCAAGCTTTGTCATTAATCACGGAAATAAACCCATGCAGATGGAACCCAAAGTAAACATCCTCTTAGTGGATGACAAACTAGAAAATTTGCTAGCACTAGAAGCAATCCTGGAAAAACTGGGAGAGAATCTGGTGAGAGCTACTTCTGGGGAAGAAGCTTTGAGGTGTCTGCTACATCAGGACTTTGCAGTAATTTTGCTGGATGTGCAAATGCCAGGGATGGATGGGTTTGAAACTGCAACCTTGATTCGCAATCGGGGGCGATCGCGTCACACTCCAATTATTTTTCTCACTGCCTTTAGCACCAGCGACCAAATGCTGTTTAAAGGCTATGCCTTGGGTGCTGTTGATTATTTACTCAAGCCATTAGACCCGAATATTTTGACTTCTAAAGTCACTGTATTCGTAGAATTATTTAAGAAAACAGAAGCCGTCAAGCAACAAGCAGCGCAGCTGGTAGCTGTCAATGCCGAACTCAGGCAAAGTGAAGAACGATTCCGATCGCTGAGTACCTGTTCACCCGTTGGCATTTTTGAAATTGATACTGAAGGAGGATGTAGATATACTAATCCGCGCTATCAGGCAATTTGTGGCTTGAAAGCGGCAGAGAGTTTAGAAAAGGGATGGCTAGAATCTGTTCATCCAGAAGATAGAGAACGAGCAGTTGCCAGTTGGTCTAACTACATTCGTGAAGGTCGTGACTACTCTGAAGAGTTTCGCTTTCAAACTGCTCACGGTATCATCCGTTGGGTTCAGGTTCGCTCATCACCTATGCTTTCCGGTCAAGGAGAACTGCTGGGATATGTAGGCACCCTCGAAGATATTACTGAACGCAAGCAAGCAGAAGAAGTCCGCGCTCAAATCATTCGAGAGCAGACCGCAAGACAGGAAGCAGAAGCAGCAAATCGGATGAAAGATGAGTTTCTCGCCGTTCTCTCCCACGAACTCCGCACACCCTTAACCTCCATGCTGGGCTGGTCAAAAATCCTCCGCTCTAAGAAACTTGACGACAAAGCCACTTCCCGTGCCCTGGAAGCGATTGAACGCAACGCTACATCACAGATGCAACTAATTGAGGATATTTTAGACGTATCTCGGATTATCCGTGGTCAGTTGCGGTTAAATGTATCTGCGGTAAATCTGATCACGGTGATGGAGGCAGCCTTAGAGGCAGTGCGTCCCCTAGCAGAACCAAAAGATATTAAGTTAAATACTGTTCTGGATACTTCGGTAGGGTCAGTTTATGGCGATCCAGCCCGGTTACAGCAAGTTGTCTGGAACCTGCTAACGAATGCCATTAAATTTACCCCTAAGGGTGGCAGGGTAGAAGTGAATCTGTCAATAGTCTGTGGTGAAGAACAACAAACAACTTACAAATACGCCCAAATTCAAGTTATTGATACCGGGATTGGCATCAGTTCCGAGTTTTTGCCCAAAGTATTTGAGCGTTTCCGGCAAGCAGACAGCACCACAACACGATCGCACAATGGACTAGGACTAGGACTAGCGATCGTCCGTCATCTAGTGGAACTGCACAAGGGGACAATCTTTGCCCAAAGTCCAGGCACAGGAGAAGGAGCAACCTTTACTGTGAGACTGCCACTGCTACAAGACAATAGGGCTAGCAGGGCGAGTAGAGAAGCCACAGGAGAAATTTCTTCTTCTGTGGCTTCAACGCCCCTTGCTGGATTAAGAGTTTTAGTTGTAGATGATGAAGCAGATACCCGTAACTTCCTCAGTTTTATGTTTGAAGAGTATGGGGCATTTGCCACTGCGGTAGCATCAGTTGATGAAGCGTTGGCAGTACTTGAACAAGCCAAACCAGATATCCTGATTAGCGACATCGGCATGTCAGAGCAAGATGGTTATACGCTGATTCGGAAACTGCGCTCTTTAGAACCAGAAAAAGGCGGACGTATCCCAGCGATCGCTTTAACAGCGTACACGCGAGAAGAAGACCGCTTAGAAGCTCTTTCAGCAGGGTTTCAGCAACATTTATCTAAGCCAATTGACCCCACTAAATTAATTGCTATGGTTGTCAATGTATTAAAATTACCTCTGGAAGTTCCAGTGAGTTGATTTTGAACTGGGGAGCAGAGGAGCAGAGGAGAAAAACCAATGCCCCATGCCCAATGCCCAATCAAGAACAAGTTAGGGCATGTTTTTTCAGATCGTCTAGCGAAACCACTTCCAAAGCTCTAGCATGGGTTGCAGAGAGAATAACCGGTGGAGCAACACCAGCATCGAGAGCTTCTTGCCAGCGAGAAGCACATAAACACCAGCGATCGCCAGGCTTCAGTCCAGGAAAATTAAAATCAGGAACAGGTCTGCTCAGGTCGTTCCCCCGCGATTTGGTGAACTCCAGGAACTCTAATGTCACTTGGGCACATACGACATGCGACCCGAAATCCTGACCACCTGTGCGACAAAAACCGTCGCGGTAAAATCCAGTCATGGGAGAAGTGCAGCAGACCTCAAGGTTTCCACCAATTACGTTTTTAGCTTCTGTCATCGTTAATTCGTTGCACTTGATTTTTTCACTCCGATATAAGCCTATATTGACACTTCTGTAGTTGAATAAAAATCGCTATCCCTTATTAAGCAGGGAATTCTAAAATCATTAAGTAGCTAGACATGATTAAATATAAAACGCTCAACTGAATAATTACCATTGTTTGCACGATTTTGAATAGTATA
>NZ_JBIQNW010000110.1:0-12460 GCF_047228265.1 Nostoc sp. UIC 10607 | reverse complement strand
TACTTTACCGTATATACCGTGCTGTCTCCTAAATCCTTTACCAGCAAGCTTTTTGAGACTTAACGGGAAAAGTCAGATCACTAACAACTCCATCAATTGGTACATCCAGAGTATTAGCTACTTCTAATAATAACGCCACTAAATCTTCATTTCTTGATGATAATAAGGTTTTAGCTAGTAAGATTTCTCCTGATAAGCAATCTCGAATTACCCATAATACCTCATGTCCAATTTCTGGCTGCATCCCATCAATGGCTAATATCACCCGTCCTTGATTAGCCACTATTGCTTTTAGTCTTTTATGGTCTTTTAGCCATAAAGAATTTTCTCGTCATATCTGTCAATTAGGTGTGTGACCGTTCGTTTACTTATACATATACCCTTTAATTCAAGGTGAGCGTGTATTTGGGTAACACTTCTATGTTCCTGGTAGCGTAATGCTCCTATATAAGCAATCACATCTAAACCAAATTCGTTTTGTGGTAGAGCGAGTGACCCTTCTTGCTCTGGTCGATATGCTTTTTTATACCGCATACATGACTTATTTCGACATTGCCGAATTTTTAGCTGTAGTTCTACTACCCCATTTAACGTTCTTATATGTCGAGGATTATTGTATTCATTCCACATTGCTTGACCACACGAAGGGCATTTTTTTTGAACACAATCTAGTACTTCAAACGATGTTGCCTCTGGTTTTAAACTTTTTCTTACCAAGTTTTTGCACCATTATTTCGCTACAAGCTCAAGATTACAGGATTTCTGCTCCTCTCTAGTAAGTTTTGCCACGCTAGAGTAAAACTACTCTCCCATCGGAAACCGCCGCATCATCTCTTGCAACTTCACAGGTTTCCGATCCGGCGTATACACGACCTCCCCATACATAGCAATTACAATCCTCTCCTTTCGCACCCGCTCAAACCACGCGATCGCACCCAATTTAGCCTGTACGGATTCCGGTTTCCGTCCCTCCTTTGGGAACGAAGCTTATATAGTATACCTGGTAGGCTTTAACAATATCGCAAAAGATGAAAGCAGTATAAGCCTTCGTAACCAGCTATTTGTTGCACTTACAAGATCCAAGGCTTGGGTAAGTTTAAGTGGTGTAGGTGAATATCCAATGTGCAAAGAGGTGCGACAAGCAATAAAAAATGGTAACGCTTTCACCTTCAATTATAAAAAACCTCTTGGACAAGTTATAGACGATGAAATATTGACATAGGTTCAAAGAATGTCTTGTCGCTCTCCAAGCTACCTCTCCCACTCAATCAATTCCCCATCCACAATCGCAACCCCCCACTGCGGAAACTTCGCCAGCAGCTTCTTGATCACAATCTGCAAAGCCGGATCGTCATTCCAGCACGAGAGCAAGTACTCAACCCCCGGATTCTGCCCCGAATTCGCCGCAACTTTCAGTTTTTGCATACGCTCCGGTCGCATATTTGACCTCGCTACAATCGCTTCATGCGACCATTTTTCAGCACTGGTGACAGGTGCGGCGGAACCTTGACCCTCATGATCCGCTTTCATTTCTCCACTTGAAATTGAATTTTCAACTAACAACGAAGCGGAATTACTTTGTTCTACAAGCCCTGGTGTTTGATTAGCGATCGCAGAATTTAAGGATTTTTCATCTTGAGCGACGGGCGCGGCGGAACAAGCACCTTCATGACAGTTCCTCGGCTCAACACCACAGTCCTGGTTTTCAGCCAACAACAAAGCGGGATTACTCTGTGCAGCATCCACAAGCGCTAGCGTTGTACAGTGCGTTACCGCAGGTAACTCTTCCTCCTTCTCTGACACGCTTTCAACAAACTGAGGTGACGCGACCTCCAAGGGAGCGATCGCCGCCTCTTCACAGTGCGAAATAACGGGTTGCGTGTCAGAGTTACACCTCACAAACTCTACAAAAGAGTTTGTGAGGTGTTCCTGAGCAGTTCGTGAGCTTTGCTGGAACCCCTTCTCTGACTGACTTTGACTTAAGATAGACGCTTTGTACGAAGCACCCATTTCTTCACAGCCAGCATCTATCTCTGAATCCCCAGCATTTGGTTCTCGTTTTAGAGAATCTGGTTGCTGATTTTCGGCATTAGCTTTCTCCCAAAATTCCTTCATCCGACTACCATGTAAATTCTTCACCATCCAGCTAGCCGTTTCCCGGCCATCCTGAATTGACTTGTCGGGCTTGAAAATGAATAACCCGCTTTCTGAGAGAATTTTCTTTGCAGATATAAAAGTACTGTAACCCAAAGCAGAAGTTAGCGACATCCACCGAGAACCGTAGGGGTCAGCCGTCCAACACTCCTGCCATAGCTGATTCACAGATGGCTTTTGCTGCGATGCCCACAGCATATCTTGTATGGGAATAATCACATGAAGCCGCTTATACGGTGATTGTGCTTTTGTAGCAGCAGCCTTTTTGGGTTTGGGTCTTGTAATAGTTGCGGTCATCTTTCAATCTCCTATTATGTTGACGCACGGAAATTTCCCCCACTGTGATGCAGGGCAAGGTATTGTATTTGGTTGTCTAAAAAGTTACTGATACACTTAAAGCCTATTGAGGTTGCCAGAATCGCAACTCTTCCCTGGAATAGCTTTGAGTCTTTTTCAACTCATTGCGCCAGTGATCCCAGGCGACAACTACTTTGCCCCCTACCTCGTCTACAACTTCGCCCCTCTCCAAATACAGAGTCCGGTATGGGTCAGCATGAGCAACAATAGAACCAATGCCAATTGTCCGAGGTTCAGTGGATGAGTTTCTGAGAGTTTTGATTAACTCTGTTTCTTGAGTAGTAAGTTCTGCCCAGTAATCCGGCTTAATTACCTCATACTCTTGGGCAACATCCCAATAATCTTGCCAACTACACCCCGGTTTAGCCAGCACTGCCCTAATGTCGCTAACTGCCTGGGGTAGCATTTCCAATTGCTCGGCTCGATATGCGATAGCCTGTGGTGTTGGCTCACTCCCCAAAATTATCGCCGCAGCTTCGAGCGCTTGGGTGTTGTTCATAGCGTTGGCGAGATTCTTCAAAGCCATGCCCATGAGCCGCAGACATTCCTGGGCATTTTCTTTGGGTGATTCCTGGGCTAGCGATCGCAAATCAATAGTTTTCTCCAAGGCAAGCTTGACTTGCTTGTTCAAAACTTTGGTCGCTTGCTGGGTCATGGTATTTCCCCATTCTTGAGAAGGGCGTTGTTCTACGGCGTGTTCTAATTCCTGAATGCGTTGCTGGAGTTGCTGATTTTCAATCTCCAGCTTCCTCAACCCCTCCATTTCATCCAGCCGTTCCTGCAACTGGATGTTTTGCTCTTTCTGTTGTGTGAACAGTTGTTGCAAGGATTGGATTTGTTCTTGCACTTGTTCTTCTGCTTTGGCGGTGGCTTCTGTTTGCAAACCAATCCTCAATTCCTGGGAAAGTCGCTCTAGTTCCTGTTTATGGCGTTCTTCAATAGCAGCGATTGCTTCCGTGTATTCTGCGGGGTAAGTGCGCTCTCTGGGAAAGGGAACGCTTGGTGCATCCAAATCGGTGTTGTTGATCAACAACCTCTCGCCATCAGCAAAAGTGACAATCTGTTGCCAGCGATTCGGAGCCGAAGCCTCAATCACTCCCGAATCCCCATAACGAGGATGTTTTGGTGATGAGACAGTCACAGAATTACACAATTGCGTTTTTGGGTTTTCGCTTTTTGTGGTGCGTTTAGTTCTTGGTGCAACCTGTTGTACTGCTTTGGCGAAATCGGCGGCGGTAGGGAAGGGTTTTTCTTTGGCTGCGATCGCAACAGCTTCGTGTAACTTGTCGGGAGTTTTGACCAACCGGAGCAAGGAGCGAGTCTGAGAAGGTTTGGTAATATGCGGCCTCAGTTCTTCTGGTAAAGTTTCAACTACTTGCTTGGCCGCAAATAGATCCTTGACTCTGCGATATCCACCGTGTTTGGTCAACTCACTTTCGCAATAGGCTTCAAAGCTAAGGTGTCCACCATCTTGGTAATAGCCTTTGTCTCGCATCAGGCGCAGTTCATCTATTGCTTGCCACTCGAACCTATCGATGGCGGTGAAGGTTTCCTGAATGCTAGTGTTGACAACACTGTAATCGAGTGCTGTTGTTTGTTCTCTGTCTAGTGTCAGCATATCTATTGCCCACTATGGTAAATGCTTAAAAATTGAGGTGTTGCAGCTTAACCAAAGTGAACCAAGCAACTGATTTGGGGGATTTTTCCAAAAATGTGTCAGCATTATAGTTAGCTCACTTTGTCGTTGACGGATTGAGCAGGCGATCGCTAACTTTGGACGGTGGGCGATCGCTTCTAGTTGTTATGCTATTTATCTAAAGATAATTTCAGTAGCTACTCCGTTTATTAGTTGCAAAAAATACAATTACTACATTTGTATACTAATGAGGCAATAACGTTTGCTTTATGCTAACCGCATCATTAGTAGAAAATTTATTCTATCTCTTGCACTAAAGCAGCTTTAACCTCGGCATCAAAATTTACCCCAAGGGCATCAGAAAGCTTACGCAAAGTTTCACGCGGTAAAGACTTTGCATCTTCTGTTTCTATACGATAGAGGTTCCCAACACTCATACCAGCTTGAGCTGCTACCCAAGTTGGGGATAGTCCCTTGGACTCTCTAATCTCTCTAATCCGAGTGCCTAGACCAGGCAAATCAACCGACAAAGTAACTTGCATTAAGTTCATAACTTCACTTCTCCATTAATGTAAGCAAATCATAGCGCTTATTTCCTCCGTTTTCAAGCTTTACTTATTCAGTTTTACTTATTCAGTTTTACTTATTCAGTGAGACTTTACAAGTACAACTTATTAAGCTATACTATTAAGATATGAGGGCAAGGGAAAGCAAACTGCCTGCACCCGGACGCAATAAAGGGTTTGCACTACAGAACTTTGACAGCAATCCAGAGTGACCGCTTGATGAGTAGTCGAGGCACTGGCACAACCAGAGAAGGCGATGGGTACACAGCCGGGAAATGGATATTGCACTGAATAAGAAATTACCAGCAGGACGGCGAACGACAGTTGAAGCGTTTGAAGTCGTACACGTCGCCTGATACGCTGTATCTCCTGTTTTGGTATCACTCAAGTGCTACTGGCTTTGAGTCGCAAATATATGGCTACGCCAAATCTTTTTGAGAGCGTTGTGCGAAACCACAACGTTGTTTGCACACATAACAAAAGCGATCGCCCCTCCGACCAAGAAGTAAGCGATCGCTTTTTATCCAACTGAATGGAGATCAATATTATGACTTACGAAACACTAACACAGCAAGCAATTCCTAGTTTTTCTGTTGATGAACAAGCCTTAGCCCAAGCAGAACTCGACAGCCACCTCGAATCCCAAGCCGAAGCTGTAGCCCCAACCCAAGATCCTCTCACCAGCAGAGATCGCCGCATCATTGGCGAGATTATTCAGGTGAAACCCGAATCAGTACGTACTATCTGGATAGAAGGCGGAATCACGGTATGGGTGCAGTTTGTGGAAGGCGGACGGTTAGCCTTTGAGCGGGACTGGTTCGCTACAAGAGTTGCAGAGGTCAAAGCGACGCTACCGGAAACCCCACGGGAAAGGAATCAGCGCTTGGAGTCCGAGTTGAAAGAAGCTTGCACTGTTTTCGGTTTGTATCACGGAGAGATTGACTATCTAGTATTCAGTACGAAAGTTTATCGCCAGGGCAAGTTAGTTGGCTTCGTTGGCTGGGATGAAGAAGGCTGGTACGCAAGGCCAAGACAGTACGGACTCAACCGCGTGGCTCTTAGTGCAGAACAAGTGATTGCCTCCTTAGGAGTCCGAGCAGCAGTAGCGGCGTAAGTTGCTGAAGGTAGAAAGGGCGATTGCACGACAAAAGAATTGCAATCGCCAACAGTTGAATTTTGAATAAACATAATTATGACACAAAGTACAGCAAGTAACCTCTCACTTCAACTAGATGACTGCCACGAGAAAATTCTCCTATCTGCTACAGATGCGAATGCACAGGTGTAAGAAATCCCTAGTACTAGAAGTGAGAAAAGGCATAGGCGCAGCCCGCCACAGGCATCGCAGTCCAAGAGAAAAGCAATCGCCGTTCAACCGAAATTTAGACAATCCAAATCATCATGGCATATCAAATATGATTAGCTCATTTTCTCTTAAAGAAGCTCAGTTGGATAATCCTCTAGAGAAAATACTCCTGCCTCCAACCGACCCCAATGCAGAGGTGCAAGAGATTTCTGGCTACAAGCTGGTTTACGCTGACGGAGCCTGCCCCAGAAACTATCGAGTGTACAAAGGCGATTCGATGATTGGGGTGATATTTCAACATATTACTCATTGGTCTAACGGAGTGGATTCTCTTCGATACGCCGAGCCGGTTGATGCAGCAGTCGGGCTAGATGATTTCATGACGATGGCAGGCAGATTAACAGCGACTACAGAACAACCAGCCACGGAAGAAGAGTTGCTAGATATTGAATTCGATGCACTGACGAGTGACGAGTGGGAGTGCTTAAAGAGATACGTTCCACAAGCGAAAGATTTAGTTGCAGTGTAAGGAAACGGGTGGGCAGGAAGACCCACCTATGTAGGAAGGAGCAAATTTAAATTTTATCGGAATAGAACAACACAACTCATCGGATAAACCAATGGAAGCAATAGAAATACTGAAGCAGTTCAATTCGTGCTACGTAAATATTCAGGCAATTGCTCAAGATGAAAACTGGCTCTTATTGATTGCTGATAAAAGGATTGACCCAGAGGCAGCAACTCATCTGGGCGATGTCCTGCACTACTTGAGTGAAGTAATGGGTTGTGTAGAAGAAATCGTTAAAGTCAAAACAATTCAAAATTACTGAACTGCTCACTTACGAATTAAAAGCAATTCCTGGCACTGTCATAAATAGCTAAGTCGAACACTATCCAGTATCAACACAATTTTTAACAACAAAAACGCAATTATGGAAACCATCACCATCAACAACAGCGTCTTTCTCATTCCACCACCCAACCTAAATTACAAGCAAACCGTGCCAAAGAATATGCTCAATTTATTATTGATTGTCCTCCAAAACTGACGATTCTAGAAGCACAAGCAGGCGGATATCTCATCCAAGGGCAGAATCAAACAACAATGCCACAAGGTAAAAAGCGGTAAACACTATTTTTGCTGATGTGGCTTTGTCAAGAACCTTGCTAACCAAGCTAAAGGTACGGCAAAAACAGCAGTGCTTAGGGAGCGAACTATTTCATATAACTGTGCAAATTGTAACTCACTGGCTCGACTCGCTACCCAGTTTAGAAGAGTAGAGTAAACCACTAACCAAGCAATGATTCCCAAAGGAGTAATAATTGCCAAAACTTTAGCTGTTTTCCCTGCCTTGCGGTAATGTCGCCAACGCAAAGCCAGCCAACAACCGATTACTTCTCCAATCCACCAGCCGACAAAAGAACCAATAAAAGGTGGCAGTAGCCCTTCGAGTTCAGCATTCGGCATGAAGTTTTTTCCATAAGCAATCCCTAGATATATACCCAGGTTCATCAATACCACAGTTCCAGTTACACCTCCTAGAACTGCTGCTAAATATCCATTTCCTCGATTTGTGTGCAGTGCCATGATTCAATCTAAGACTTTTATCAAAAACATATTTGGTTTTAGACAGTTTTGATAGTGCTTTGAGTTCCTTAACAAGGATTGATACAAATGAAACAACTAACAGCTTCCATTCCCATTGCCGTACTACGAGAATTACTACGGCTTGGAGCAAATAACAACTGCTGGCAAGAGCGATTTTTGAAAAGACTCAGCTTTGAGATGGTTGATACTAGCGAAGAAATTTGAAAACCAATATTTAGTAAATTCAAACAAAATGAAATTCACTACTGTATCTGTTAACTACTCTAGAAAATTTAATCTTGGGGACTACGAATCCTTGGAACTGGGTTGTTCTCTCTGGGCGCAAGTTGAAGATGGGGAAGACGCTGATGGAATAACCCAATTTCTCTATCACCAAGCCAAAGCTTCAGTCAAACTTGCGGCAATGCCTGTACTAAAAGCCTCAGAGTTTCAGATAAGTAAAGCTAAGTCTAGCAAAAAAGTGTCTGGTGATATTAACGAAAGTTACTGGTAAAAGAGGATCTGGACAATGCAAGAATTAATCAAAGCTTTAATCAAGGCAAAGGCAGAGTTTAACCCCATTCAAAAAGACGGGACTAATCCTCACTACAAGCGCAAATATGCAACCTTAGATGCTGTACTAGCTGCTGTCACTTCTGCATTGGGTAAATACGGATTAGTCATCATTCAAACTACTGAACTGTGTGAAAGTAAAACCGTACTGCGGACTCATCTTTATCATGAATCAGGTGAGAGCATTGCCAGTACTTATCCTTTACCTGAAATTAGTGATTCTCAGAAGTTTGGTGCACTAGGGGGTAGATAAAAAGATGAATCTTTGGGAAAGAATGGATTTAATTGCATTAACAAATAAACGCTTTCTAGGAGACTTTGATGATTTCATTTTTGATTACAGTGGCGGATGGATGATTAAGCTTTTGTATCTGATTAAAGTGAATGTTGCCCTTTGGTTCGGATGGGAGTCGGAGCCAGAATACAACGATTGGCATTGGGGGCTAGCGTATTTTGACAGCGAAGTAAGCTCATCTTGGGATACTCCTATCGGAGCTTGTGACTGGTCAGAAATTTGTACTCCTGTAAGCTTTCTAAGATGGCAATACGGTATTGGCGAAAACTCAAATTACTAATCGATAACAGGCTAACTAACAAAAGATTCAAATGTCCAATCTCCCACCAATTAATTCAATTGTTAAAGTCATTAAAGCACTGACAGAAAAAGACCCAAGGTTAGGGCAAACAGGCACAGTAATTCAGTATTCAGGACATGGCATGGTTTGTGTTCATTTCCCAGATATGCCGCCTGGTCAAGGAATTTTTTTCAATCCCAATCATTTAAAAATCATAGAGCCATAGTCAAGATTATGCCGAGAAAATCCACTCATCCCGCTCCTACTGACCATTCCTCCTTGTGCCTACAGTATCTTCGTCGTTGTGGGGGTAGCGCACGATTATGCAGCATCAACTTTAGTCTTAGTGTGATTCAAATGTTGGTCAATCAAAGAAAGGTAAAGATTATGAATACAGGCGCAGGTTTCTATGTTCAATTAGAGGATTCCAAATGATTAAGCACAAACAAGTTGTTTACCAATCTCAATTAGACCACAAGAGTAAATTGGTTCTTCGCCGCCGTACTAGGAGAAGATTCAATTCCAGGATTTTCATTGACCGCACCATAGAAACAACTGCAATTGTCTCTCTGCTGATTACTGGATTTGCGGGAGTAGGAGCAATAGGGTGTTGGGGGCTGGAGATTATTGAGACTAATACTAATTCCAACATAATCATCTCTGGTTGGGAGTACCAGAAAAACAGAAGTCTTGGAGCTATGTTGGTCAGTTTTTCTGCATTCTTGGGCAGTTCTTTAGTCGGAGCAAGCCTCAGTATTCAACGAGATAAATTTTAGGGAGAGAAACGACAATGGAAATCAAATTAAGCACGTCAGAGATTCGGACTATATTGCAAGGATGTCAATATACGTTGCGGCTTGTAGGGAGTAGTAAAGATTATCGCAGGCTTCAATCGTCAGAGCATTTTTCTACATCAAACGCTGTAGTCCTAAATGATGCATTCAATGTTTTAGAAGAAATAGTGGATGCAATTGATGGTGTACAACAGGCAACTCAACAGCAAACAGAAAAAATCTAAATTTAGAGGAGTAAGAAAATGACGTTAACTTTAGATAATCGCTCTCAAAACAAAGAATCGTCCCTGACGCAAGCATTACGGCAGATCCAACAACTAAACTCCAAGATTCAAGAATTAGAGCAACATCATCAAGATTATGTGCATCAGCAACAGAACTTGATTAGTGCCATCGCTGAAATCTGTGTTTCTCCAATGCAGGAAGTACAGGCGCTGCGGATTCTGATTTATCGGGGAGAAGCAGCTTGTCGGCAGTACTTGCGTTCGGTGCTAGTCAAACAGAGAAAGAATTCATAACCTCTATCAAGCAAGGAAATTTAAATTATGAAACGGAATCAAGCACAAACAATCGTTGTAAGTCTCACTGGTACATTAGCGGCCATATCTATTGGGTATTTAGGAGTGCAATTTTTTGGCAGAAATACAATGTACATAATTTCTACAGCTATGTTAGGGCTGGGTACTGGAGGAGCTATCGGTCAGATTTTGGTGGAGAAAAAGCAGCAGCAAGTAGTACAAACACAGTCAAAACAAAGATAGGAGCAATCGTATGGAAACTTCAAAGGTTGTCACTATTCCTAATTACTGGACATCACCTAAATATTCGTTAGGACAACGTATCAAACAAGGAATTATCGTTGGCATTCAATATCGATTGCCTAATAATTTACTTGCTGAATCCAGCGATGGGTCATGGCAATACACAGTACGAGTTAGCAGTAATAGTAAAGATAAAGAAGTAGAGGATTTGCAAGAACATGAAGTACAACCACTTCCTACACAAGAATTACACAGGCTGCTCACAGGAGAAATCGAAGCTTACCAACGAAAGATAACAGTATTGATGCAAGAGTTGGCCGAAATATAAATAAGGCAGTTCAGGGGGCTTTTTCTAGTTCGTCGTCAACCCTTCCGCTTTGAGTTGTGACACCTCAATAGCTTGCCATGAATGCATTACAGGGCTTTTTGACTCCTCTTTTTTAGCCTTCAAAATAAAAAGCGGAACGGAAAGCGGAAGGGTAGCGCTTTTAAATGCCTGAAACCCTTACTAAATAAGCTTTATTTTTTTTAGAGGCTGTGACACTAGAAAGAACTGGGTTACACGAAAAGCGGAAGGGTGTCACAACGCAACAATCAGGGTTTGAGGCACTTTAACTGTGACACGGAAGGGTTGGTTTATGACATCCTTTCCTAGAGGACAAAAAAACAGAGGTGATTACCTCTGTGATTGCCTCTTACCCCGCATTCATAACTCTTTGCAACCTACTAGTAGTTTTTTTTACCCAGAAACTTAGACTTCTTGAGCGTGTAGTATTACTAAGACCCTAATTTAAGTTGCAAGATGCCCAATGTATACATAATTGGCGGTGCAAATGGTTCTGGTAAAACT
This sequence comes from Nostoc sp. UIC 10607, assembly GCF_047228265.1. NCBI lineage: Bacteria > Bacillati > Cyanobacteriota > Cyanophyceae > Nostocales > Nostocaceae > Nostoc > Nostoc sp. UIC 10607. The sequence goes on along the minus strand of NZ_JBIQNW010000110.1, from coordinate 1,300 downwards.
ACCGCCGCGCTGCAAATTCTTCCTTATTTCCTACAGGTATTTGAATATGTCAACGCCGATGAAATAGCGGCCGGGCTTTCTCCTTTTAACCCGGAATCCGTAGCCATCCAAGCCGGACGATTGATGGTAGAAAGATTAAAAACTCTGGTGAATGCTAAAATCGATTTTGCATTTGAAACAACTTTAGCAGCTCGTAATTTCGCCCGATTTTTGAGAGAATGTAAAAAACAAGGTTATGCGATAAATTTAATTTACTTTTGGTTACAAAGCCCGGAATTAGCTATTGCACGGGTAAGCAGACGGGTAGAAAGTGGTGGTCACAGCATTCCTGAAGACACTATTTACCGTCGCTATGAACGTGGAAGAAAAAACTTGATTGAATTATATTTACCATTGTGCGAGCGCTGGATTGTTTATGATAACTCTAATGCAATTTTGCAGATTATAGCTGAACGCCCTTTGAATCAAGAGCCGATAATTTATCAACCCCAGCTATGGAGCCAAATTACTAATAATACCTAACTAATACCTATGAATAAGCCAATTCCTGAGAAATTATCTAGCCAAATCGATGAAGGTGTTAAACTCGCTATGAAAAAAGCTATTGAAAGACACCGCCGTTTGGGGGAATCTATTAGCATTTGGCAAGATGGTCAAGTTGTTACCTTAACTGCCGAGCAAATCCCTCCTATTGATTCAACTGTTATCTATGACAAATGATACCAATAAAGTAGAAGTTTTATAGGAGCGACCACTTACAATACTACCCAGTCACGTATTTTAAACTCAGAATTTGGTTTGGGGTAAAGGTTAAAGGTCTTTTCTTTCCCTTTTTCTTCTCCCCAAAACCCGACAACCCGCATTTCTCACAAGCTGCTTTGCGTATAAGTAATAAGTAATGAGTAATAAGTAATAAGTTAATAATTTTACTCATTACTCCTTACTCACTACTCATTACTCCTCCATTCGAGGTGTGGTGAGAAATCCGGGACAAGTATTGCGACCACTTCTCTAATTAATGAAAAAAGGGATACATATTAATGAGTAAAGGTTAAAATTCCCTTTTCCTCATTACCATGCACCCCTTTGCTCAGTTTAAAGTCGGCAATGTAAAGGTTGGCTTCTTGTTAAGCTGTAGCCCATTGAATCCATTGCTCAACTTCTGGGCGAGTTAACTGTTTACCCACGCCAAAAGTGACTTGCTGTTTTTGTGCCCAACGGTAGGGAGCAATGCGATTTTGTGAGGTCGGCTAAAAAAGGTGCGATCGCTAAATTCTTGTCTCAGTGTTCATTATTTATT
>NZ_JBIQNW010000109.1:0-12881 GCF_047228265.1 Nostoc sp. UIC 10607 | reverse complement strand
CCAATCTGAGCTAAAGTTAGTTCTTGATCGTTCTCTAACCCAAAACGCAAAATTAATACTTCACGTTGCGTCGGTTTGAGTGATTCTAATAAACTATTTATGTCTTGGCGTAAAAGTTCTTTGGTGATATGTTCGTCTGGAGATATGCCCTCATCTGGTAAAAGTTGGCTAAGTTGCGATAAATAAATTCAACCTAGAACACAATCATCTATAACGGTATCCAGTGAGCGCTTACTATACCTCCATTCCGAATGGCACGAAGATTTATGTGAAACCTCTTTGCTGACTATCTTTTTGGGGGTAGGGTTGCAGCTTCGTGTGTTCTAGACAATTAAATGCGAGTGCGTCAAGGAGTTCAACATCTTCTTAATTCCCCACACCCGAACTTAGCAACTCCACACCCTTTCATCCAGGAATACCAGGGATTTACGCTTTTCTTCGTGCCATTCCCCTATACCTCATGCCCTATTCGGTAAAAAACTATTTGGGAACAGTAGTCGCGTTGAGTTCATCCCTTTTCCCTTTTCCCCTCTTGCTACTACCTTGTGTCACTTTCGATTCCTCTTCTTTCTTACTAGAGTTGACCATTTGCATCAAGTGCTGATTTAGATAACTTTGCGCCGAGATATAAAGACTTTCCCAAATCTCTTGATTGCGGCTGATTTTTGTACCTACTGTATTTCCTGCCGTTTTCTCCGATACCAAGTATTTACGGAAATAGTTATTCCACAGGTGTTGGAGGAAATCTTCGGCAAATTCGTTAAACGGCAGAATCCATTTATAGTCTTTGTCCAAAAATACCCGATATGATGCGATTATCGGTAGTGCTAAGTCGGTTGGCGCACCAAACCCGAATGAATACTTGCTGTCAGGCAACAACGTCGTTTTACGTATATCAATTGATGCTAGGTCGTTAGCACCCTTTCTTCTGGGGTTGCTGATATATTCTTGGATTATTTCGTAAAGTCTTTGCTCTATCCACAAAGCATGAGTCAAGAGAGGCAGTAAAGCGGTTAATCTTTCCCTTTCTGCATCTGTGATGTTACTTGGAAGACTCATCCCTGCTGGGTGCTTGGTTCGTTTATTGCCGTCAGGATTGTATTTATTTCTGTCGAGGCAGTAAAGGAGCTTGAGCAAGTGGGTGACATTACACTGGGCATTTCTGGGAGCGCCGCTTTGGTTTTGGTAATAGGCTATTCTAAATTTTCTATCTTCTGCTCTCTCTAACTGGACTAAATACTGCTTGATAAATTTGTAATCACCCCTGGCGTTGACTTTGGAGCGAGAATCTACTGGTGTTGTAGTATTTGAAGCTAGGGCTATGTCTTTGGCTGATTCTTCAGTCAGCCCGATGTGAATCGTAACTTTTACTCTGGCTTCGGTTAAATTGTAGTTGTAATTTTTCGCTTGCTCAAAAGCTAAAACTGTATGTCCACCGTTGATAATGCCATCACTACCTCCCTCGTTAGCTTCTAAGACTTCTAGCTCTAGTTCAGTTTTGTTTTTGACAGGTTTAGCAATATTAGCTGACAGAACGATTCCACTATGACGCGAGAAGAATTTTACAGGTTCGGTCGTTAGTGAGTCGAAGATTTGTCTGTAGGTCGCGCTTTTGCGGTTCGGTTCGCGGATGTTGGGTTCTAGGGGAAGGTCTGTTGGGAAGCTGTCTACATGAGCAGTGGCGATGATGCAATTGGGGTTGGCTTGAAAATAGTTATCTATCTTGATGTTCCAAGTCTTGGGCATAGTTTATTTCTTAATGGAAGTAAATTATATGTTAACCGTGCTGTATTCCTAATAGCTCAGGGTAAAAGTAGCGTTTGATGAGTTGACCCACCTAAATAAATGCACAATTCTGGCAAAAATATCGTCATTTTGAGGCATCTTAATAGTAGAGTTGCCGGAGAATAGTGACTAAAATCCCTGAAAGGCTTAAGGAATCTGGGTTTCAATAATTTTGGTCAGAAATTACTAAAAAGTCTACCACAAACAGATTTCAAGGATTTTTCAGCTGATTACCTAACAAGTCTAGTTTGTACTCCTGTTGAGCTTCTTGGATTCGTAAAAGATTGTTAAACTAGCATGATTAGGAATGAATTCAAGAAGCTCGAAAACCATTTATCAATTAAATTAACTTAACGCGTGCTTCCGTTAAAAACTCACATAGTATTAGAAATTGGAAAGAAGCAAAAAGTGAATGGGACGACGATGAACTCACTTGGATCTAAGTCGAGGCTAGAACTGCTTGATCAAGGGATGTATCCTTTGACCCAGCCAAAAGACTGGTCATGGCCATTCTGGGCTGCTGTGCCACTCTACCCCTACGGCAGGCGGCGGACGCTTCGCAAGGAAATAGTTGAGGACACTATCTGGACATTCGATCAGCTTCACGGCATTCTCTACACCATCGTGCCAATTCGCATGACTATCGTCAAGCTCGCTGCTGGAGGGCTTCTGGTCTATGCGCCCGTTGCTCCAACAACTGAGTGTGTCCGCTTGGTTAATGAGTTGGTAGCAAAGCACGGTGAAGTTAAGTACATCCTACTGCCAACTAGTTCTGGTCTGGAGCATAAAGTCTTCGTTGGTCCCTTTTCCAGACGTTTCCCTCAAGCACAAGTCTTTGTTGCCCCGCACCAGTGGAGTTTCCCGTTCAACTTGCCCCTTAGTTGGCTAGGCTTTCCCCAAAAGCGAACTCAAGAACTTCCAGACGACTCAAGCCTTGCTCCTTTCGCTTATGAGTTTGACTATGCAATATTGGACATCAACCTGGGACGAGGTTCTTTTGTAGAAGTTGCAGTGTTTCACAAGCAGACGCGCGCTCTGCTTGTAACTGATTCTATAGTTTCTGTTCCAGTTGACCCGCCGGAAATCGTTCAATTAGATCCTTATCCATTATTGTTTCATGCAAGAGACAATGCCTTGGAGGTAATTGAGGACAATGAAGACAATCGGCGTAAAGGATGGCAACGCATTTCATTGTTTGCACTTTACTTGCGTCCTAGTGCGCTGGAAGTTACTTCAATTGGGCAGATGTTTCGTGATGCTCTTAAAGCACCACAGCGAACCTTAAAAACCTACTTTGGTTTATTTCCTTTTCGCTGGCAAGAAACTTGGAAGCAGGCATTCGATGCTCTACGAGGTCAGGGGAGGCCATTTGTCGCACCGATTCTGCAAATCCTTATTTTTCCACAAGCACCAAGACAAGTCCTCAACTGGGCTGATACAGTTGCAAGTTGGGATTTTCAGCAGATTATCCCCTGTCACTTTGACTCGCTAATTTTTGCAAATCCGCGTCAATTTCGGCAAGCTTTTGCTTTTCTTGAAAAAAATCCCTCTGTAAGTAATGACTTTTCTTCTAGCAAAAGCCAGCCTCTATTGGAGGAAGACTTAAGATTTATTAAGGAACTGGAAGCGAGTCTAGTTAAGCGCGGTATCGCAACTCCAGCTAAAGAGAAGGTGTAATCAATATATTACATCCGTGGCAACTTAAGATACACTCAGTAAACCAAAAAGTTCTGCGATGCTTGCGGTGTTCTCGAAGAATCGCTCAAGCCCAGAAATGGGCAATATATTAAAGAATTGCTCAGTACCCTGACTATTGATGAGCGTTGCGGCGTGATGCTGAAGTTTGAAGACGCTTGCCCTGACAAATTTGCTCAACTAGTGGCAGATGCGCCCGATTGGGTGGAGTGGATGGCGTGAATCATCTGTTGATTGCCGTGTTTGGCAGACATTAAATCTTTTGTTACTCAACGGTCAATACGGTGTAAACCCTGTAACCCACGCTGGAGTTTGTAGGATCTTGACCTGAGAAGTTTGCTCAACTGGTGACAGATGCGCCGCAATGGACTGAATGGATGGATGGCGTGATTTATTGGGAACAGATCGCGATCGCTAAAAGGTCAGTTCCTCCCAAGCAAAAAGAACTAACTTTTATTCAGCATCCAGAGATTATTAACTATGGGGGCTGTCTTTGAGCCTCACCAAAATTCTAGTCGCACACCAACGTCAGATAGCATATCGAGAACTCGTAGCGGTACGCAGTGTAAACATTCATTCAGGCATTTTCTACCACGGTTCCTTGGTGATACACAATCTTCCAACCCTGCGGTGTCTGTCGCCAAATAGTTGAGCGTCGGGTAATCCGAGTACCCTGAATCAGAGTATAGGTTACAAGGTAGTTTTCGGCGGCAATCTCAAGGCAATGGAAGTCACAAGTCTGCCATGTGTCTTCCTCTGGGTTGGCATAACGCTTCTCCATCTCATCCAACACATACTCCCGGCTGTAACGCCCACCCGACGCACCTACTTCCCAAAATGTGCCTTCCGTCATCTGCTCAAAGTCGGCACGTGTCGTCCCCAACTCTGGACGATGAAAAATCGGTTCCCGTTGTATAAGTTCGTTCAAAACATTTAGTATCTTTGGATCTGTGACTAAATTAGGTTCCATATTCTTTGACACAATATCACAGTCAATACCCCCTAATATTAGATGGGGCGGCTCAAAGTCCTTTGAACTTTTTCTGGAGAAATCTCAATGACCATTTCAATGTACCAAGCTTTAATACCCGTGTCTATTCGCGCACTGAATAACCTTATAAACATTCTTGAAAAAGGTGCTGCTTATGCTGAAACTAAAAAAATAGATCCTTCTGTGTTGATTAATAGTCGTCTATCCCCAGATATGTTTCCATTATCAAAACAAGTGCAAATTGCCTCTGATATAGTAAATAGAGGTGCCGCACGGTTAGCAGGAATAGAACCACCTAAATTCGAGGACAATGAAACTACATTTCCTCAACTTATTGACCGCATTCAAAAAACTATTTCTCATTTAAATACTTTTAAACCTGAGCAAATTGACGGTTCAGAAGAGAGAGAAATTACACTACAAATGCGTGACAACACTCTCTCTTGTCAAGGAATGCCATTTCTCCTATATTTTGTTTTACCAAACCTTTATTTCCATGTCACAACAGCCTATGACATTCTTAGGCACTGCGGTGTAGAACTTGGCAAAGGAGACTTTCTTGGTCAGCCTTAATCGGAGCAATATCTAACATCATTATTGCTATTCGGTATTGCATGAAATTCTCTACTCTCTTTGAGGGCGTTTGAAAAGTATGTTTTGTATCAGAAGTAGCGTAGCCAAGCCAGAGCAACGAAAAATTAGGATTCTTCCTTTTACTTTGTAACGCTCAAAATAGCGAATCATACCTATCTTCAGCTTTTCAAACATCCTCTTAAAGATGGAGGAAGCGTCTACACTTGACATTGATTAAAAGGTTCTCGAATAAAATAGAGTGCATCGCGTTTTTGAACTTCCATACCGCCTCTATTCCAACTAACCCAACGAGTTATAAATTTTTTCCCCTGCTCGCGATGTTCAATAGCAACAGTAAAGTTATTACGGAGTTCCCGATAACATCCATCCAAATTCGTTAAGGTCAAATCCAGTACTGGGATATTAAATTTATTCTCCCCTTTATTGACAACAAAAAATCCTTCACTGCCTCGCTCCATTAGCAATACAGTCAGACTATCAATGCCTGTTAAAATATTTTCCTTGATATTTTTTCCCTGATTTCCTCGTTGATGCATAATCTGGCGGAATTTTACACCATGTTTGATAAAAGAAGAATCTCTATTATCCCAGTTCAGTATTAAAGGAGTACCACTTTCTCTCGCTAGGACATAGGCTGTTGCCAAAAAAGAATCAGAAGGATCGCTATAGGGGTTAATAGCATTGGAATTAATCTCGCGGATAGTATCGTGGTTTCTGCCAAAGGTAACGCCATGCAAATCGTTTATGCCTGTAGGAATTCGCAGCGAACGCAAATCCCCACCGAAGCTAAAGGCATTTTTAATTGAATTGTAGAGAGCAAAATCTGTGACAGCAGCAATCCAGTTATAATCTTCTGCACTGGTGTCTCTATCTGTAATTACCTCAACATAATTCCATGTTTTTCCCTGACTTTCTTGCTCCACATAGCTAATGTATTGGCAGTATTGGTGGTTCCTTAGATAATGCTGCTTTGCGAACAGTTCGCCAGGTTATCGGGTTTGCAGTCGGCACTAGCACCGTCGATAAATTCATTGTATATAGTCCCAAGACCGGATCTCCTGTTCCCATTGAAGGAGGTTTATCTGCTTGTGCTGAAGCTGGCTTCGGCATCAGCAATACAAGATTTAATGCTTTTATCCAGGAGTTGCGTTCAGTTAATCCCAAACCAGGGACTTTCTACAATCTAGAACTTACCGCAACCTGCAAGCCGAGATAAGAATGTTGTTTGCACTCAAGCGCAGTAGGATGGGCTTGGTACCTTCTGCTACTGCTTCCGTCGAGAGTTTACGGTCATAAACTGATGCCACTGCCCGTCATCGCCCAGTACATGAGATGTCATCACCCGATGATTATCACTCTTGAACTCGATTACATCTCTGTACTTTGCCATCTTCTCATCGCCCGTCATCGAGGGCCCGTCAGAATTGAGCGTTAGTATGTTTTTAGCCGCGTCCAATTCACCGTCGTACAACCATAGATAAGTCATCATTGACCCAACCCAGGTGCCTACATAGCGTTGCTTGTGCGAGTCATATCCGAGCGTTATTATCATTGTTGCCGCACCACCACAGGGCATTTCGCCCTGTCCTTCAGCTACAACCCAGAGTCCACCGATTGATCGCACACTTTCCGTTCCTGTTGCTCTTTCAGGCGGCTGATCTGGACTCATCATTGCCTCTGTTTCATAAGTCCACTCACCGACGAGTTTCTGTAGCCACTGATGTTCCTTTTGTGGCTCAGTATTCATTGTTGCCTCCTGTTGTGTTTTGGCTGTCTCCATTGCTTTAGCTCCTTTTGATGAATCATTGAAAAATTGAGGAATGCGATTAGCGCGAATTGCAACACCGTCAGCAAAGCCACCCCAAGGGGCTAGAAACGGCGTAAAATGATGGAAATTACTGACTTATAGTACATAAATACTATCACAAATTGGCTAATCGAGGTTTATGACTGGCAGATTGACGAAAACGTTCTACTGTCGAATCACGACACCGTTGGCGTTGCTGATGGTGAGCCTTACTGGAATGGGTCTGAAGGGGCAGTGGCAAGTTTGGGTTAAGTTTAGGAGCGCGTGTATGTCTATGGTGTGCGATTGTTAATGAGTGTTTAACACTAACCAATTAATTGGGGATTCCAAGCATTCAAAACAACAGAATTCACTGTTAAAATACGACCAGTCCGCTCACTCAAACGGGACAAACAGCTTATAATTACTCAAATTTAAGTATTTAACTATATTGAAAAAGGATGTTTTATGAGCCTAAACAGTAGTTTTTTGCTCAACCTGCCGCACGTTGAGACAGAACTAACTTATTTTACGCCAATGGCAGAAAAACCTGTTATCTATGCCTATGAACGACCACCAGGGATTCCACCATCCAACCGAAAGTTCGAGACACACTTAATGCCAGTCCATAACATACGGGCGGTTTCACAAGACATATCCTTAGATCGAGAAGGCTTTAAACAAGTTGTACAACAAAGCAATGTCCGCAATTTTTATGACGAAGATGAGATTCTTCGTGTCTATTATCCTGAAGCCGAGCAGCTTTTGAAAGAGGTAACAGGTGCCCAAAAGGTGGTGATATTCGATTACACTCTCCGTAACGCTCAACGCTTACAGAACGGTGAAAGCGGGATCAGTGAGCCTATTAAGTATGTACATAACGACTTTACTGCCATTTCTGGCTATACTCGCGCACGCAAAGAGTTGACAGCACGGGGGGTAGATAACATTGATCAATTACTACAGCAAAGGTTTGCTTTGATTAACATTTGGCGAGCGATCGCCCCAGTTTATAAGTCACCATTAGCTGTGTGCAACGCTCAAAGTATCGCACCAACAGACTTAGTAGCTACTGACATAGTGTACCGCGATTACGTTGGTGAAACCTACTTAATAACTTATAACCCAACACATCAATGGTTCTACTTCCCCCAAATGCAACCCTCGGAGGCACTATTGTTTAAGTGCTTTGACTGTGCCATTGACGGACGGGCGAGGTTTGTTGCTCATACTGGGTTTGATGACCCAATAAGCCCACCAGATGCCCCAGCTAGAGAAAGTATTGAATTGCGGACGTTGGTTTTCTATCCTACATAAGAATGACGGCTGCTATCCTCAACTACGGATGCACTATTATCTGAGGCTGGGGCGAGGATATTTTGCTAATCGTGACGTTAAACGACCTCTCACCAATGGTTGAGGCTCTTGAGAATTCGATTTGTCAACCAGACTTTAACAAGGGGCAGGTTTATCACTGCTTCACTTACTTATGAATCACACTCAGGCGCTTTGATGAAAAAAACTATTAAAAACTTCATTTAAGTCCGCAGTGTATAATCCTTGAGGTGTCTTTTTTCGCATTCCCTAAGTAATGCAACAGTTATATTTTAAACTTTAAACTTACATACGTGTTTCATGCCTCGAAAAACTACAGTTCCATCGCAATCAATTAAAGTAACTCCGCTGGCTCTGTCTCAATTACATATCCGCTTAGAGTTTCTAGAAAAAGAACATCAATCACTACTCAAACAGATCAAGAGAAAGCGCACAGAACTGAAGAACTTTGTTGAACAGATGCGTTCTTTTGGCACAGAATTTCTCAATAAAGCTACTCCCGGTTTCCGAAAAATGGCTGAGTTAGACCAGGAAATCCATGCTCTGTTTGAGGAGATTTTTACTACTAGAAAGTTCGGTAAACAAACCCTCAAAAATATACAAGCAGTTTACCGTAACCTACAGGTAACTGGAGCCATCAGTCTAAAACCCAACAGCCAACAGTTAGATACAGAGTTAGACGAATCGTTTGACAATGAAGATTCGCAATCAGATTTTTCAAAGGAAACTAGTGAAGACCAGCATCAATATTGGCAAGGACAACAGTCTGTAGACTCTGCCTCTGTAGTCAGAACAGATGACCAAAGAAAAATTCGTCAAACATTTCTGAAATTAGCTGAAATCTTTCACCCTGATAAAGCCAGAGACAGTGAAACACAGAAGTCTCACACAGAAATCATGAAAGAAATCAATAAAGCCTACCAAGAGGGGGATTTAGCAAGACTTCTTGAAATTGAACGAAGTCAACAACCCTTAGAAATTATTGACAGTAATAACGAGGATGATTTAACCCGTAAATGCCGAACTCTAGAACAGCACAATCAAATTCTCCTGGCTCAATATGAAAAATTGAAGCAGGAATTGCGTTTGACAAAAAATACTCCAGAAGGGACGATGGTTTGCGATTCTCGAAAAGCTGCTAAAAAAGGCATTGACGCTATGACTGCAATAGTAGAAACAATGGAATCTCAAATTAACGTCGTTTCTGAGATTCGGGATTTTGTTAAGGATTTTAGAGAACAGAAAATCACTATTAAAGAATTTCTTGCTGGCCCAACACCTCTGCACTCCTTAGATGAAGAAACTATAGAAGATATTTTGGAGCAGATGTTGTCAGAATTAATGAGATAGTATTTGACTATTAACAACTTTTGGCTTTATTTGTCGCTCATCTGAGCAAATTAAAAGGATTTTACAGAACCTATGCCAATACTGCTCGGGTAAAGCATTTTTAACTCGGCATTGGGTTTGGGGAAAAGGTTAAAGGGTAATACCAAATTTATGTGAGGCTGCATAGAATAATTTCCTTGTCCGGCATGGAGTTTCAAGTGTTTGATTCTGTGCATCTTCATAGAGAATTGGTATAAAGGTTAAAGGTTTTTTCTTTCCCCTTCCCCTTTTCCCCAAAACCCGACAAGTATTGGAACCTATGCCAAAAAAAAACACATTAATCTTAATCAGGGAAGTTTTCTTAATCCCACAGATAAATCGGAGGAAAAAACATGTCTAATGTGAATTCATTAGAGTTACTTTTTACCAGTTTGAGTTAGCTTGGGCGAATGAGCGCACTGCTTCATTCACCCTTGAGACAAAAAATCATCCTGCTATGTCTTTACCACTCTTGTAAGTCATAGCTCTGGGTTTCCTCTTGCCTATAGGGACTACTGATTTCTTGGGTGCTTGTGGCGGACGGCATTTCTCACAGTAAAGCGGTCGGACACCAAAAGTTTCTCTTTGGGTCGGTTGCTCACACTGCTTACATACGAAGTTGAAAACGCGAGTGTGAATTTCCCGCTTATGCGCTCTGACGGTGTACTCTCGGACATCGATTGTTTTGCTGGGCATCGGTTCTTTCTTCGGTGTTCTATTTATAAGGATAGTTTCTAGTATCAATATATTCATGCATCATTTGATTGAAACAGTGACAAAAACAAGTAGCAAGTCGGAAGTAAGATAAAAACTTCAGTTGTAGAATACAAGCCCCCTTCAAAAAAAGAATTATGTCAATACATGTAGTACCAGACATAAAGTGTTCTTGTTTCAAGCCCACGACAACAGTTGTCGGTACACTTGCGATTTGCGACTTGTAACTTGCTACTTGGTCTGACAATCTGATGGTTTTTCGCCAGGAACTAAGCAGAGGCGATGCCACCGGGAAAAGCGGGTACGCCATCGCAATATTCAAAACGGCTAATCAATTCCTGAGAGTAAGTTTCTGTTCGACTGCTGATACTGTTGGCGAATCTACTACATATTTGTAAATACAAGTATTACTTAAGCTCAAACCTTCAATCTGTTGTTGCGTCTTTTAATCGTAATACTTCTGTATGTGCTTTTGTAACACTTTCGTCAATAGTATCAGTGTCTATGCGCTAGAAATAGTATTTGTGCAACAAATCTATTCATGAGCGCCGTTAAATCTCATATCAATCTCTGTAAATTTCGGTATGTTCTATGCTTGAATCCAAACTGATACTGAACCACCTAGACAACGAAATTCACCCCAGCCCCATTCATTAGTATATACAGCTTCTTTGATATGTTCAGTCAAGTCAATAAACTTAGTATTGGGTTTACCAACTTCCATCCATTTAACACCTTCTGAAGCATCACTCATAATCACAGCCATTCCTTGAGGATGATCTTCATCACCTAAGCGTGTCCAACCAATAGTATTCCAATGGTCTAAATAGTTGTATTGTGGCCCGTAAGCATAATGTTTACGTGCATAAAGTAACTTGTCAATAATCCAACGGTGGGACGGCATAAAAATATTGTAGCGATTGCCATCTTTGCCCCAGTCTTCATACTCTGCACCGTAGTAGTCAGCATGAAAGACACAAGGATAGCCTTCTTGCCGTAACAAAATAATGGCGTAAGCTAAGGGTTTAAACCAGGGTTCAACGACGGATTCCAAAGCTTGTAACGGCTGAGAATCATGATTTTCGACAAATGTCACAGCATGGGTAGGACTTTGTTGCATCATTGTGCCATCCAAAATCCTACGCATATCATAATTGCCTCCAGATTTGCTGGCTTGATGGAAGTTGTAATGTAGTGGTACGTCAAAAACTGACATCGTGCCACGAACAGCATCAACATACCAAAGCAGAGTATTAATATCGTTATACCAATACTCTCCTACCATAAATAAATCTTTACCAGCATGTCGTTCTAGTTCATCTATCCATTGCGGAAAGAACCAAGAGGAAATATGTTTAATCGCATCGATCCGGAAACCATCTACTTTTGTGGTGTCAAGATACCACTTACCCCAATAGGTAGTTTCACCGCGCACCCACTCATTTTGAAAATCGATATCGCAACCCATCAAATAGGCAAAGTTGCCTTTTTCTAAGGCTACGTAGTCGTCAAAGTTTTTACCTTCTAATAAATAGAGTGTGCTGCGATCGCCACTGTTATATTCGTTATAATCAACAGCATCAAAATGCCACCAATGCCATTCAAAGTTAGAATATTTGCCTTGCCGTCCAGGGAAATTATAATGAGTGTATGTCTTAATCTCTTGTAACCCACCTTTAGGATTGAGCCGATCGTCTTGAGGAAAAGGCGTTGCTTTTGGTGTTTCTACTGCATCACCACCCATCTTATGATTTAGTACCGCATCTGCATAAACTTGCAGACCATGCGTTTGCAGAGATTTAACCGCATCAAGATACTGCTTACGTGTACCATATTTCGTCCGAATCGAGCCTTTTTGCTCAAACTCACCTAAATCAAATAAGTCGTAAACACCATATCCCACATCATACGACCCAGCAAAACCCTTGTAGGCTGGTGGTAGCCACATTGCTGTAAAACCTGCATCTGCTAATTCTGGTGCTGAAGCCTCAACTTTACTCCACAAGTTCCCATCATTAGGGATGTACCAGTGGAAATATTGCATCATTGTGCCATTAATCTTTGCCATATCTCGTAGAAGCTGTAAATATCACCTTTAATCTAAGCTAAAGTCGAGATTGGTGGCAATTCGGAATTTTTCATGCGATTTAGTTCCGAAAATCTGGAAGAAATACTTAAGAAAATGGGGAGCAGGGAATAAGGGTTATTACGTGGAATATCTAGAATGTAGAGAAATGAAGAGTCACAATAGCAGTAACGAGCCTACGCTTTGGCAAGTAAGCTAATGAGCATTTAAGTTGCATAAACCCAGGGCTGAAGCCCTTACCACGAGCGAGTCAGTCTGGAAAAATGAATGACGATTAGCTTAGGATAGATTTTGGGTTGCTTCAACAGATGAGGAGAAACAAGCAGTATATGTTTAAGGGCGTTCAAGCTATATTTTTTTTCGTAAATGATGTTGTTGCAGCTGCTCAATGGTATAGCGAGCTTTTAAATATACCAATGAATTACTTTTATGTAGAAAATGAAATACGGCGAGCATTGATTGATGTTGGCGGCGTTGAAATGTTTTTCCATCTGGCAGATGAAAAAATGCGTCCGGGGAACGCAGGT
>NZ_JBIQNW010000108.1:0-13288 GCF_047228265.1 Nostoc sp. UIC 10607 | reverse complement strand
AATCTTATGTTACGTAGATTAGCCCGCAATCATTGTTGCTCGCCTGCTTAATATTTATTTTATAAACACCCTCTAAGACAAAGCCTTTAACGTATAACATTTCTAAAGATAAAACTTCGTTACGGATTAACTCAGTTCGCGGCGGTTCCCAAGCAGATGATATAGAGCGTCGCTTTGGTAAATAAAAATACTGGGTGACGAATAGTTAAGCTCAGATGAGTCTTTGATACTCGTGAACGAGTCTTTGATATTCGTGAACGAGTCTTTGATACTCGTGAACGAGTCTTTGATACTCGTGAACGAAGCTTTGATATTCGTGAACGAGGCTTTGATACTCGTGAATGAGTCTTTGATACTCGTGAATGAGTCTTTGATACTCGTGAACGAGGCTTTGATACTCGTGAACGAGGCTTTGATACTCGTGAACGAGGCTTTGATACTCGTGAACGAGTCTTTTGTATCACGTACAGTTAAAAGCTTGTCATTGCGAGCGAGGCGAAGCAATCACAAGAATGTTGGGATTGCTTTGCTTCACTCACAATGGCATGTCATAAGTTAATTTATCAAGTTCAGCTTCTAGATTTGTTAATTTAGCTGTTTCTTCTTTAAACTGCTGTTCTAATTGAAATTTATTTGTTGTCCCAGTCTCAATCAGTAAGGCAAGTCTTATTTGGCTGACTTTTTTGTGCTGAATATTCCACGCTTCTTGAAGTTCATTTTGATTTCTATTAAGCGATATAACAAAACACTAAAGGAGTAAAAATTAAAAAGGAGTTAGGAATAAATAACTCCTAACTCCTAACTCCTAACTCCTAACTCCTAACTCCTAACTTTTTACAATGCACAAGTCAACTCGCCGGCTTTTTGACTAAAGCGGTGATTCTCCCGATAATCTACGGGACAATCTATCACCGCAGGTACATCTTGAGCGAGGGCTTCTTTCAAAGTGGGAATCAAATCTAAAGCCGATTCAACTCGGTAGCCTTTCAAACCCATACTTTCGGCATATTTAACAAAATCAGGATTGCTAAAATGCACAAAAGATGAGTTTCCTTTGCCAAATTGATTTTCTTGCTTCCACTCAATTAACCCATAGCCACCATCATTGAAAATTATGGTGACAAAGGGTGTACCCACACGTAAGGCTGTTTCTAATTCCTGAGAATTCATCATAAAGCCGCCATCACCTGTTACAGCAACGACTTTGCGGTTGGGATGAACTAGTTTTGCTGCTAAAGCGCCAGGAATGGCAATACCCATAGCCGCGAAGCCGTTGGAAATTATGCAAGTATTGGGGCTATGGCAATGATAATGGCGGGCCATCCACATTTTATGTGCGCCAACGTCTGAGATGACGATATCATCTGGGCCCATCACTTGCCGTAAGTCATAGATCAATTTTTGCGGCTTAATTGGAAATCCATCATCATGGGCGTACTGTTCATAATCAGCCCGAATCTCTGACTTTAAGCTAATAGCAAAGGGATCGGGTTTACCTTGTCGGTCTGCTAATTTTAAGATTTCGTAGAGGGAATCTGAAATATCTCCGACAACTTCGGCGTTGGGAATATAACTACTATCAATTTCTGCCGGACTTACCCCAATATGCACAATGGGAATTTCACCATTACGATTCCATTTTTTGGGGGAAAACTCAATCAAATCATAGCCGATCGCAATTACTAAATCTGTGTTATCAAAACCACAGGTAATGAAGTCTCTTTGCTGTAATCCCACTGACCACAAAGCTAATTGATGTGTGTAGGGAATAACACCTTTACCCATGAAAGTATTGGCAACAGGTATATTCAGCAAGGTGGCAAATTGCGTTACTGCATCACTTGCTTGAGCGCGAATTGCACCATTTCCTACTAAGATTAATGGGTTAACTGCTTGGCAAATTGCGGCGGCTGCTGCCCGAATGCTAGCAAAAGATGCATAAGTTTTTTCGCTATTATCTTTACGCAAAGGTTTGCCTTCGACGGGCATAGCAGCAATATTTTCTGGCAAATCGATGTGAACTGCACCAGGTTTTTCGGATTGCGATCGCTTAAATGCTTTCCGCACTACTTCTGGTGTAATACTAGGTCGCACAATCTGCTTATTCCACTTGGTAACAGGTGCAAACATTGCCACCAAATCTAAATATTGATGAGATTCGATGTGCATTCTATCTGTTCCAACCTGACCGGTAATAGCCACTAAGGGCGCACCATCGAGGTTCGCATCTGCTACCCCAGTCATCAAGTTGGTTGCTCCAGGCCCAAGAGTAGAAAGACATACTCCGGCTTTTCCTGTTAAGCGTCCGTAGACATCCGCCATGAATGCTGCACCCTGTTCATGACGAGTCGTAATAAATTTTATGGAAGAATGTTTTAACGCTTCCAAAACGTGCAGGTTTTCTTCGCCAGGGAGTCCAAAAATATATTGCACTCCTTCATTTTCTAGGCACTGCACCAATAATTCTGCTGTATTCATTTTATTTCCTAACTATTGACGAATAAGACTTTAGTCATTAGTCATTTTTTCTTTGTCATTAGTCATTAGTTCTTTGACAAATGACTAATGACCAATGACTAATGACTAATCACTAATCACTTCACCCACACGGTTTTAACATTGACAAACTCATGTATACCCTGGATACTCAATTCTCTGCCATATCCAGAACGCTTAATGCCACCAAAGGGCAATCGGGGATCAGATTTGACCATACTGTTGATAAATACGGCACCTGCTTCGATTTCCTCAACCAAGCGATCGCTCTCTTGGTCGTTGGTTGTCCAAGCACTTGCACCTAAGCCAAAGGGTGAGTCATTAGCGAGTTTTATGGCAGCATCGATATCTGGAACCCGGAATAACAAGGCTACTGGGCCAAAAAATTCTTCTTTTGCAATTGGTGTGTCAGACGGGATATCTATGATAATCGTTGGCGGATAAAAGTTCCCTGGACGATCTGATAAAGGATGTCCACCGGTGAGGACTTTACCACCACTGCTGATGGCATTTTGCACTTGTTGATCTAAATCCTGGAGAATACCAGGAGTTGCCAGTGGGCCTAAATCGGTATCTGGTTGCATGGGATCGCCTACTTTCAGCGTCTCAAATTTTTCTAAAAGTAATTTTTCAAATTTGTCTGCGATCGCTTCTGCGACAATAAAACGTTTTGCTGCAATACATGATTGCCCGTTATTCAACATTCGTGCTGTAGTAGCTGTGACAACTGCTGTCTCTAAGTCAGCACTTTCTAACACAATAAATGGGTCACTTCCTCCCAATTCCAAGACGGTTTTTTTAATTTGTTTGCCGGCGGCGACGGCGAGGGATGCGCCTGCTGGTTCGCTTCCTGTCAATGTGGCAGCTTTTACTCGTTCATCAGCCATTAAATCGGCGACTTTAGCAGCGCCTATCAATAGAGTTTGAAACGCACCTTCAGGAAAACCCGCTCGTCGGATAATATCTTCAATTGCTAAGGCGCACTGCGGCACGTTGGAAGCATGTTTGAGTAAGCCGACATTTCCCGCCATCAAAGCTGGTGCAGCAAAACGGAACACTTGCCAGAAGGGGAAATTCCACGGCATTACTGCGAGAATTGCACCCATTGGTTGATAACGTACAAAACTCTGACTGGCATCGGTTTTTACAGAAACATCAGCCAGAAAACCAGGGGCGTGTTCGGCATAGTAGCGACAGACGACGGCGCATTTTTCTACTTCTGCGATCGCTGCTTTGAAAGGCTTACCCATTTCCAGAGTCATCAACTTAGCAAATTCTGCTTTGTCTTGCTCTAAAATATCAGCAGCCTTTTGCAGCCAGTGCGATCGCGTCAAAAAACTAGTCTGACGATACTTTTCAAAAGCCTGATTAGCCAAATTGAGTTTAGCGGTAATCTCTGCATCATTGAGCGCCTCAAAGGTTTTGAGCGTCTCCCCAGTGGCGGGATTAATGGTAGCGATAGCCATTACCTGACCTCCCGTTAAAAAATAGCTTGAGGTAGGCTTCCTAGTGTTACACAGATCAATTCTGGAAGCTACCACCCAAATTTTAGTCTTTTCACCAAGAATTAGTTGCTTAAATTACAATTTCGCAATTATTTTTGAAATAAAATATACTAATTAACTATGTATTTCTATAGAGAGATTAGTCATTTGTCATTCCAATACCTAATGACCAATGACTAATGACCAATAATTGTTGGCACTTGCTGCAAATTTGTCTTATAAACCTTTACCAATCGATCAATACCTTTGAAACGATAATCTCCCATTTCCTCAAAGTCTGAAGGCAGTGAAAGCATTTTATGAGTGGCTTCACTAATCACGCATTCACTAGGGGGGCAAACTGCTTCCATACGAGCAGCAAGATTGATCGTCGCGCCTAATGCCGTATAATCGACTCTTTGGGAACTACCAACATCTCCCACAACAGCCTTACCGCTATTAATAGCAATACGTAATTGCAGAGGTTCGTGCCAAAAACCATTGGCATTAAGATGTTCCAGACGAGTCAGCATTCCCTTTGCAGCAGCAACAGCGCGATCGGCGTGATCTGCTTGCGGTTCTGGAGCACCAAAAAATGCCATAATACAATCGCCAATATATTTATCTAAAGTGCCGCCGTAGGTAAACACTTCTTTTAGCATCTCTTCAAATAAATTATTTAACAGTTGAGCGATCGCAGTTGGGGTTAACCGTTCAGAAATTGCCGTAAAGCCAACCAAATCTGCAAACAAAATACTAATTTCGCTCTCGGCGGGAGCTAAACGACCACCCGGTAATCCGCCTACAGATATCAACTGCTGTACGACTGCTGGAGAATGATAGCGTTCTAATCGGTGACGAATCATCTCTTCAGTTTTGAGTTTCTCTACCAGTAACCAACGCTGGACGCTAGAAGCTACAAGGTTTGCTAAAGCTGAAAAAAAGCTGAGTTCTTCTTCACCTTCATTTGCCCAATGGTAAGAAGAAAGATTGGCATCGGCATATAGTACGCCCACAACTTTATTTTCATCCCATAAAGGCACCGCCATCGCGCTACGAATGCCTTTGACCAAAATACTCTGTTCACTAGAAAACCGTTCATCCTGATGGGTATCGGCGGTTTGAATGACAACTTTTTCGTCAAATACCTTTTGACAGATACTACGACTAATCCAACTTCCATCTGAGGCGAGATGTTTTTGTTGAGAAACGTTTCTAGTGGCAGCATTTACTAATTCTAATTGGCCGCAACCATTAACATCAATTAATAATGCCAAGCGATCAATACTATCAAGGTAACGAAAAACCACTTGCTGCACCTGAGAAAAAATCTCTTCTATAGACGCGGCTGCACAGAGATTTTTAGCTATATCCACTAAGTCTTTGAGACGGGCAATGGTTTTATCCTTATTACTGATGTTGCCATCTTTGCTATCAGCTGCGATCCATTGCTGTTGTAATTGCTTGACATTGTGAAGGATTGTTCTTTGCTCATTATTTTCCGAAGTTCCGGGATACTCAGGTGTCGATTGGGAAACAGGGCTTGTGAGCAGCACTAACAGGCTTACATTGCCCAGCCAAACGCTATCACCGTGATGTAACTCTTGGGGACAGCTAATCAGATATTTATTTACTTGCGTCCCGTTTTTGCTGCCTAGATCCTCAATAGTCCACACACCGTCAGCCGTTTTCACCAAGCGGGCATGGTTGCGGGATACTCCAGCAAAAGGTAAGTATAAGTTACATTCCGGCAAACGACCAATTGTGAAGATATCTTGGTCAACTGCGATCGTTGTCTCGGTATCTCCCTCTTGTAGGCGTAGCGTGAGTTCAGTCATGAGCGTGATAGATCCATCGAAGCTAGAGGTGCAAGCAACTCTAAGGTAAGTTATACCCTACAGATTAACCTTCACCTTTTCTTTATGACACTGTTAACTGCATTCCGACAACTGTATGTGACGGATATTACATTGAAACAAGCAATTTTGCTGTAGGTTCAGTTTAGAGGGGGTTTGGATCTCTTTGTGAAGGGAAGCCAGGAATTGTTCAATTTTGTGAGCCAGCGCGGTGAGTTCAGCTTCTGTCACCCTTATTTAATTAGGAGGTAATTCTAAACTTAATTCACCCAACAACCCCTTGCGAAAATCTGTTAAAAGTTGCCTTGCAGCTCGCTCTATATCACCTTTGTAACGATGCTCCGCCAAGGCGTGCAAGTAGGTATCTCCAGTGTCTGGTGTCGAATCGAGTTGGTAACGGGACTGTAATGGTTTTTTTGGTAATAAATCTGCGGCTACAGCTTCCAAATAATTGAGTAAATCCACTAGGGCTGCTGCTACTAGTTGATTATCGTAAGATGCTTCACCGATATCATCACAAATGGCTAATTTCAATGCTGCGTCTTGGTCTTCCAATCTTAAAGGGATCACACCAGGAGCATCTAGCAATTCCAAATGTTCGGAAATTCGCACCCAGCGCAGTTGGCGAGTTACGCCAGGACGGGCTGCACTTTCCACTACTCGCTTTCCCAACAGGCGGTTAATCAAAGCTGATTTACCGACATTGGGAAAACCAATCACCACTGCCCGCACTGGACGGGGTAACATTCCGCGATCGCTTCTTCTTTGATTGAGTTCTACTCCAGCAGCTTGCGCTGCCCGCGCCACTTCTGCTATACCTTTACCATGTTGAGCGTTGGTAAAATAAGGGACTTCTCCCTGGCGTTTAAACCAATCTATCCACAGCGATCGCATTTGCGGCGTAATCATATCTACTCGGTTAAGTATCAACACCCGTGCCTTACCTTCTACCCACTCACCTATTTGGGGATGGTGAGTCGCTAAGGGAATCCGGGCATCTCGTACCTCAAACACCACATCTACACGTTTAAGCTGTTCTTTGAGCTTCCTTTCAGCTTTAGCAATGTGACCTGGATACCATTGAATCAGGTTTAATCTATAGTTTTGAGTTATAGCCATAATTAATTACCAAATAAATTATTATCACTTATTAATTATCATTCACTGGGGCTTGATGTAAAATCAGGCGATTGCCATCAGGGTCATAGGCATAAATTTCTCTGCCGTGGGAAGCAATGGAAATGTCTCCTGGTGGAGGATAGCCCAAAGCAGTTAGGTGAGCGATCGCATCTTCTAAGTGATTCACCTCTAAACACAAACTTATCTTACTTTTGGCTATCGCTTCAAATTCCGATGCGTTTGTGTTCTTGGGTTTAAAAATACCTAATCGCAAACTAACCAAATTAAACTCAGCATATACATTTGGAATCAAAAGAACTGGCTTTTGCTCCAGAAATCTAGTATAAAAACTCACTAAATCCTCAAAATTAACTGATGCTATGGTGACAAATGCGTTAGTGTACTGGAAAACCATATAAGCCTTAAGTTATTACTTTTCTAAAGTTTTTACACTCAGCACTTGCGGTGGTGTCGAATCTGGTGGATAAATCACATCTACCTGTACTATTCGTTGAGTCGATGGGGGAAGTACAAGCTGCACTAATGGTTCTAACACCTGACCAGTTCTGTGCCATAGATGTACGTAGCGCGTTTTTTGTTGACCTTGGTCATCAAAGTAGCGTAGCCGCACTGTACCACGGAAGAAAGGAAAATCTAGTGATGGTTTGCGGAACCGCAGACCACCTTGGGATAATTTATCTTCCTTCAAAGGTGTTTCTAAAGTAACAGCTACGGTCTGGTTTTGACTGGTATTGTTACTTAAGGGTAAAGTGAGTTTATATTCCACCCCATAATTGCCATGTGCTTCATAAGCCGTATCTGGATAACGTACCAGCATCTTGGCTGTTTGGATTTGTTGAGTGCCCAATCGACCACTGAGCAATGTATCTAAAGCATAAGAAATAGCTTTGCCACGCTGGGGAATAGTCAGATTTTTGGTTTGGGGATTATCCACCAACTTTGCTTTCCACTGCGAACCACTAGACACACCAGCTACACGCCCATAAATCAGTGCGCCACTAGTAGCATTTGGAGGAGTAGGGGTTTTATCTCGCGGCCCAGCGAAGTTCCCGGTATTTAGTAAAGCTTGCCATTCTGCAAGAGTGGGTGGGCGGTCTGTATTATCAGTATTTTTCTTAGCAAACATTGCTAAACTTGCCGCATAAACTTGATCGCTACTACGCAACCGCATAAAGCTAGAGCGACCATTCACTGGCTTTTCTAGATTCCGTACAGGAATTGGATGATTTAACAACATCCGGCTTTGCCCTGGCGGAATTATCAGCTTTGCGGGAAAATCAGCTTGTCGAACACCTCGGAGTACATCAGCAACAGCACGAGCGCCTGGCCCTGAGTAAGTCTTACCATCGTTATTTTCTATGTAGGGGGGTAAGGTGACAAAGGGTGCATCCTGCATTAGATAACTCGTGGCTTGCAATACATCCACTGTTACAGGTTTTTTACCAGGATTATGCACAATTACGCCCAAATATAGCGTTTGTAAATCCTTGGGAGTGTGGGTGTAGTGGTGGGCAAATAAGTCAAAGCGTCCCTGAAAGGGAAAATTGAGGTGCGCTGCTGGAACTTTTTTACCGTTTGTAGGAAAGGTAGAAAGTAAAATACCCTCAGTTTTAATCCATTCTGGGCTATTGCTGTTAAAAACGGGTATTTTATCCAAGTTTCCTGGTAAAGGTCGAACTTCTCCTGGTTGCACAATTTCTTGGGGTGCTGGCTTCGGTGAAGTTTGAGCGATCGCTGAATTATCTTTTTGAGTTGTGCATCCAAAGGTTTGAGTTATGGCAAATCCTAATAGAAGTGTAAATACAGGTGATGGGAATTTAGCTAGCATAAAGTTGAGCGTCAAGAAAGCTGTGGTGTCAAAGATAACAACTTATTACTACAAGTTCCTTGAAGCAGATTTCTGAGAATGCGTAGGCATCGCCCGTCGCAGGCATCGCTGTTAAATTTTCAGTGTAGTGCCAGTAGCCCACGTCAGCAGGGGGAGTTTATTTCAACGTGAAAGCTGTGCTATCTAAGCATTATAGTTTTTTTAACTTTCCTGTTTTGTTTAAGTCCCGCTATTTGTATCACACTTTTAATGAATTAGTATGACAGCTATGTCATATCTATTCTTGATGATAAAAGTCACAACTACTTTTGGGAATTATAAACTGGACAACCTTTATTGAGGGTTACTGACCTTCAGCTATCTGCACGGAGACAAGAAATGCAGCAAACTACGATAAAGCAGCAATTCCTACCCAAGCTTGATCGTCCATTTATAATAGCAGCACTGACCATTCCTATTGTTCACCTCGGACTTGGATACATAGGTTTATCTATGACATTTGTCGGTGGTGCGTCAGCATTTTGGCCTTCATTCGGTGTGTTTTTAGCAGGAATGTTATTGGTAGGCTATCGGGTCTGGCCTATCATATTTTTGAGTGATTTTATTGTTAGTTATATTTTCTTTTTTAAGAACAATCTTTTAATTAGTACTATCATTCCGGCCATCAACTTAATTACTCCTTTCGTAGCAACTTTTTTAATTCATAAGTTTATCAAGCGTCGCCATTTCTTAGAGCGATCGCAAGATATTTTTAAATTTATGGT
Organism: Nostoc sp. UIC 10607; assembly: GCF_047228265.1. Taxonomy (NCBI): domain Bacteria; kingdom Bacillati; phylum Cyanobacteriota; class Cyanophyceae; order Nostocales; family Nostocaceae; genus Nostoc; species Nostoc sp. UIC 10607. The sequence continues at coordinate 3,720 of NZ_JBIQNW010000108.1, read as the reverse complement.
TCTGACTATACCCAGCCCCCTAATCAGTTCCATTTTGGCTGCACTAACGCTTTGTATTAGTGGTATTGCACCTTGGTCAATATTTAGTAACATTTGTCGAACTTGGCTGACATCAGACAGCACAGGTATTTTAATTGTTACACCTTTAGTGCTGGCATGGTTGCAAAAATCTCCATCGCCGAGAAGCTTCCATCGGCGACAAATTATCGAACTTACATTCGTCTTATTGTCAATGATGGCGATTGTTCGGGTCGCTTTTTCAGGAGGATACCCAATTGAATACATGATCATTCCGCCGTTAATTTGGACGGCATTTCGATTTGAAGCGCGGATATCGACTCTAGCTGTACTTATTGTGTCAGCGATCGCGGTTTTTGGTACTGTTAAAGGCTTTGGTTCGTTTGCCAAACAACTCTCACCTAATGAATCGCTCATCTTGTTGCAATCATTCATTTGTGTAATTGCTATCACTACCTTTGTTATCTCTGCGGTAACTAGTGAAAACCAAAGATCAGCAATGATACTGCGACAAACCAATGATGAACTAGAGCGACGAGTTGAAGAACGAACTGCCCAACTCAACGAAGCAAAAACTGTTGCCGAAGTTGCTAATCAAGCCAAAAGTGAATTTCTCGCCAACATGAGCCACGAATTACGAACTCCACTTAATGGCATCCTTGGTTATACTCAAATTCTACAACGGACTGAAACCTTGTCAGACAAAGGATATAAAGGAATTGAAATTATCCATCAATGTGGATTTCATCTATTAACTTTAATTAATGACGTGCTGGATTTGTCTAAAATCGAAGCCCGCAAAATGGAGTTGCATCCCATCGATTTCCATTTTCCTTCGTTTCTGGAAGGAGTAGTCGAAATCTGTCGGATTAAAGCCGATCAAAAAGTTATTTCCTTCACCTATCAACCCGACTCTCAACTCCCGGTTGGTATCCACGCCGATGAGAAAAGACTGCGGCAAGTTCTGATTAATCTTTTGGGTAACGCAGTCAAGTTTACAGATAAAGGAGGGGTGACTTTAAAAGTAAACGTTATTAATCATTCGTCCAGGGTCAATAGTCAAGAAACACAACAAATAACTAATTATAAAATTCGTTTTCAAGTAGAAGATACAGGGGTTGGGATGACATCAATGCAATTGCAGAAAATCTTTCTTCCCTTTGAGCAAGCAGGAGACATCAAACGACAATCTGAAGGAACAGGTTTGGGATTAGCTATTAGTCAAAAAATTGTTTACCTCATGGGTAGTACTTTGGAAGTTGAAAGTCAAATTGGTCAAGGTAGTATTTTCTGGTTTGAAGTAGAGTTACCAGAAGCAAAACAATGGGCTGCAAGTTCCAGAGTAATGCAACAAGGAGCTATTACAGGCTATCAAGGCAAAAAACGCAGCATTTTAGTAGTAGATGACAAGTGGGAAAACCGTTCGGTAATCCTTAATTTATTAGAACCGATTGGATTTGAGTTAATAGAAGCTAGTAATGGACAAGAGGGGATTGATCGGGCTGTTACATCTCAACCTGACTTGATCGTTACTGATTTAGTTATGCCTGTAATGGATGGCTTTGAGCTGATTCGGTACATCAAGCAATCTGCTCAGTTAAAAAACGTAGCAATAATTGCTTCTTCTGCAAGTGTGTTTGACAGCGATCAAAATCGTAGTTTAGATGTTGGGGCGGATGCTTTCTTATCTAAACCTGTTGTAGCTGAAATTTTGCTGGAATTGCTGCGATTAAAATTAAATTTGGTATGGATTTATGCACCAAAATTGGAAGTTAATTCAAAGTGCAATCAAACTCATGTTCAGTCAGATTCTCAGAATCTCTCTTTACCTTCGATTGAGATTTTGACTAGCTTATATGAGTTAGCAAAATATGGCAATGTTGATGGGATATTGCATGAAGCCAATAACTTAAAGAGTAATCATCCTGTTTGTTTTGATTTCGCTCAACAAGTAATCCAACTTGCAGAAAATTTCCAAATCAGGAAATTGCGAGAAGCATTAAATGAATGGATAGACCAGTCAAAATAAACTGTAAATTATCTTTAATAATTTTTTGTTAATTCATTTTATAAAAAACATTTGATAACCATGAAAAACTCTGATTTTGTTTTAATTGTTGATGATAATCCAACTAATTTGTCAGTACTATCACAAGCGCTAAAAAGTGCAGGTTTCGCGGTTAGAGTCGCCGAAGATGGAGAAAGTGCGATCGAAATGGTGCAGCATAAACCACCTGCTCTAATTTTGTTAGATGTGCAAATGCCGGGAATAGATGGGTTTGAGACTTGCCAGAAACTTAAAGCTGATCCATTAACGCAAAACATCCCAATTATTTTTATGACAGCGTTGGCTGATACTGGAAATATGGTGAAAGGGTTCTCGTTAGGAGCCGTTGATTACATTCCCAAACCCTTTGAACAAGCAGAAGTGATTGCCAGAGTGCGAATACATTTGCAACTGAAGCAATTGACCGATAATCTTGAACAAATGGTTACAGAGCGAACGACAGCGTTACAAAAGGCACAAATACAACTGGTGCAACAAGAAAAGCTTTCAATGCTTGGTCAATTGGTAGCAGGTGTAGCACATGAAATGAATAATCCCATTAGCTGCATTGTTAGCAATATTCATCCTGCTCAAGAGTATATTGCTGATCTCACTCATGTCCTGCAATTATGTCAGGAAAATTATTCCCAACTACCGCCTGTCATTCAGAATGCGATCGCTCAAATAGATTTAGACTTTCTCTTAGAAGATTTGCCCAAGCTCCTCAATTCCATGCAGGTTAGCACAGAACGAATTAAAGAAATATCCGTGTCGCTGCGAAACTTTGCCCGGACAGATACATCGGTAAAGGTTAAGTTTGATGTTCATGAGGGACTTGACGATACATTATTAATCCTGCGACATCGTTTTAAAGGCTTGGGACAGCGACCTGAAATTAAAGTCGTCAGAAAATACGCTTCCTTACCAAAGGTTGAGTGCTATCCAGGACAACTCAATCAAGTGTTTATGAATCTAATAGCTAATGCTGTAGATGCTTTAGAAGATGTTTGGCAGCAGGGCAATCGAGTCAATGATTCCCTAACAATCAACATCTTTACAGAGGTGTCCAGCCCTGGATATGTAACGATTCGGATTGCCGATAATGGCATTGGCATGACAGACGAGGTGAGGCAAGAAATTTTTAATTATCTATTCACAACGAAAACAGTTGGTAAAGGTACTGGACTGGGATTGGCGATCGCTTATCAAATTGTAGTAGAAAAGCATGGTGGAGCAATGGAGGTTAATTCCATACTCAATCAAGGAACTGAATTTGCAATTATGTTGCCTTTGTAGGACTTAGATAGTTAACTCTCACAACCCACGCCATCCCCATCTCTATCAAACCCGTGCGGGTCTGGTGGAATCACTCACTTCCTGCGGTAGGGAATATCAGGGCAATTCAAGCCTGCCGAATTGGGTGGAATGTAAATATCTGGGTAAGACGGGATCGCACTGTTGCACTTGCGGCGATCGCTTCGTTGTAGGCTGAGTATTTTTCTTACCCCGCCGGAAATCCCAAGGCATCACTGGCTGCGATTGATTCTAAAATCCCAACTTCTTACTTTATCCCTAGATCACCCGTGACAGGTTAAGTAAAAGTGCATTTTGTCAATCAGCTAAAATACTCAAAAGCCAGTTAGTGAAAATGATAA
>NZ_JBIQNW010000107.1:0-13587 GCF_047228265.1 Nostoc sp. UIC 10607 | reverse complement strand
TTCTTTGTACAAGCACTACTGGCTGATTCTCAGTCTCGCCCGTCTTTGCTTCCTAAATATTAGGCCTGAATCCTTACCTTGAAGCTAAATTTGATGACCTTAACAGAAACATTTCTTTACATCCATTTTAGGCTCTAGCCCATGAACATCTTTCATCGCACAAGGAGATTCTTTAGAGTTCGTAAGCCAATTGGATTTTTGATTTGAGACGATGAGTTAGCTTTAGAGCTACCCTTGTAGAAGAACAGAATCTCTCAACTACTCTTTGACTCATGATCAGGCTCCTTCAAGTCGAAAAATTTCCGATTCTGATGTTGCCGGAAATCGAGGCGTATTTAGAAAGTGGACTATTTCGTGGGATCGGCAAGAAAACTGCTCAAACTTTGGTCAACTGTTTTGGAACTGAGACTTTATCGATATTAGATAACAACCCCGAAAAACTTTACACTGTTCCCGGACTAACTCAATATCGTATTGATGGTATTACCAAAGCTTGGTCAGAGAGTAAAAAGAATCCGAACTTGGGAGTGATTACCCAACTTTTGGCTGTGGGAACTTCATTGAAGTTAGCTTTGAAAATTTGTGACTATTACGGACACAAAACTTCATATATTCTGCAAAACAATCCTTACAGATTAATTGATGACATTGACGGCATCGGTTTTAAAACTGCTGATGAATTAGCCATATCTCTTGGTATCCCGCTATACAGCGATACTCGTTATATCTCAGCTTTAATCCATGTTTTAAAATCCGGCTTGCGTGAAGGGAATTGTTTTTTACCGTTTGAGCAATTAGTAAGTATTGCCACTTCCCTGCTTTCTTCACCACAGCATACGCCCGATGTTCAATTTTTAAATACAATCATTCAACAGTTACTCGAAAAGGGGACTTTAGTTTCGGGTGATGTTGGTAATAGTGTTTATCTCAAAGCTGCTTATCGGGCTGAACTTTCTGTGACTTTGAAGATTCTTGCTCTCCTTGACCAACCAACTCACCCCACTGAACATTTAGAACACTGGTTAGCCCAATTCCAAACTACTGACTATCGCCAACTTTCACGTTTAAGTGATGAACAAATCAGCGCCTTGATGATGGCAGCCAAACATCCAATTAGCATTATTACTGGTGGCCCTGGTCGAGGGAAAACTTATGTACTGAAAACCTTGGTTGAATGGTTCATGCATACTGATAAAGCGATTGCACTTGCCGCTCCAACAGGGAAAGCTGCTAACCGGATGAAAGATGCTACAGGCATTGAAGCAACTACTATTCACCGTTTATTGCAATGGCAGGGAAACAATGCGGTTTTTCTTTATAACGAGGATAATCCTCTAAATCTTGATTGTCTAATCGTTGATGAATTTTCAATGGTTGATATATTTCTGTTCAATTCCCTACTCAAAGCCTTGGACAAAAAAACCAGAATTGTACTGGTAGGGGACTTTGATCAATTGCCCAGTATTGGCGCAGGAATGGTCTTGCGAGATTTAATTGTTTCTGAACTCGTGCCAACAACAAGATTACGGACGATTTATCGTCAACGGCACGAAAGCCCGATTATTTATGCCGCTAATGATGTCAATTCTGGCATAGTCCCTACACTGCACAATTTTAATCAAGTTTCTGATTGGATGGATGTCGGTGACTGTGCAATGATTCAAAAAGATTCGCCCCAAGCGACCTCCCAAGCCATCGTTGAGTTGGTTAAAGCTATTGGCCAGTCAGGTGTTGATTTAAATCAACAACTAATAATCTTAGCGCCCCAAAAACAAGGAGACTGTGGAGTTCACAATCTCAATCAGCTTCTTGCCCCTATCTTTAACCCAAAACAAGAAGATGAACCACAAGTTGTCTCTGGGTCGGTTGTCTACCGAATCGGCGATCGCGTAATCCAGCTGAAAAACCGTTATGAAACTGTCCCGCCTGTGATGAATGGTGAGATCGGTCAGGTTATTGCTGTGGAGCCGGAAAAATTTTTGGTTACGATCTCTTGGGAGGGCGGCGCAGTTGTTAATTATTATCCTGGCGACTTCGAGCAAATTATGCACTCGTTTTGTATAACTTGCCACAAGAGTCAAGGTAGCCAATTTCCTTATGTGATTTTCCCATTGGTCAGGGCTAATTACCGGATGTTAACCCGTCAGCTGCTCTACACGACTATGACTCGCGCAATGGGTACATTCATCGCAGTTGGACAGCATGAAGCATTGAAAACTGCTGTCGCTACTGATAAACCCGCCCAGCGTTTTACTGGACTAACCAATCTCCTCATTTCACCTGTTGAGCAACTTAGTGAAATCTGGCAGAGTTTGAGCAACACCAGAAAAACCACTTGTACGACAACATCTTCCCCTACTGTTACTGTCGCTTCTAGGCTACAACAACGCCAACTGACTGCAACACCTGGACAGATGACTACTATTGGTAGTCTTGCACTACAAATGTATGAATCCAAGTATGGTTATCGTCCGTCAAAACAGCCCGAACTTGTCGGGAAGTTTCGCTTTAATACTTATCACTATGAAACTACCGCAATTGAGTTGATTGATTCAGCAATTGACGCAGTTCTGCTCCAATAATAAAACCCATGCCCAAAATGAGAACAACGGTCGCATCCAACCAGACTACTCTTGAAGTACACTTTTAACATTTATGGCTATTCCAGCAACACAGTTAAAGATCGGCCAATCAGTGAAGTATCTGATCGGTACTCGAAGCGGCATGAGTGCGGCAATAACCGATATCAGCAAATCATCTCTTAGTCTCAAAAATACTCATATTGTTACTTTGACCTTTGATGATGATTCATTGCCAAACCACTTAAAAACACAACAACTAACTGTTTATGACGAATTGCTTGAAGGTTGTGAAATAATCACATTTTAAAAAATTAAAATTGGCAACAGCAGAGCACACATTCGCCGCGATAAGTTGAAATTAATCAAAATACTAACTTGCTGGCTGATAGAATCCCGTATTTTGGTTAAATTCCCATCCCAACCCTGCTCTATCCTTGTTCTTACACCATGCTACAAAAAGCGGTGGGGGAAGATTAATTCGCTCCTTGCGTACAGTTTCCTCACTTACACCAAGCCTCTTGGCCAAACCTTCTTCAGTTAACGGTTGCATTCGCGGACTTTGCCCAGGATAGGATGAATTGTTGTAGTACGATTTTTGGCCCCGCTTTTGTTGGTTGTTGAGATAGTCTTGAATTTTAATGATCGCCTCAGCCAACTGTGTCATTCGGGCTGTCATCTTTTCAATTTTTTGTTCTAAATTGGCGAGATTATCAATTGCTGTGGTTTGGTTGCTATTAGATTCATTTGAAAACTCTGACTCGAGCTTATCAAGTCTTTCGCAAATAGCTCTTATCGTTTCATTAGTCGGACTGCTGTGATTTTTATTACTCTCAACCAAGTACTTCTCTACACTTGCCTTAATCTTTGAATCTAGGCGTTCGTCTAAATCGTTACCACCTATTGCATCAACCTTATCTTGGGAATCGCCTAAGTAGAGTTCGATAAATTCGAGCAGCGTGGCTGTTGCTGTTGTGCCTTTCGAGTTGCAACAGGCGATAAACTGCTCCCACTTCCTTTGGTCACAGTTGAAAGATGCTAATTTTTTTTTCCGCCCTGTATTGCTCATGGAAAGCGTATCATCTAGGTAAACTTGGACTGCCCACGCTTATTAAATCGTGTAATTCATCATGATGAATTACCTTGATTATCATAGCCAAATGTGTCAGCGCATTCTTCAAGCGATGGCGTACTCGCCCGCCGGAGGCGATCGCTGCGCCACGAGATAACCGCAATCGTTCAGGCACTTACAAGTAATAAAATGCCCAGCCGTATCAAGGATATTTTGGCTACACAACTATATTTCTGGCGCTTTCGCCCTTCTCCCAAAGAGAGACGCACTCGCGTTCGGGGCGAAAGCTAGGCTCATAGCATTTTATTATTTGGATCTCCCTCACCCTGAAAATTGATTCAGGACAAGTTCGGAATCAATCGGAGAAAAGTTTGAGTTTTTGGTACGCAAGTTTTACCCGTCCGTTTTTTGAAGAATTTTTTATAGAGCAATCAAACCACTCTCAAAAAATAAACTGAAAATGACTTTATAGTTTTATGGCGTGATAGCGATTAAATAGCGGGCTATTCCGATAAGCTTGATTTGGTATGAAAGCAACAGAAGCAGGGAAGAATTTTGTACAAGTTTCTTAAAATAAGCACCTTTACCCGTTTTCTTTAACCCAAACCTACACCTGTAATATTTGTGTAGTTAACTGTTAAGAGTATGCTCTTTAAATTTTTATATCACTTATTAACTATAAAGCCATTTTTAGTTTATTTTTTTCACCTATCTTTAGGTTTTTCAATATAGGGGCATTGGCTATAGCCGAATGGCATGAAGAAAGGTAGTGTCTACCCCGGATTTCTCACCGATGCTCAAAGCCTGTGCTTGTGCTCTTGACTTGTGCTCTTGAGCAGGAGAGCAGAGGAGAGTTATTGTACAAGTTCTTTCCCCTCTGCCCCCCTTCCCTCAAGCTTGTGAGAAATGCGGGCTAGGTAAACTGGGACGAAGAGTGATTGAGTCAACCGATCGCTCATCATGATAAAGGTGATTATTGCTTGTGCAGCACGAGCGATGGCAGTCCCAAATGGCAATCGGCTTTTTATCCTGTGCCCTTAAATGGCAGGGGAATAGTACAGCATTAGTACACCGTTCTGGCTACAGGTGACGGGGGTATTCTGTTGCTGACAAACTGCCACAATTTTCACTTTGTCCGTGAACAGGGAAAGGGAAACGGTAGAGAAACTAGTACACATTGCAGTACAGTTCCACACTTTTTTCACCGAAATAAATCCTGGGACGGGAGCATCGGCGATAATGATTAACTATCGGGGGTAGCATCTGGGGTGAAAATTGACCGTCACGGAAAGGCAAAAGTTTTGTCGCCGGAAGAAATCCAGCGGCTATTCACTTCGGGGTTGACCACAGTCCGAGATAGAACACTTGGTGCGGTGATGCTGTACACTGCTTGTCGTGTCTCCGAATGCGTCACCCTAAAAATTCAGGATATTTATGACAGCAGAAGGCAAGTCAGGCCAGAACTGAACATTCGCAAAGGCAGCACGAAGGGCAAGCTGTCTACTCGTACAATTCCTGTGCTGGATGATCTGCGGCATCACCTGGAATTGTATAAACCCAAAGTTTCTTGTGATAATTATCTCTTTCCTGGACGCTGGGGGCGCGGTCATTTGCATGAGGATTATGCAGCACTAATTTTTCGGAGAGGGTGCAAACTAGTAGACATTGAAGGCGCAAGTACTCACAGTTGCCGGAGAACTGCACTGACGTTGATGAGCAATGCAGGAATTCCACTGAGAGTGATTCAGCAAATCAGCGGACATCGAAATTTGGAGCAACTGCAAGAGTATCTCGACGTAGAAGCGTCGCAAGTTCGGGGTGCGATCGCGGCATTGTCGATGCTGACACCAGTGGTAAAAGATAGTAGCAAAAGCGATAGCACTGCTGAGAACAATACTAAGTTGATGACGGATTTCTAGATCGGAAAATATAGGAAAGACGATCTAGACAGGAGTTATTCCAGATAAGGGATACAAGTATTTTCCCAAAAAGCCATTTACAATTCCATCGGCAACATTTCAAGCGAAAGCCACTGATAAAAATGAGGCACAGATTGCTCTAGGTTACGTAGCTCAGTCGCGGCGTAGGCTTTATCCCTCCATCGGCAACACCTCTTCATTCAGCAAGGCGTAAAATTCCGGGACTTGAGCCTCCACAAGTCGCAGTTCATTTGCCGCGATCGCCTCAAGTTCCAGCACGGTATCCCAGCGCAAATCCTCAACCCATCGCTTAAGGATGCCCTTAATCGCGTCCACCCCCTGCTTGATACCAGAGCGTAGCATTTCCACACAATGGAGTAAGGTAGTGCGATCGGTCGGAGGCGACTCAAATTCGGTAGTATCCTCCCCTTGGCAATGGGAGTTCCCTATAGCATTAGGGGGGGGTGTGGATACGGGCTGCTGATTGGGGTTTACACTATACACAGCAGGGGTTTGAGCAGCGTAATAGGTTCGATTTTCTTTTTGATTCCGCTTTTCCACGCGATGAGCAATTACATGCATTGCAAATTCTAATTCCTCTTTAGATAAAGAAAAAAGTTTCACCTGTTGACCCCGTTTACCCTGCTTACGGAAAGTCAGTTTTAGCCCCAGCTGCTCTACTAAAGTAGCTAGCAACCAAATAGGTTTACAGTCACTGGGAATGGTAAACCCAAGAATTGCTTTGACGTGAGCAGCACAATGTATAGCAATCTCCGTCATCTTGAGTAAGGTGGCATCCGAAGCGGCAACTTCCTCACCCCTCACTAAACGCTGAAGAATTTGATGCAGTCCCAGGTTAAATCTAGCAAGCCACCGTGCCGAGTAATTGCCCCAGTCGATGCACAAAGGTAGATTGTCGCGTTCGGTGCGGTCTTTTTGGGTGACAATTGTTGGTGGTGTAGGATAACTTTGCCCAGTTTTGGGGTCAGTAAACGATTCTTCGGGTGGGGCTAAAATGGCCTCAAGTCCAGCGATCGCTCTAATTAAGCGGCCACCTTTATCCATTTCTACGAGTGATTCGGTTACTTCTATGCCGTAAGAATCAGAAATGCGGAACTTTTCACATTCAAAAATTTCATTAGGGTCAAGGTAATCTTTGCTCTGACGGGTGCGGTACTCACTCAAAGTAATATTCTTAGCCTTGGCAACAGCCGAATTGTGGGCACTATCCAAAGCTTGTGCTGCCGCTTTTAAACTTTCAAGAGATTGAGGATCTGAATCACTTCCCACATATATAAATGTATTGCCCATTTCGGTGAGGAGCGATCGTAAATCATCACGCAGATTATTCAGAGAATAGTGGCGGTTGCCGAGAATTTGGCAGTAAGCCTCAAGCGCCCAATCTTTCTCTGCGCCCCGCTTACCCGTTTCTCTGTCAATCCGCAACAGAAAAGCGGTCATTTCATTGGTTTGGAGCAAGCGCTCTTTAATCTTGGTAGCATTGGTATCCTTGTAACCAAAGGGAGGACGCTTTGCCACCCAAATATGAAACGGGACTTTTGGACGATAGCGGTACAGTTGTTGAGCGCACTCAGTAGCAGTTTGGGAAACGCCGTGAAACACACCAAATACTAAGTCAAAATGATACTCAGAAATATCGACACCAGTACCGAGACTGGGAGAGGTGAACAAGGCATCAAAGTTTTTGACGGCGTTGGTGATATCTTTGATGAAAGCAACATTTTCATCACTGCCAGAATTGTCAGAGTGAACCGACCAGATACGCCATGAAGCCCTACGGGCCGGGCAAGGGGTAAGGGGTAAGGGGGAAAGGGTGGAGGAATCTGTTAATTCTTCCTTTTCCCCTTCCCCTTTAACCTTTTCCCCCACCTTTTCGTATTTGATAGTAAAGGATTTGTCGAGTTTTTTGATAAAACGCTTACTGTCACTTGCAACCATAACTTTCTCACCAAGCATCAGCGCTGCCGAGATTTGGGCGACTAGGGCGCTAGAATTATCCCCCTCGTACCAATAAATTGTGCGTGAACCGTTTCGCCACTCGTTTTTAATGATGTAAGGTACTTCACCTTTTGGTCGCATTGCAAGAAAGAAGTCTACCGTTAAATCATCCATGTGTGCATCAGCGATGACGACCAGTGGCGCGTTGTATACTATATATTCAAGGACTTCAAGTATTGCTGCACGGTGCTGTTTGCAAGTATTACTGTGTAGTAGGTGAGTGAGGTATTGGCAGGCTTCATCTATAAATATGCAGCCGTAGGTGAGAGACTGAGTATTCAGCTTATGCAGGCTGTCAATAGTAATACTAAGGGCTTGAGCCTGGGCTAAACCTGTGTAACCCAAGTCTGAATACATCGCCGTCCGCAAGCGTTCGGCAAGATTTTTCAGCAAATTTACGCGATGCCCATTGTTGAGGAACCGCGCGTCGGGGTTTTGGTCACGCCACCAGCGCATAAGTTCAGTTTTACCAGTGCCCATGTCGCTCCAGAGTACGACTAGTCCTGATTTTGGGAAATTGAAGGTAGGGGATTTCTTCGATTTGGATGAATCAACTCCGCCAGAATCGGTAGACTCCTTGTTTCGAGAATGTCCTTTTATAGATGGCGTGAAAAGTTGTTCCTTTTCAAGATCATAAAGCTCAGGCACTCTCAAGCATTTTTCTTCAAGTTCAGGAATGCACAAAGCCTCAGAGAGATACTTGACATTAACAGTGACATCTGGTTTGTATTTACTAAGTCCCCATTTCTTAGCCCGATATGATCGCTTGTAATCAGCAAGTGATTTAGCATCATCGATGATTGCGCTCAGTAGAGCGTTAGCATCTTCGCCCCGCGCCACAACAAAATCATCAACACCTTTCTCTGGGCCTGGTAACAGCGCAACTTCACATTCACAACCAGCCGATTCAATTGCTTTTGCAGTGCGAACAGTGGCTTGAAACACTGACCAACGGGTATTAGCTTTAGTTTCGTAGTCGAATAAAATAATGAACTTGCGCCCCGCCTGAGCCATTGGTACTAAGTCAGGATGCAACCGTTCATCAAAATCCCGTCTTCCGACCCGCCCGTTCCAAATTCCCGGAAGTGCGATCGCTACAAACCCCAAAGAGAGCAAGCAAGCGGCTTTCTTCTCACCCTCGCATAAGATAATCGGAATCTCTGGATGCTGCTTTACCCACTCCCAAAATATTAGTGGATTGAGTTGATCCAGTAAGCGCAATGTTAAAAGTGAATGATAGCGCTTAATTAAATAACGCTTTGCAACTTTGTCCCAGATGGGGTTAGCGACATCAAAGTAGGTAACGCGGTTGGCTGTCTTGGGTGGCGACTCGTATTTAACTGGTTTACCTGTTTCCCAATCAAAGCGCGGGAAGTTGGGCTTAATCCGCCCCCACTCCATCGGTTGCCAATTGTTGAAGGGGTCAAGAGATTGAATCCATGTTCCCCCCAATAATAGATGCTGATACATTTTGATGTATGCATCCGTGACTCGACCTGCATTTTTCCGAGGGATTTTGTTTGAGATGAACAGGTAGTCGTAGATTGTTTCCCCTTCAATGTGGAAGAAGTTGCGCTCAACCAGTGCTGGATGAATCGCACTACCAGCTGTTAGCTCATGGTGTTCGCTAGCTGTGAGGTTGTTGGGATATTCAATTGGAGAGGCTGCGCCTGGGTCAAGGGCAAAGGGCAAAGGGGAAGAGGAGGAAGAATTTGCTAACTCTTCCCCGTCCCTTTTCCCTTTTCCCATTAACCTTTCCCCAGTTTTTTTAGGGGTATTATTCATCGGCTCTCCCCTTGGAATCCCTTGGAGAGAGGTGTGTCTAATCTCAAAGTAATATCGGTGCCCAAACTTTTCCCACTCGCCAACGCCACAGCAGAAAGTTGCTGTGCGTAGACGCTCCTGCGGCAAGTCTCAGATAACGCACCATCCGACCCCATGCGCTCTAATACTGCGCTCTTGGGGCATTCTCTATTTATCACAATATTTTCCCCTGATAACTCGGTTTACAAGTTCAGAGGGGGTTACATCAGTTAACAGTCAACAGTTGACAGTTATCAAGGACTGTAAATTCCAACTGATAACTGGTAACAGGTAACTGTTATTCGCGCTACTACATCTTTTAACTACAAAATTCGCAATTTTTCTTCATCAAATTTAACTTTACAAAAACTTATGAATTTCGACAGCCAAAACTCACCGCAAGGAATGGACTTTCCAAGCGGCAGATCCTATAATGGATCTGGTAGCGCGGATTATACTCTCGGTCAAATTTAGTAGTCGTCTTGGTCGCCAAACTTCAACGACAACTTATTTTGTTCCTTCGAGATCAACCCCGCTCTAAATCGATATGAAATTTAAAGCACGCACAAAGCGCTACTCCTTAGTGGCGCTTTGTGCGTTAAATGCAGGTATTGTTGTATATTCACCTCTATTTTCGACTTTACGTAGATGATAACCTGATCTTACAGAAGTTCTGGTAATCTGTTGTTCTGTGAGATTTTTACTTTTCACTTTTAAGCTCTCCACACTTATGATGTTTGTTCTAAGTTTGCTATCAGGGGAAGGGTTTTGACTTAAGTAAACCTGCGCCAGATGTTACAATTAGACCTGATGATCGGTTTTGTCAGTAAGTCTAGCTACCTATGGAAGGTAGTTGCTGGTAAGAGATTGGTCAATTTCAGCTTTAAAATAGTTAACCTATAACCGTGAAAATGTATTCACAGGTATCTATTGCTATCTAAGCCATGTAACATTTTAAATCTTATAACTTGAAGCGCAGATTGTAATCCCTACTCTAAGTTAATAATTGTAAAGGGAATAGGGGTTGACAAGATTGGTCATAAGTAAGATGAAATACAGTACTGTTTGTAGTGGTATTACGGCTTAAACATGAACCCAAGTCAAAATTTAGACATAAAATCAGTACTTGACATACTAGAAGATCAAGTTTTTAGTTATACTGGAAAACGTTTGACTAAAGCTGAAAAGATTGTAATTGAAGGGTCTTGGCATGGTAAAGACTATAAGGAAATAGCAAGTGATTCTGGATACAGTGGGTATTATTTGCAGCAGGAAGTTGGACCACAGTTATGGACAACACTTTCAAAAGTTATCGGTAATGGGGTGCAGGTAAAAAAAATAACTTTAAAAAATATTTTGCTTAAAGTAGCAAAAGAGCATTGTATTAAGCTGGAAGCATCTAGGCTGGACAATGATTGTCTAGTGGGCAAGACGAGAATATATGGAGAGTTGCCTAAAGCAGCATTTTTCTATGGTAGAAAAAAAGAAATTATTGATTTAAAAAAGCAAATTAATTTTTCTAAAAAATCTTGCATAGCCATAACTGGAATAGGAGGAATAGGTAAAAGTCTATTGGTAGCGAAAGTAATCGAAGAAATACTTTTAGATAAATCAGATGCATATGAATACATCGTTTGGAATACAGTTACTCGTTATTCCTCGATTGATGAAATAGTCACTGAATTAATTAACATTTTCGACCTAGAGGCAGAGGAAGAAACTCTGCTAGACAAAATTTCTTTGCTATCAAAACATTTTCACTTGCATCGGTGTTTACTAATACTAGATGGTTTTGAAAAAGTGGCACAAGTAGAGAGTTTTAAAAGAAGATTAGAATATGAAGATTTTTTTGTTGGAATTACAAAAGGTCGTCATAAAAGCTGTGTATTAGTAACGAGTCAAGTGCCTTTAAAGGACATTGCTTACGTAACTCAAAGTCTGCCTATTGAATCTTTACGCTTGGAAGGATTAGACTCAAATGCTGCAATGCAAATGCTACATGATAAAGGATTATTTGGGGACGGATGTATACAATTAATTGAAAATTATCGTGGAAATCCATCAGAGTTAGATACAGTTGCTGAACGAATTAATCGCATTTTTGGAGGAAATGTCCAAAAATTCTTTGATTATGAAACTACGGTAATTGGACCTAGACTTAAAGTAATGCTTAATATGCAATTTGGACAAGCTGGGTTTTTAAGCGATCTCCAAAAACAAATTATGATTTTTTTAGCAGAAGAGCTATCAAAAGATTCAACTCCAATTCCTTTTTTTAAGCTTGTTAGTGGATTAAAAGAGCGATTAGGTTTAAAAGTGTCAGTTTCTGAAGTAATAACAGCAATGGAAGCCTTAGATGAACGTTCATTAATTGAAAGTAGTAGAAAATCAAGTAAACAGGAAGTTTGTTATAGTTTGGAACCAGTAGTTAAGAAGTATATTTTGGTCGATGCACTTGGCTTGGTGTACGATAAGAAAAGGGTATCACAAACAAGTAATGGCGTTCAGGAGCGAATGTGAGCTACTGTATAAATCCTCTTTGTACTCAGCGCCATAATCCTCATGATATTGAAAATTGTTTAGCTTGCGGGAATCCTTTATTAATAAACAAACGTTTTCGTTTGTTACATCCGTTACGTTCTTTAGATAGAGATCCATATACTTATACAGATATTTTTGAGGTTGAAGACGTTGGTATTGTCGAGGATGAGGATGATAGCACAGAATCCCATCCACACCCTCAAAGAAGAGTAATGAAAATCTTAAAATGGATAGACGAGCCTAAATTAGTTGAACTGCTTCGACGAGAATCAATTTTATTACAAATTCTTGACCATCCTGGAATCCCTAAGTCTAATAGAGGAGATTATTTTGCTTTGAGGCTGAATGACAATCGTTTAGAATTGCATTGCTTAGTAATGCAGAAGTTTGAAGGAGAAGACTTAGGGAAGTGGATAAAATCTTATGGAAAAATTCCTCAGAGCCTAGCACTTAATTGGCTTTCACAATTAATGGATATTCTTGATTTAATTCATCGCTCTGGTGTGTTTCATCGAGATATTAAGCCAAATAACATTATTTATCAACCTAACGGCAAATTAGCACTTATTGATTTTGGTGGGGCAAGAGATATTACTAGAACCTACTTAGCGAAAGTTAGTACTAGTGGAGGAACCAGCACAGGATTAGGTAGTGGGCATGACATAACTATCGTTCGGACAGCTTGTTTCTCCCCTTTAGAGCAAATTAATGGGCAAGCTGTACCACAGTCAGACTTTTACGCATTGGGCAGAACTTTTGTTAACTTAGTTACTGGTATTCCTTTAATTCAAATTAAAAGCGACGAAAGAACAGGGCGACTACTTTGGAGGAATAAAGCACCTCATATCGACAAATCTCTGGCTGATTTTATTGATGATTTGATGGCTCCCTTCCCAGGGCAACGCCCACAAAATACTCAAGTAATTTTGCAGAGGTTAAAAAGCCTTCCTCTACAAAGTAAAGTCAATAGATTAATCAAGTCTAAAAAAATTTTATTTGGTTTATTAGTTACATTAATTGCTTTAGGGCTTTTCGGAGGTTTCAAAGTATTTTTACCAGTAATGGCTAATAATTTAGTATTACAAGGTAAAAAGTCAGAACTAGCAAATGATTCGCAAACTGCACAAAAATATTTTAACCAAGCTATAGAATATAATGCTCAACTTAAACTTTCTGTTTCTCAGTTTTATTTAGAGCAAGCCGCTCGTCATTTTAACAACTTCAAACTAGCAAGAAAGTATTATGAGTTAGCCCTTAAATATAATGACAAAGATATAAATACTTATAATAGTTTGGCTGTAGTTTGTTGGCAGCTTGGAGAAATCGCTTGTGCCTTAGATAATTATCAGCATATTTTGAAATTAAAGCCTAATGATTGGGAGGGATATTATAGATTAGGAAGTTTTTATGATCAAGAAGGAAAAGAAGATTTAGCTCAAGAACAATATAAAATAGCGATTAAAATTAATAAAAAAGCAGTGCCTGCGCTCAATGATTTGTCACGCCTAAGAAATCTGAAAGAAGACTATACCCAAGGTACTACATTAGCGCTTGAAGGGTTGCGCTTAACTGAAGACCCAAAACTACAAGCTGCTTTATATAAAAATTTGGGTTGGGCAAAGTTCATGCAAAATCAGTATAACGAGGCAGAGAA
>NZ_JBIQNW010000106.1:0-14009 GCF_047228265.1 Nostoc sp. UIC 10607 | reverse complement strand
TTGCTGTTACCCTCATCTATTCTTGGCGTGTTGGGCTTGAAGCATCCCCAATCGGAATCTTCACCAGTGATAATATTTATTCCGCTACACCACCAACCACCATTAGACAGGTGAGCATATCGCCGCATATCCCCATCGCGTAGCCGCCCATCGTTACGGCGGCTGATTTTATCGGAGTAGAGCAAGTAATCAAAAGCGGCATTCCCTGACAGCGATTTGAAGTTAAGTGCCGCTATCTCACTGTCAATCCCACTCTCACCCCACTCTTGCCAGTGGCTTGCTTCAAAATCTTCTCTGGCTGGCAAAGTATAAGGTGCGGATGGCTCTTTGAATCCTTGATAATTACCCAGTGCTTGAATTTCGCTATCATGGTGATGGCTACGCCCAGAGCAGGCATCGCCTTGCGCCATGTCATTTTGGTTGTCGGCTACAACAACTTGATGGACTTTTCCATCTCTGGACTCAAGTCTTGAGACTTCATGCAAAGCCCAAGGGGTACTTCTGAGCTTACCTCGCTTGTTGAATTTTCTAAAAACCTGCCTTAGTTCTTGATTTAGTGATTTTTGGGGTGAGGCTATCTTGCCGAATCCTTTGTGATTCATACTGCCACCCCTCCAACCTTGGCTTCAATTTGGAGAAGTACGGCGGCCACCTGACCACTAAACCAGCCAAGCTTTACTAATCGCTGTAAGTAAAAGGACTCCTCTAAGTTGAGGTTAGGCGATCGCAGTAACTCATCCGGGTCGGGGCATGGTCTTAGAGCAACGTCACAGCAACCCGCTTTTAAATATTTGGTGCTAGTTCGGCGATCGCTTATATGGTTTGATAATTCCGAAATTCGAGATTCTTGATTGTTGGGGAAAGTTTGCGTTAGAATACTAGGTTTTTCATTCGCAAACCCCTGTCTGTCAGAAGTAAGGGGTTTATTCATTGGGTTGTCCTTTGTTGGTTTGGACAGCCCCTTAACTTTTAAATTTGCAGATTGTAGGGATTAGTCGGTAAGCTTGAAATAGTTATAAATTTAATTAGACTTGCTGGTTGCAGAGTCCGGGGGCTGAAACGTCTAGTAAACGTTTCTTTGTGCGCTGCTTTTGCTTACCGTGGTGGATTGATTGACTAATCCCTGCGATCGCACTCAAAAAGCTGAGGGCTGTGTAGCTAGCATTTTTTTTGCTAGTTATTTTGTGAACTCTAGATGAATTAAGCTAAGATTTTATATCTTTTGTGTAGTCCTCAAAAATACAAACTATTGGTAAGGGGATCGCATACTTTGGAAATCTCTTCATATACCAGTACCGCCATTGCGTAGCTTGCCGCCTTTTGCATCGCGGAGTATCCGTAAAACTTCTTCTAAAAGTACTGTCTGACAGGACAAGGTTCTATTTGTGTTCGCCTCAAATCGCTCTAATCTCTCGTAGAGTTGAGCGATCGCGGCGCTATCTGTTTCACTCATTGTCCGCTTTTAGCCCCTGTTCAAATTCATCAATAGCTTGAATTGAATCTGAAATTGTAATGCATTGCTCTAGCAAGGAAATGTCTAATCCTGGCAGTATTTCGCTTGCTGCCCTAAGCTCATAGCCATAAGTATCAGGGTAAATGGTGGCAAGCTCAGTCTGGGAATTGTCCCGTAGGTGGTATAGCTTAAACTGGTTTCTCTCCCAAAACCAAACCTCTGCAACTCCTAATCTTCGGTAGATTTCCAATTTATGTATGTTGCCACTGGTGAGAACTACTTCTATGGCTAAGTCCGGTACACTTTTCTCTTCACCTATGCAGTAACATTCGTCTGGTTCGGCACCTGCTTTTTTTGCTTTGTTTCTAAAAGTAGAACTTCCCATAGGTACAAAACGAATGCGTTTGCTGTAAAAGAAACGCTCTAACAGCATTCCTAAATTCGTTTTGATTTTTTCATGCCTGATTGATGGCGACACTATCTCTAATATTCCATCTAAATAAGTAACACGGTAATGAGAGTTGTTTTCTAGTTTGACTAGTAGCGCTTCATAGCTTTCCCAACTTACGCCACTGCTGATAAACCTTTCCTCTGGGTCTGAGGTATGACCCAATTCTGGCTCATCAATTAGTTCTTTAAGACTGCTGACCATTGTCAATTCTCCCGTTTTATCTTTTGGCGAAACCGAATAGCTCGCCGTAGGCATCGCATCTCAAGGTAAACGCCCAACCAACTGAACTAAGATTGCTTCTAAGCTTGCCAATGCAGCATTTGTAGTCCGTTGATGCTCCTCAAAGTTACGTTGGTGCTGTTCAAAATTACGTTGATGCTGTTCAAAATTGTGTTGTAAATTTTCTGTACTTTCCCGTAATTCCAAAACCACACCGTCCAGCACAGCACTACGAGCTAAAACACTGGTGGCAGTTTCGATAAATGAGTCTAGTTGTTGCTGAGTATTAGCTTGCTGTCTGGCTAGATTCTCAATCAGCTGTCTTGTGTCCTCTGGCTGTCTTGTGTCCTCTGGCTGTGCGTGGGTCATGCTGATTTCTCTTGTTTATCTTTATCCTGTACTGCTTTAGCGAGTAGAGTAGCTGCAAGATTGCTAGCACTTCTATTTTCTTCTTTTGCCCATTCTTCAATTTTTTTAAGAGTGGTGTCGTCTGAGAAATAAACAGTCAATCTATATCGGGTAGACATTTCAGCAAACATAAATCTATTAGTCCATAATGCCTTACCTGACTATTAAATACTCTATAAGACTTTACAAGATTGTTTTATGCCTTACTTGACAGTATAGTACCGTCATGTACTACTATATCAATAGAGAAGCAATCGATCAACAACAAGCCACTAATTAGCGTCCTACGAGTACCCCAGCGACTTACACAGTAAGGGGTTTAGCGATTAGGAGCGACATTGTGATGTGTACTTATTCTGATTGCTAGCTAGTTACTATCTAATTCACATTGATTACTGTAGTAAACCCATGAAACCTAGACGGAGCAAACATTCTACAGACTTAGACTCATTCCTTGATTTCCCATCTACCAAGACATATTTAGCTGAGGTCTTGGGTGTTAGCCGCTCGACTTTGGTCACTTGGGAGAATTTAGCCTTCTGGAGAATCCCCAGTTTCAGAGATGCCTACCCCAAAAAAGCCGATAACACTCATGATCGCGAGTCGCCCTTGTCGCCCTATCAAGCATGGGTTTTGGGGAGAGTAGGGCGATTAATGGCTCAACTCCGACGCAGCGATCGCGTCAAAGGCTATATCGCCAAAAACCCGAATGATTTTTCTAGATACCGCTATCAGCAAGCATTCCAGCAAATCCAAAAAATCCAAAAGGGAGCGTAAATCATGGCAACACGGAAGAGAACCACAGCACCAACAGCAGACACAGTAAGCATTCATGATGCTTGCTTAAGATATATGACCACGGAACAGAGCTTGAGACTGGCTTTAAGCCATGTTCGCCCTGATGATTTCGACACTGTAAAGGCAGTTTCGGAATTAGATTTAGAAGCGATCGCCTCATACTTTCAGCCAGAATTGCCAGTTGTGGCTAGCACCTCAGAGTTACCTGAAAATTCACAAAATTTAACACAGCAAACATCTGAGCCAGCTACAGAACAGCCACAAAATGCCCTATCCCTACAAGGGCAACAGCAACATCTAACAGCCCCTACCCCCGGCTCAAGCCCTAACGCCCAAATGACGCTGATTGAACAGCTAACTAGGCAGGCATCAGAAGAAATTGCAGCAGTAGACGCTATAGCCCAAGTTAAGAACCAACTGATTCTAAATAACTTGGCTGTGCGGGATACGGAACTAACAGAGAGTATCAATCAGCACTGGCAACACCAAAAGCAAGGATATTTGGGAGCGATTAGAGATTTGGCTGGACTTGCACAACAAAAGCCAGAAGTTACCCCAGATGAAACTGACCTGACCCAAGAAATTGAAGGCATCATCACCGAACTGGGAAAAAAGCTAATCGCGTGAGAGCGATCAACATCCTGTTATCTCCCCTCGACTTTGTTAACTGGTTATTAGAAAGAGTACTAACGCCATGACTTTTACAATTTCCGGCATTGAATCAGAGGTAAATATGAGCGGTAATTCCTTACCAGAGCTAGTTGCTCAAGCTCAGGAATTACTTGGGCAAATTCGCCAGCATCCACAGTTTAAAGGCTTGCGTTTTGATTGTGATGTAGCTCTTGGTGACGTTAAGCAATATTTCAACTACTTGGAATCGGCTGCTTCTGGTGACTCAGAGGTAGTTAAGTTTGAAGGTTTTACAGAATGATTCTTGCTGCCAACTCCACAGAACATAGTCGGTAGCAGATAAAGCCAGAATTAAAGCTCTCAATAGTTTTGAGAGCTTTTAAGCCTCAGATACCCGTCAATACTACCATGCAAGATGACTTAAACAGCCAAATTCAGGATGCAAAGACGGATGAAACAGAGCTAAATCTTGTCCTCAAAAAATACGATTTGGATGAGGAATTAGCGCTTGAATTTAGCGAAATCGACAAAGCATTTAGGCAACTAGAAATTAAATATCAATCGCTAATTAACACGAGGAAATTTTTCAACAATGGCAAAAATTGATGCTACAAAAGCAGCAGCCCAAGCTGTAGCAGAAAAGCTAGCAGGACGCAAACAAAACTCCACATCTAGCACCAATAATTCCACACCTGCTACTGTCCCCAGAGATAGCCGTATCCCTGGTTTGTTGAGCGTCACGCCGGATTTAATACCGGGAATGATGCCACCATTCCAGCCCAATCAGTATCATATTTCAGATCCGTTAAATCCTCCTGAAACTCTTCCGCAGGCAAGCCAAAGCCAGTTTGATAAGGGAATGAAAATTTACGAAGGTGCTACACGATCGCTCAAATTGACGGGAGCCGCGCTTGACCTGACACGCGAGAAATTTACTGTAATTGGTAAGCATTCAAAAGCCTTTGGTGCTGGCATCCAAGCAGCTACCGAAATCGAAAAAGTCAAGGGTAACTATATTGACTATTTGAATCAAAAAGAGGTGACTACCCAAAAATCAGTTGTTTTAGATGTCAGTCAAGTTAAGACGATTGCCGATACAAATATCTCGGTTTATAGCAAAGATGAACTAAACCAAAAACTGTTGCAAGCTCAAATAAAAGCTGAGGAATTAAGGCTAAGAACTGTTGAGTCACAGGGGAACCTAGCAAGCTTTAAAGCACAGTTAGGTGATTACCTAGAGGTAAAATCATGAAATTATCTCATGGGTTAGGGCTAAGTGCTTTTAGCTTGTGCGCTGGCTTGGTGGTTGCTTCTGGAGGGTTCACCAACGATATAGCCAAAGTAATGTCTATGCTTGGTGTGGGAGCATTACCAGCAAGTTTTATTACCTACTTGATCGCGGATACTAAATCACAAAAATTATTAAATGATGCTGAAAGTAAAAATCAAAAAGCAGGTGAAACACTCCATAAAATAATCAGGGATTTTGAAAGGAGCAAGTCAAAGTTAGCCAACGCTAGCAGCCAGCTAGAATCCTTGAAAGATGAACTCAAAGAAGCGAGAAATACCATCAACTCGTTAGGTCATAACAAACTAGAAAATACGAGTTTAATTGCCCAACTGCAAGCCAAGTTAAATCAATTGTCTACACAGACTCAAAAAGATGCCCAGCGTATTGAATATTTACAGGCTGAGACTGAGCAATGGGAATTTAACTTTAAAACTCAAGTAGAAACGGAAGCCAACAAACGCTTTCAACTTGCCAAGTCGCAGGAATTAGAAAAGATTTATCATGAACACGATTCTATTACCTCTGAAGCTATGCAGCTATTCAGAAGGTTGCAAAACTGGGGTGAGAAGGTAGCGCATGGTCATCAAAGTAAAGCCGAGATTATCAAAAGTTTGGCAAGTAGCTACAACGAAAATTTAGATGAGGTTGGGGAAGCGATCGCCAATGAGCGCCAAAACTATATAGAGCAAATCGAGCTACTAAACGAGCGCGTAGGTCAGCTACAGCAACAATTGGCAGGTGATTTAATAGAACCCGTGTATGGTGACTTTGGCTTTGATATCAACGGGAAAATCGCCAACGAAATAGCGCGTACTTTGTTTACTGATATCAGGTTGGCTTTGAGCGTTAAAGGCTTTCAGGTGAAGCCTGACGGCGTTGTAGACATTGGTTATGGCTATTCCCGGTCTGTGCATACCTTAGCCATTGCAGAAGCAATCAGCAAGCATTCTGACACGCTGGCTAAAAAGCTGGGACTATTCAAAATAACAAGCGTTCGCAAGCTGGAAATAACCGATTGTATTGTGGTCAGCTACCGTATGGGGCCAGCCATCAAAGCAGATGAAATTAAGTTGATGGTTGGGACTCCTGACGAATTTATCAACTATGTAGTCAGTCACCCAATCCGCTATCGGCTGATTGCAGATCCGGGCGTTGGTAAAACCCCAACCACTGCGGTAATGATTAGCGAAATCCTGAAAGCTGGTTGTACTCGTGGCAATACTGGCAAGGGTGAGAAAGTTCCTAATACTCTGGTTACAGTGTCTTATCCTGGTGCTGTTGCTTCACTCAAAGATAGCAACTATCCTTTGGAGCATTTCCTTAAATATGGCGATACCACAGCCGCGATTAAATCCTTTGATGATTGCCTAGACGACGGAAATTTTCGAGTTCAAAACCCCACATTCGCTGCTAACTTCTTTCAAATTTGGGCATGGGATGAATTAGATAACACGCTGAATTCTTGCAGTGAGCCATACAAGGCAGGGGAAAATCTCAAGAAGATTCTGAAACAGTTTGGTCATAATAACATCGGCTGGATTGTGTCGGGTCAATCAGTGATGACCAAACAAATCCCAGGCTTTACTAATGATGATCGGTCACTTTTTACCGAAATCATCATTGGCATTTCCAAAATTAGACATTACCTAAATACCTACGGAAAGGGCAAAAACAGCGAGTCTAACCTAGCTAAGTTGACTCGCAATTTAGACGCTATCGAAGAATACATCGAACATAAGAATGAGCTAGTTACCGACGATGCCAGATTATTGAGAGTAGCCTTAGTAGTCGATTCTCGTTCACCTAAGCTTTATTTTTTACCTAATCTCGATAAAGTTAGTTTCAACTATTCATTGATAGAAGAGACAAAGCGACTGGCAAGAGTTGCAAAGTCCCCTGACACGGGTTACACGAGATTGACAGGTGATACCTTAAACCCAAGCATAGCAAGCACTGACACGGTGATGTCTGCCGCGTCATTTTCCACTATAGGGGGTAGCCGCCAAAGTGACACAAAGCCTTATTGTCCCCACTGTGGTCACGCAAATTTAACCGTAAGAAAGGATAAAAGATATTACTGTTTGAACTGCAAAAAAATAACAGTTTCTAATAAAATAATTTGGAAATAAATATATGGACTTGGATGAGATTACGACAATTATCTATCAGCCTAAAAATGACCATGAGCCGGGATTTATCTATTTAATGGAAGCAGAGGGCTATCACGGGCTAATTCCTGGTTGTTACCTCCGTCGTTGCAAAATTGGGTTATCTCGTAATCCCGAAGCTCGACTTGATAACTTTCATAGGAATCAACCACCTTGTAACGTGAAAATCCTCAAGACTATTTATGTAGAAGATATGGCAGATGTAGAGGGTGAATTACATCAACAATTTAGCCAATGCAATGTTGAGTTAATCAAAAGTCAAGAGTGGTTTGATTTTAATCCAGTGCAATTTATGATTGTTAATTGGGAATTTGAAAAGCGATCGCTACACGTCTTTAGCATTAGCGACTTGCCAATTAAGCTAATCATTTTCAGCATGATCGGGCTTGTGGGAGTGGGAACCGTAGCGGGAAGATTAACAAGTCAGTCACCAATGCAGCCGCAAAAACAATTAGCTAAGTAAGCAAAATTTAAGGGTAGACAGAGATTACTTATGAGAATGTTCTTTATATGATTCTCATAAGTAATCAATCAAAAAATTAAGGGAGGTTGTTAGCCTCCCTTTGGTTCTTAGAACGGTGTGTTACCCGTCTGGTTTACTTTGGCGAGATATCCGCGCCAGTAATCGCCCTCAGTTGTTTTAGGTGGAAGTGAGATCGCCGCGTCGAATTCACCATCGTAGTAGTCGCTAGTAGCTTGGAATTGTTGAGGTTTAGAAATTGTGAGTAACATGAGAATACCTTTTATTTTTTAAGCGCGGGTTATCAGCCCGCTTTTTCTGTGGTTTTTTCAACCTGTTATTAGCGTAGCTTAACCTGTTATATAATGTCAATAACCTGTTAAGAATATCTCACAGGTTATTGACATCGGCTAACTTGTTAGTTAAATTAATAACAGCTTAGAAATAAAGGGGAGTCAGTCAGATGTCTAAAGCAGTTCAGGAACAAGTAGATCAACTCTTTGTTGCGGTCAAAGATTTGCAAAGCCTTGAAGAGATCAAGCCACACTGTGAGAAGTTCAACGAGTGGATAAATACCAACACTAACTACAGCATTAAAAGCTTAGGCACTGTGCTGAGTCGGTCTGGCTTCTATAAAAAATTCAAGTCACTGCCATTAGAGCAAGGGAAAAACGCTGATTCTGTTCCCAAGCATGATGCCCAAGGCAACGTAACAGGTTATGAGTTAAAGCACTATGTTTTATTGCTGTGTGGTCTAGACAAAAGCCATTGGGAAGAAAGAAACAAGTCTACACGGGTAAGCGATCGCCTCGATAACGGTCAAGAAATTAGCCCAGATGAATATTTAGAAATAACAGGTAATCTGCTACAGTCCCAAGATTTGCATGAGGTAGCAGTGGGCTTAATTGCTGCCACTGGCCGCCGTCCCCATGAAATTCTTGCTCGTGCTAAGTTTGCGGCTGTTGAGGGTCAAAGCTATCAGGTAATGTTCACTGGTCAAGGTAAAAAACGGGGAGATAAGCCAGTATTCCCCATCGCTACCCTCTACCCTGCTAGTTACGTCATTGAGCGATTGAACTGGTTAAGAAAGGAGCCAACAACTAAAGCACTCTTGGCAGAGGTGGCTAACGAGAATCCTACAGACCTTTCAGCCCAAAACCGTGCTATTGATAGTCGCCGCAACGGTTCACTTAATCGAGTAGTTCGTGGTTATTTTGGGGACAAGGGAGATAAAACCCCAATTCTGAATTTTCGACACGGGGAAGAACAAGACAACTGCAAAGCACTCCGGGCCGCATATTTAGCACTGGCTACCGAGCGCGATTGTACTGGGGCGATGGGTTCTAAGATGCTACACGCCGCTAGGCTAGCTGGCCACTTTGTTAAGGATGCTCCCACTGACCGAGACTTACAAAATCTTGTAACCACTTTGGGGTATGCCGACTATTACCTTACAAAGCCTGTAGGTTTCCCTGATACTCCATCAAAAGAAAAACTTTCAAATGTTCGGGTCAACTCTTCAGATTTAGAAGCTATTCGCCACCTGCAAGAGGAGTTAAATTTACCCAATCAGCAATCAGTTATTACCTACTTGCTTGAGTCATTTAACAACCGATTGGACACTGCAAAGCAATTACAGTCAGCACACCAAAAATTAGCCCAATTAGAAACAGAGATTAAAGAGTTACGCCAAAGTAATAACCAGTTAGAAGACATCAATAACCAATTAGATATAGCCAACAAACAATTACAAGAGGAGAAAGCAGCAATGGAAACCACAGCACAGCAGCCCCAAACAGTTACTCTAAATGTCACCGAGTTAGATTCTTGGCTAGAACAGAAAGTTATTGAGGTGGTGAATAAGGTAACTCTTGGGCAAGCGATCGCCCCTACCGCCAAGTCTATCCCTGCCAAGGTTGCACCCATCAAAGAAGAGATTGACTGGCAAGCCAAGAGCGATGCTGAGGTATGGGGGAGCAAGGCAACCTTAGCAGCTGTAGAAAAAATTCGTAGGTCTTATCAGGCAATCTGTCTTTACAACGATACTGTGGCAACTGGGGACTCAGATCGCCTAGCAATTACTAACCAAGCCTTGAGAGATTTATCGGGCTGTAACGGCTTGTTAGTACGCGATTGGATTGAGGCTCATAAGGATGAGGTGATTAGCCATAACGCAAAATTCGGTATGGAAAACAAGAAAGACCCCAGTAACCCTGCCAGCTATGCCAACAAGGGCAAGGACACAGATAAAATTCTCTTGCTGATAAATGAAGAATTTTTAAGTGGTGAAGGCTTTAAGGCAGGGAGAAATTAAAGTTATTTTCCCCTTACAAACTAATTACATAATCACCACTAAGTTTATGTAATTAGTGGATTTTAAATAACAAAATTGTATGCCAAACTACATTTGCTTCAGACTATGCCTAGACTAAGCTTGGACTAAGCCTAGACTAAGCCTAGACTAAGCACAGGGAATCAGTTTTTCAAGAAAGCAAGTTTCCTAGACTAAGCTTGGACTAAGCCTAGACTAAGCCACAACTTAGCGCTCTTAATCACTATTTTTTGCCTGCAACAATTCTTCGATTAAAGAATAAAATAACCGTACTTACTATGGTTATTTTGGGTTATTTTCATTTCAGCCATTTTTGCAGAGAATTTAAAACGAAAAAATGATTTATTCGGGTCAAAAACTATTTTAGTAGAGAAAGATGCCGGAGGCGATCGCGGCGGAGTCCCAATTAGATGAGGCGATTTTATTTGCGGTCAGAAATTGAAACTTCAAAAGTTATGCTAATTTTTCAGATATTAAAACTGAAGTTGGCAAGCGATTGCTATGGCTATCAGCCAAAGAAGGAGCACGGTTATAGGAGTTATGCCACAGAAAAATAATAAGCCTAACTATTGGGGCGATGATGTAACCGTTCGACAGGCAATCGCCTTGGGAAGAAATAGGTTTGGTAAAATACAGTTTCCATAACCTATTTTTTAATCCTGGCCCGTTGTAACCGTCCAATCTTCCCAGTTTACTTATGAGAATCCTACTCATGAAAAGATGATTTCTTATAAGCAAGATTCTGATAAATGAAGAGCAGCACGTCGCTATAATTATCTTTCCCCCGAATCTTGATACCCTTGTGCTGCTAGTCTTAAAAAATATACTGCTGTTTTTCTTTATATTACGAGTAGCTAGCGAGGATCAAATTTTAAATATGGCTTTTGAGCAAATCGAAGCATTTTTAAAGAAAATGCAGTCCGAACCTGAACTTAAAAACGAGGTGCTTGCAGCACCAACCGCAGATGATGTTGCGCGAATAGCACTAAAGCTTGGTTTTGAATTTTCAGGTGATGAATTATTGAGAATGTCAGGTAAGAAAGTTGGCAGCATTACTGTTAGAAAAACTGATCTTCCTGGAGAGTACAACTAGGGGTCACGCGAGAATTTTTGAAAAAGGCAGAAGGCAGAGGGATGAATAGCGATCGCTTTTAACTTCCTCCCAGGATGAGAAATAAGCCGCGTAAATGTGGTGAATGGGCAAATTAGCCAAGTTAGGAGATTAAAGGAACTATAGGCGATTGTGGGGTGTGTGGTGAGTGCGATCGCTCCCTCTCTTGATTCCCCAATGCCCAACACCCAATGCAAGGCAAAGTAGCCATGATGAAAGTAAAGGGTACTGTAGGAGATTGTGGGGCGGGAGTGAGTGCTTTTTTCCCCATTCCCCAGATACCTTTTTTTGTTTTGGGGGCGCGGCGGGGAGGGAATTAGATGAGGCGATTTCATTCGTGGTGAAAATTTGAGGTTTCAAAAGTTGTGCCAAAAGTGGGGAGGCGATCGCCCAGGAGGAAAATAGGAATTGGAGATTGGGTAGGGAGTGCGATCGCCAGAGATAAGCTAATAGTCATTCATTTTTCCAGACTGACTCGCTCGTGGTAAGGGCTTCAACCTTGGATTTATGCAACTTAAATGCTCATTAGCTTAGGCTTTTGGGTTTCTATAGCAGGGGTAGGGGAGAATCGCTTACAGAGGTTATGCCAAGGGAGCGCTCGACAGCTGCCAAACTCCCAACACAGCTTTCTAAACACCTTGGAGTAGGTGCAAAACCTACCCCAACTTTTTAAATGCGATTCACTATAGTTGATAACTTTAATCTTGCCTTTTCAAAAATACTTTATGTCTTTGGTAACGTTATTTTTTGGGCATCACTAAGTATTTTTATCTACTCTGATCAAAGCGATTTTAGGAAATTAAAAATAGCAAAAATAAGCGTAGTAGGTATGTTTATTTAGAGGTGGCTGATTTTCCAATTTTTGGCAATTTTATCGCTTCTCGCTAGCTACCTGTTGAGCTACCAAATAACTACCTGTCTGGAAAATCAAAAATCACAAAAAACCACTACTTTTTCACCCAACAGGTAGCTAGGTGTCACCTGTCTGGTAGCCCGATAACTACCTCTAGGGAATTGTATTATACAATACAGTTTAGCTCGGAATCTACTTTAGTTTTATGTAGATTATCAGGCTTTAAAAAATCTCTACTGCACCCAGTTATTCTTACAATCCCAGCATTGATATCAATGTTTTGGAATCCTGCAACTGGTTGCGCCCAATGAATCTAATATTTTCAAGGCTTGGGTCAGCGTTGAGTTTTTCTGTTGAGCGGTTGGCGTGAGATACACAAAGCGCAATGTTACCCCACTTTATTTTTTTCAGTCGCATGATGGCGTAACCGCTATGAGCCGGTGGCGATCGCAATCAGCCCAAATTGACTACAAAAGAACGACAAAAGAACGACAAAAGCAGATGAAGTTTAACATCTGGGATGGCAACGTCCATTCACCCAATCCCTAATCTCCAATGTCTAATAGGG
Organism: Nostoc sp. UIC 10607; assembly: GCF_047228265.1. NCBI lineage: Bacteria > Bacillati > Cyanobacteriota > Cyanophyceae > Nostocales > Nostocaceae > Nostoc > Nostoc sp. UIC 10607. Next base: position 1,267 of record NZ_JBIQNW010000106.1, on the reverse strand, counting down.
CCGCCAGGGGAGTAGAGCGTAGCATGACTACGGGCGATCGCCTCTTCCCCAACACCCAATGCCCAATGCAAAACTGCTTTAGGCGATTTTGGTAAGGCGACTGTTAGCAGCGATCGCTTCGGGAATTAAGCATAGGGCGAAGAAGATGGTTCGGCTAGCAAGAACCGCAGGCATCGCGGCCATTCATTGTCTAAGGCATTCTTCTAACTACTGCTGGGAGCAAAATCAAGAGCGGTGGCTTTAAGGTCTGAAGGGTGAGGCAAGCGATCGGGCTGTTGTCATGCCAAGAATTGAGATCCTAGCCACAGGTGAGAGGATAGCCAAGCTTGCGGCTTATTTTGTAGTCGGCACTTAGACCCGCTGAAGCTTGTTAAAGAAACAAAATCCACAAAAAAAATTTTCCCCTATTTTTGACCCTTTTTTTGTCTATCTAATTGATAATTACTCTCAATATAAACCGCCCAAACCGTGATTATTGACACATTTATCAAGAAATATTACAGTTTTGGCACTAGTTAATTGATTTGAATAAATTCGTGCGTCTGAGATAAAACCTCGACAAAACATCCATTTTCCCAATTCTCACCAACTACATTCAACATCTCCCAATATCTATCCAACATCTCCCAAATCTCCAATTTTTTCTTACCTTTTTACCTCTTAAATCTCATCCAGTCACAAAATTCTCATTAGCTCAAAAATTCCCAATAAATCCAAACAGTTTCCAATACTTATAAGAAGTCTCCCATTTGCTCCCAATAATTTACCAATTATTGAGAAATTCGCTTAAAAGGTTTTAAGCGCTGTAATCCATCTTTTTTTGACGCACAGTACGCCATATTTGGCGGAAAGTTTGTTGAGGTAAAAATCAAGAATCAGCCAAAAATGAGTCCGATAAAACTACAAAAGGACTACAAAAGCGACTGAGGTTTTACAACTGCAATATCCAATCAAAGCAGAGGTCTAGAGCAGAGGGGCAGGGGAGGAAAGAGTTGATAGACAATTAGTTCTTTCCCTCCTGCTTCCCTCAATGCAAAAGTTCCCAATACCGTTTGGTATTGGGAGTGGAGAGAAGCGATCGCTTTGTGTGACAACCAAAATCTCAATTGGGAGGCAAGGTAACACAGAGCGATCGTGTCACCTGACCACGCCACTGTTAGGAGAGATCACCTCCGGTGGGCGGGTAGACTATCACCAGCGTCGTCTTTGACATGAGATTCCAGAAAAACCTCACGAATCAAAGCCGCCTGTGCTTCTAATTTTTTAA
>NZ_JBIQNW010000105.1:0-14285 GCF_047228265.1 Nostoc sp. UIC 10607 | reverse complement strand
CCCAAGATAAGGAGGAAGCTTCATTTTATCAAACCCTTTCTACATAAGCTTTACATCAAGTGTTTCTTGAAAGAGGGATAACACGAAAGATTGATGACTGATGACTGTTAACCGTCATCAGTCATCAATCAACGGCGGCGGGGCGGCTATCCCGGACACCCCTTGAGGAAGTGGGCTTCCCGCTGCCAAAGGTGAGTTGCAGACTAGAATTTACTTCTAAAATAAAAGAATGCTGTCAACTCCCACTCAACTACTGCGACTGTCTCAAGGACAACTCAACTTACTAGAAGCTTGTCCGCGTAAATTTCAACATACCTACCTAGAACAACTCAATCCGCCCTCAAATCCAGAACAGGAAGAACGGCAAACTTTGGGTAGTCGTTTCCACCTGCTAATGCAGCAGCGAGAAATGGGTTTGCCAATTGATAGTTTTCTGCAAGCAGATGCTAAACTCCAAAGCTGGATGCTAGCTTTTGCCGATGCAGCCCCAGAAATTTTAACGGCTGCATCTGATAATCAAACTTTCCGTGAGAGTGAACACTACCGCACACTGCAAGTTCAGGACTATTTGCTGACGGTTGTCTATGATTTATTGATTGCAGATAACCAACAAGCGCAAATTCTCGACTGGAAAACTTATCCTAAACCACCCAATAAACGCAAGTTAGAATCCAACTGGCAAACACGGCTTTATCTGTATGTATTGGCAGAAACTAGCGACTATTTGCCAGAAAATATTTCCATGACTTACTGGTTTGTCCAATCTGAGGGTAAACCGCAGAACATTAAATTTAATTACAATACTGCTAAACATACACAAACAGGAAAGAAACTTAATCAACTATTAAGCCAGTTAACTCATTGGCTGGAAAATTATCAAAATCACCAGCAGTTTCCCCAAGTGGTAGAGGGTAGTAAAATCTGTGATTATTGTCAGTTTGCCAAACGGTGCGATGCCTACGGCGGTAAACTACGCACACAAGTTACTGAAGAAACAGTGAAAGACTCATTGCCCAATTTTGACAGCATTCAAGAAGTCTCATTCAACCCTATACATTAGAGAATATTTGTCAAGTCCGGTAGGGATATAAAGAAATTACAACTTCTAAATTTATGTCAAGCTTTGACGAAACCGAAGCCATTTATGTCCGCGAATTAGGAATTGATGACATTGCTCCTATTTATCACTTGGGAGAAGGGTTATTTACCAGCGATTTATATCCTTATTTATACCGTACCTGGGACGAATGGGAGGTGATTGGACTTTACAACACCGATCCAGAATACTGTCTTGTGGCTGAAACAGACGGAGAATTAGCAGGATTCATTTTGGGAACTATCATCACCAAAGCATCTTGGACTTATGGATATATTTTATGGCTAGGAGTTAGTCCGAAGTTTCAGCGTCGGGGAGTAGCAGACAAGTTGGTTGATAAAGTCGTCGCCCGCATGATTGAAGATGGGGCGCGGTTTATGCTGGTAGACACTGATCCTACCAATACTTCAGCATTAAAGTTTTTTAACCGCAAAGGTTTTGGTAATATCCGCCAGCATATTTTCTTGTCGATGAATTTAAGCAAGCATGAATATTATGGCAGATTGATTGATTACGAACACCAAAAAGCTGAAAGAGCCGGTTACAAGCGATCGCGTCCAGCAATTCGCGCCCGGAAACCCGATAGCGCCGCTAATGAAGTAATCCTCAATCCCCTAGTGAGTGAATCTCAAACAACCGAGGATCAATCTCCGATTTAACTAGTTCCGTGGGTTTATGTCCCCCCCTTCTATTAAGCAGCAAGTTTTGTGGTGCAGTCTAATTCCCTGTTGCAAAACTTAATTACGAATTACGAATTATTTAACAATGCCAGAACAACAGCAGTGGACTATAGCAGCAACCGAACAACCCCCGGAGTGGTTCATCCAAGCGGTGAAACAGCATACACCTGCATCAAGTGGAATATATGCAGCGCAATTGTTGTGGCAACGGGGAATTAAAGATGATCAACAATTAACAGCTTTTATTAACTATAAAGCTTATCAACCAGCGAGTCCGTTTGAGTTTGGGCAAGAAATGCACTTAGCGATCGCCCGGTTGCAACAAGCGTATAACATCAAAGAAAAAATTGCTATTTGGGGAGACTTTGATGCTGATGGTATTACCGCCACATCTGTACTTTGGGATGGATTAGGGCAATTCTTTACACAAAATACTCAGTTAATTTACTATATTCCCAATCGCCTGAAAGAATCTCACGGACTCAATAATCAAGGGATTGATAACTTAGCAAAACAAGGTTGCAAATTAATTGTTACTTGCGATACTGGCAGCACAAACCTTGAAGAAATTATCTATGCAAAACAACTAGGCATAGATGTAATAGTTACAGACCATCACACCTTACCCACTGAACGCCCACCCGTCGCAGCAATTATTAATCCTCGTTATTTGCCCAGAGAACATCAGCTGTTCAATCTTTCTGGGGTAGCAGTAGCTTATAAGTTGGTGGAAGCACTGTATCAAACCCTGCCTAATGTTGCCAAACATCCGTTAGAGGATTTATTAGATTTAGTAGCAGTAGGATTAATTGCCGACTTAGTGCAGTTAAGTGGAGATTGTCGCTATTTAGCACAGATGGGAATTCAACGACTGCAAGCAGATTTTCAACAGCCAGCAGCAGTGCGTCGCCGTCCGGGGGTGGGGCGATTATTAGAATTGTGTCAGAAAAATGGCGATCGCCCCACAGATATTTCCTTTGGTTTGGGGCCAAGAATTAACGCCGTCAGCCGCATTCAAGGCGATGCCAGTTTTTGCGTTGAATTATTAACTAGTCGGGATACCAAACGTTGTAACGAACTAGCCGAAGTCACAGAACTCGCAAACACCCGCCGCAAATCTTTGCAAAAAGATGTGCAAGCGCAAGTAGCACAAAAACTTACTCAATTAGATTTATCAACCACCAGCGTCATCGTCCTAGAAGATGCCCAATGGCCTGCGGGTGTCTTGGGCCTAGTTGCTGGACAAGTAGCACAAGAAACAGGTCGCCCAACGATTTTGTTGAGTACGGAAAGCACTATTTCCGCAGATGCGGAGAATGAATATATCCCCGCGTCTTCCCCTCCTCCCCTCGCCCGTGGTTCCGCCCGTTCGGTGAATTCTGTCGATTTGTACCAACTGGTAAAAGACCAAGCACATTTGTTACATCGCTTTGGGGGACATCCCTTTGCAGCGGGTTTGAGTTTGTTAGTGGAGAATATTCCTTTATTTACAGCAGCAATTAATCAGCAGTTGCGGCAATCTTTAGGTAGTACAACCCTAACGCCAACCGTGCAAGCAGACTTGACGGTAACAGTAGCAGACTTGGGGAAAGAGTTATTTTTAGAACTGAAACTGTTAGAACCTTGTGGAATGGGTAACCCTGTTCCGAAACTGCTAATTCAAAATTGCTGGTTTGAAAATGCTTGGCATCGCAATCAGCAGGATTGGCAAGGGAAAAAGGTACAGTACATTAAAACCGAGTTTGACATTCGGGATGATTCCAGCAGAAGTGCTTTTCCTGGTATATGGTGGGGGCACTACAAAGATGAATTGCCTATAGGAAGGTGTGATTGCATAGCAGAATTAGACTATAACACTTTCAAAAAACGTTATGAAATCAGATTAATTGCCGTGCGCCCCAGTGTTAACTCTGCACTCAACACTCGGAATTTACCACTCATCTTGGATTTACGAAATCAGGAACATTCAGCACTTAGGACTCAACACTCAGAACTGATTATCGAAGATTGTCCTACAAACTGGGATGATTTACGCGCGTGGTTGCGGCGATGTCTAACAGCAAGCAGTTCGCAACAACTAGCGATCGCTTGGTCTAAACCCAACCTCCAACCACCCAATCAAATTTGGCTGACTCTTGTCGGAATTGCCAAATATCTCAGTCGCACAAATCAACTAGTTACCCGCGTCCAACTGTTAGAGAAAATCGGCATCACCGACCAAACCTTGCTTGTAGGCATCAAAGCTTTAAAATCTTTAGGGTTCACAGTCAAACGACAAGACCGTTATTTGCAAATCACCTGGTATCCAAGCGAGAGTGCAGAAAACTTGGCCGACGCAGCCGTGGAGCGGTTTTTAGCTGCTGTCCGAGAAGAACAATTTCAGCGACAGTATTTTGCCGAAGTGCCTTTATCTACTATTGTTGCGATCGCAAGTTCCGACAATTACATGTTCCAGATGCAATCCTCATCCCCCGCTCCCTATCCGCACCTTACTAAGAGTTGAGGGTGGGGACTTTTGCGTTACGTTAAAGCCTGTATTCATTACTGAGTCAAGGCTTTCTCCTCATCATCATTCGTGATACCATTTCACACAAGCACTGTTACGTATAGATTTCTCGTAGGGGCACAGCAATGTATTTGTGTATCGTTTCCAGTCTCTGGCTGAAAACGAGATTTGAAAAGAGTTTTAGCTTTGCTGTACTAAGTGGTTTTATGTCGGCAAAATTTGAGATATTCTTGGCGGCTAGGTTTAACATCAGTTAATATGACTAATCGCGCTTTGGCTTAAGTTTTAAAATATACAGTAATGTTTGATGTTTAACTTGTAATTATGCTAACCAGTGTTGACCGTTTATTATTTGTCCGGCGAGTCCCGATTTTTAAGGAATTGCGGGATGATTTTATTGTGCGGCTCACTTCAGTAATGAACGAATTGTCATTTCCGGCTAATTACACTATCTTTCGCCAGGGAGAAGAAGGGCGATCGCTCTATATTGTTGTGTCAGGCCGAGTTAAAGTTCACATCGGCAATAAACAACTTGCAGAGGTAGAACAGGGAAAATACTTTGGTGAGATGGCAGTATTTGATACTCAACCTCGTTCCGCTACTGCAACGACTTTGGAACCTTGCGAATTTTTGGAACTGACGCAAGAGCAGCTATATGATGCGATCGAAGAAACTCCCGAAATTGCGGTGAATATCATTCGTGAGTTATCCCGTCTGATTCGCAAGTTGAATGATGATATGAATGTCACGTCTTTGCGAAGTTAATAATCAAGTCAATCTTGAATAACGGTGAATTAATTTAACGCAAGTAATAGAAGAGAAGATGAATTCATTTACCGCTTGACCTTCTATAGCCGTTCTCATTTACGTCAGGTACACCCGTAGGGGCACGGCACTGCCGTGCCCTTACACCTCGTGATGTAATGTTGTACCGCATCTGAATAGGAACCGCTATAATGTTCTTCTTTTGAATCTTAGGTTTTCATAATCAAGAATCAAGAAAATATTTTCTGATAGTTTTTAATTCACCCTACTAGGTTTTAGGCTTGCTTAGATTCACGTTTATTCCGACATTCTTTAATAAACTGCTGGGGAATTTCTCCACTTTCTCCCCAATGCAGATGAACATAAGAAGCATGAACATTTGCAGGTAAACTCCATCCCTCGTATCCCATATTTTCGTCACAATCATAGCGAGAAGTTTCAAATAGGGGCTGAGTAGGAGTTAAGGTTAAATGAGAACGATGAAACTCATGTCCATAAACGGTTGTACCTGCCTTGACTAACAGATTATCTTGCAAAGCTAATGCACGACGATAACCCAAAGTTAAACGCCCACCCATCACAGCAGATGTCGGTAAAACTCCCGCCATTGGCCAATATTTACCCTCAAAATCGATAATTTGCTCACATAAATACATCAATCCTCCGCATTCGGCGATCGCAGGCATTCCTTGAAGAATTGCTGTTTTCACTGCATCACGAACGCTGGTATTCTCTGCTAATTGCTGGGCAAAAACTTCCGGGAAACCACCGCCAAAATACATGCCCTGCACATCTTTTGGTATTGCAGCATCTTCTAATGGACTCCAGAAAACCAGTTCTGCACCAAACTGTTGCAGCAAATCAAGATTGTCTTGGTAGTAGAAATTAAAAGCGCGATCGCGGGCTACTGCAATTCTAACTGGAGAGGAGGGGGGATGAGGGGGATAAGGGGGATGAGGGAGAGGTTTTGATTTTAATAGGGGTAATAAATGTTGCCAATCGAAGCAGGTATCTCCTAAATCGGCGAGGCGATTAATTAAAGCATTGAGTTCGGGAAGTTCTGCTGTGGGTACTAAACCCAAATGGCGATCGGGAATTGTGATATTATCTTGACGGCGCAACACGCCGAGTATTGGTAATTGTAAGGGTTCTAGGGAATCTTTGAGGAGAGAGAGGTGGCGATCGCTCCCCACGCGATTTAATACTACTCCAGCTATTTTAATTCTGGAATCAAAAGATAGATAGCCATGAGCGATCGCAGCTACAGAACCAGAAAGGCGACTACAATCAATCACCAACACCACAGGTAAATCTAAAAGCCGTGCGATGTGTGCAGTACTCGCAAAATCAGTTGATTTTTGCTTTTCTTGCCCATGACCAATTCCGTCAAATAACCCCATCACTCCTTCCACTAGGGCATATTCGCTCAGTTGACTATGACGGGCAAAACATTGCTGAATGTAGGCTTCGGAAGTCAATACGGGGTCTAAATTGCGACAAGGGCGACCAGTTACGTGTTGATGAAACATCGGATCAATGTAGTCTGGGCCTACCTTGAAAGATTGCACTAGGCGATCGCGACGACGTAAAGATGCTAAAAGGGTGAGCGTAACTGTTGTTTTGCCCACCCCACTACGTTCTCCAGCAATGATTACAGACATAAATGAAACAAATGAGGTTTTAAATTAACAACTCGCGATCGCAGCTTGTGCTATGGCTTCTCGATGAGTTATATCAGGTTCGGTTATAGCTGTGCCGCACCATTAGCCATAGCCTAACGCACCACTTTACTAGGGTTGATAGCGAAGGCTAAAGTAAAAACCATCATCCTGAGCGTTATTACCGCGATCGCTCAGATCGATAAATGGAAATCCATAATCGAGTCGCAAAAAGAGATTATCAATTCCCATTGCCTGATTCCATAATAATCCTAAACCTGCGCCCACCAAAAAAGTTTGATCGGGCAGCACGTTAGGATTATTAGACTGATTCCAGACGGCTCCCATGTCCAGAAATGGCGCGAGTTGAATTGTGGATAAGCCAGATTCATTGCGCTGGACTGTGATCCGATCTTCTATAGCTACACGAAATCCATTATCTCCAGAGCGGATATTTTGGCGATATCCTCTGACGGACTGTCCACCGCCAATCACAAATTGCTGGGAAGGTAAAAGGCTATCTGGTGTTAGTTGCAAGTCTGCTTGGATGAGCAACAGATGATCGTTGCTGAGTTGCTGCACGCGCTGGACTTGACCTAGCCAACTGAAAAAGCGACCATCGGGTATGGGGTCATTATTGATAGTTGCATCCAATATATCAATGCCAAAATTAAATTGCGATCGCAAAAACCAGGCTCCTTGAGGTTCGCGTCTAACATAGTCTTGACCAAATTTAATTACACTGGTGCGGCTAACGCCATTGGCATCAGGCCCAATGCCAAAGGGGGTTGCAAGGTTATCGAAGAGGAAGGTTTGACCATCTTGATAGGTAAATCCTAAGGATAGGGCAAATTCTTCTCTTGGCGATCGCATTAATGGTTGACGATAATTAATTTCATAAAGATCCTGGTTTGCTCGAATGCCAAACGCATCAAAGGGTGGCTCAGTGATTTCGCTGCGATTAAATGCCGCTCTAATTTGCACCTTACCGTTCATGGCGTTAACGGGAACTTGATAGCTAAAATCAAAGGCATCGGAACCACCAGAAAGCGTGTGGTAATAGGAGCCTGCTAACTCATCTCCCATCCCAGTTAAATTGCGCGATCTTAATTCAACACCCAACCTTTCCGCACCAATACTCGGAGGCGAATAATTATCTACACCCAAGCTACCAGTTAAAGGGTTTGCCTCTTCAACTCTGACAATGAGAATACTTTGACCAACCTTACCCGTTGGACGCAGACGCGCTTCCACATTTGTGAATAGGGGATCGAGTCGCAACAGTTTTAATTGATCTTCAAGCTTACCAGTATTTAGAGGGATACCGGCACCTAGTTGGATGCGACTCCGAATATAAGATGGGTTTAGTCGCCGTGTCCCCTCGATATCAATCTCTGTCAAACGCCCTTCAATCACCCGAATTACCACAACACCATCGGCGGTACTAGCTTGCTGAGTGTCTGGAATCGCTCTGGAATTTATATAGCCTTTATTTAAGTAAAGTTGGGTAACAGCATCTGCGGCTTGTCTGATTTCTTCTAAAGTCAAGTCCCGTTCTTCAAACGGTTTGACAACTGGATTAAAGTCATTTTCAGTAAATACTGTGCTACCTACTACCTGGATTTTGCGAACCCGAATGCGTTGTGGTGGAGGTGATTGAGGGTTCGGTTCTGGTTGATTAGTTTCAGTTGCCGGAGAAGGTTCTGTTTCCTGTACTATTTGTAACTGTGGATGATTGCTATTTTCAGCCGGGTTTGGTGTAGAGATATCGGCTTTAGCTCTAAGTCCATTGGCAGTTACAATCCAGACCGCAGGCAGAATTAGCAAGCCACACTTGAAACTGAAACTGTGCTGACTCCATTTCCTAGTTGCCAGACTGTGCCAAGTGTCCAACTGATGAGAGAGATAGACAATTCTTTGCTGAGTCGTTGCTCCAGACTTAACACGAGTTTCTGTTCCTTTTGTCATTTCTTTTCGGTGGTGTGCCTGATCTTACGACATGGCTGATTTCAATTTTTGGGTATGCTACGGGTGCATGAGTATTTGAATATCATATTTTTGACATTCAAATTTAAGAAAATTTGTAACTAAAAGATAATAAACAGCAATCATTACTAAGTAAAAGCCCTTAACATTATATTCTGGTAAGCAGGTAGAAAACTTGGGATTACTTCGATGTCACCACTGATCTCCATTGTCATCGTCAATTACAATCGGGAGGCTTACCTTCAAGAAGCGATCGCCAGTGTCTTAGCACAGACATGGCAAGACTTTGAGCTACTGATTTGGGATGATGGCTCCACAGATGGATCAGTGGCGATCGCCAAAGGATATGCTCAACAAGATGGGCGAGTGCGGGTAGTCCAAGCACACCATCAAGGAGTTGCTGCGGCTTGTAAGGCAGCGATTAACCAAACTAGTGGCACTTACATCGGTATCGTAGACAGTGATGATATCCTAGCTCCTACCGCCCTTGCCCAAACCGCTACAGCACTTAATCGACACCCAGAAACGGGATTTCTTTATACCGACTACTTAAATATAGATCCAGACGGCAAAGTTCTTGGTTATGGCGATCGCTGTAGTATTCCCTACTCCCAAGAAAATCTTTTGGTAAACTTCATGACGTTTCACTTCCGCCTGATGCGACGGTCGGTTTACGACCAGGTGGGAGGTGTTAACGAATCGTTCTCTGGGTGTGCCTATGATTATGACCTATGTCTGCGGCTTTCAGAAGTAGCCCAAGTACACCGGGTTCAAGAGCCACTCTACCTTTACCGGATTCATTCCCAAAGCATATCTGTTAGCAGAAGAACAGAACAAATCTTCTGGTCGCAGAAGGCGATCGCTCAAGCACTTTGGCGACGCGGATTAGCAGACAAGTTACAAATCGATGTAGAATTACCCGCAGGTCGCTTCATCTTGCGACGCAAAAAATCTTTACTGCCGAGCATCGCCGCTTCAGTGCTAGCTATTGTAGCGATGAGTGCGGGATTCGCCCAAGCACAACAAATTGTCCCTGCTACTGATGGCACAAACACAATTGTTACACCCAACGGCAACCGACTTGATATCACCGGCGGTACAACTTCAGGAGATGGTGTAAACCTCTTCCATAGCTTTCAACAATTTGGGATTTCACCAGAACAAATCGCCAACTTTCAAGCCAGTCCGGCGCTGCAAAATATTCTTGGTCGGATCACAGGCGGGAATGCCTCGATTATTAATGGCTTAATTCAGGTAACAGGTGGCAATCCTAACCTCTTCTTGATGAATCCAGGCGGATTTATTTTTGGATCAAATGCCAGCTTAAATGTTCCCAGTGCTTTCACGGCGACAACAGCCAATGGTATTGGTTTTGGCAGCAGTTGGTTCAACGCTATCGGTGTTAATGACTACACTGCTTTAGTTGGAAACCCCAATGGATTTGCTTTTAGTACCAACCAGCCAGGAGCGATCGCAAATGCTGGAAATTTGGCAGTAGGTACTGGGCAGAATTTGAATTTATTGGGCGGTACCGTTGTAAACACTGGGCAGCTTTCAGCACCGGGGGGACAGATTACTATCACATCCGTACCAGGGGAAAATTGGGTGCGTCTCAGTCAGCCAGGAAATCTGTTGAGTCTGGAAATTCAGCCCCTCGCCTCTAGTAGCAACCAACCTAATAACTGGACAATTCCCATTGCATCTTTACCAGAATTACTCACAGTTGGTAACACTGACACAGGATTAACTGCTAACCCTGATGGGACTGTAAAATTGACAGGCTCTAATGTCACAATTCCTACAACTCCAGGGACAACGATTGTTTCGGGCATTGTGGATGTATCGAGTCAAACAGGCGGGACAGTAACTGCTTTGGGTAAACGAGTCGCGGTGATTGATGCCAATATTAACGCCTCTGGAAACAATGGTGGCGGTACAGTGCTAATTGGCGGTGATTACCAAGGTAAGGGGACTTTACCCAACGCAGATCAGACTTATGTTGACTCCAAGTCCGTCATTGCAGCCGATAGTAATTTGAATGGAAACGGCGGACGCGTCATTGTTTGGGGTAACGATACAACCCAGTTTTTTGGTAATATTTCGGCTCGTGGAGGAGCAAATGCTGGGAATGGTGGTTTTGTAGAAGTATCAGGCAAAAATTTCTTGAATTTCAACGGTTTGGTAGATACTTCAGCCCCCAATGGTAGCTTTGGCACTTTATTATTAGACCCCAGCACATTGACAATTATCGATGGTGGAGTGGGTGATTTTGATTCCACAGCAGGCAATATTGCCTTTGGCGATGCAGATATTGGGGCTAACACTGTTTCTTGGGGTGCGATCGCAGCTTTAGGATTCGGTGCAAATATCGACTTACAGGCTACAGGGAATATTACCATTAATGACATCACAGGAGGTACCCTCGGAGTGACTACCGATGGTGTTGCTACTTTAACCTTGGGCGGTGGTAGCTTCAGCCTAACCTCACAAAACGGTTCTGTAAACTTTGTTGACCCTACCAACACAATTGCGACAACTGGAGGAGCCATTAACATTTCAGGAGCCAGCTTATTACTGGGAAATCTAAACACAACTCGTGATTTCGGTAGAAGCGGGGATGTAACTTTGTCTGCGACAACTGGCAACATTAGTGCAGGCAACATTATTGCTAGTGGACAAGGCTATTCAGCAGGTAATGTTCAAGTTGTAAGCAACAATGGTGGAATTACCCTTAATCAGATTAACACCAGCGATAATGGTGGCGGTGGTGGTGGTGGCATACCGGGAACAGTGACTTTGACTGCCGCAGGCAATATCCTCACAGATACAATTAATTCCTTTTCCAATGATGCTAGTGAATCAGGTAGGGGTGGCGATGTAGTAGCAACAACCACAGGTGGCAGTATCACCACAGGGGCAATTAACTCGTCTGTAGTCAAGACCGGAGGTGGCGAATTTACCGGCACGGCTGGCGCAATCACTTTAACTGCCAGAGATAATATCATCGTTAATGGCGCTATTGATGCCTCAGCAACTGCCACCGGAGTGGATGGTGATGCAAGTGCTACAGGTGGTAACGTTACTTTACAAACCACCAATAACTTTGGCAGCACAATTCGCTTTAGCAGCATCAACGCACAGGCCACAACGGACGTTGGTGATGCTAATACCCTTCAAGGTGGTAATATCCAAGTACTGACAAACGGATTAGTTCAAGGAATAGGGACGATTATTGTCGATGATATCGATACAGGTGTCACGATCGCGACTACTCCAAACGTTCAATCTACTCCTTCTGCGGAAGGTACTATCAGAATTCGACACGATGGTGGCCCAAACAATGTGCCATTTACCGTAGGTGATGGGAGTGTCAATGGCACCGCAGGGTCAATTAATACAGGCGACAATTCTATCGTTACTTCAAATAGCTTTCCAGTCTTGCCCACTGGTGGAGATGCTAGCGGCACTCCAACGGATATCACCATTATTTCCGTCAACGCTCCTCCTACATTAACGGCAAACTCATCGCTACCCAATACCCAGACCAATCAAGCAGTAACCTTAACATTCTCTAGTTTGGCTGCACTGGTTCTCGATGCTAATAATGACATCACCTCCATTCAGGTTGATGTAGTGAATACAGGAAATCTCACTGTCAATGGTCTTCCCGTTATCCCTGGTGTTACTACCTTATCTAGCGGCGATACTTTGGTGTACACACCCCCGGCAGATACTAATGGCTCACTCAATGCCTTTGTAATTAGTGCAAATGATGGCGTTTCCTCTTCTGCACCTGTACAGGTAGGAATCAACGTCAGTCAAACTCCTACCACGATTCCTACCCCGACTTTTACACCGACTCCTACCCCAACTTTTACTCCGACTCCTGCCCCCTGTACATTCCAGTGCAATCCACCAGGTAAACCGATTGACCCTGGCACCAATAATCCTAATATTGATAACCCCATTCTTGATACCAATCCCACTCCCGAAGGGAATTTTACAGATGATTTTGTCGACCATTTAGGCATACCCACTCCTAAAACTAAAACACTAGATGATGCCAAAGAAATTGCTCGCAAAATAGAAGAAGCGACTGGTGTAAAACCTGCATTTATTTACACCAGCTTTGTCCCCGTGGAGATTCTACCAGAGGAAAATTTAGGTAAAGCTAAAAAATTTACTAAACAGTTGAATACCATAGCAGAGCAGGGTAGCGATCAACTGGAGTTAGTGGTAGTAACTGGAAAAGGTGACCCCATCCGCAAGCGCATCCCAGAAACGACCAGAGCCAAAGTTCTCCAAGTAGCTGAGGAATTTCGCAACCAAATTGTTAGTCCACAAAATCGTCGCCGCACCGGTTATTTGCGTTCATCTCAACAACTTTATCGCTGGATTATTGCACCACTAGAGGCAGATTTACAGGCAAGAGAAATCAAGAATCTGGTCTTTTTACCAGATATTGGGTTACGTTCAACCCCAATAGCAGCACTTCACGATGGTAAGGGATTTCTAGTAGAAAAATACAGCATTGGTTTGATGCCCAGTCTGAGCTTGACTAACACCCTTTATAAAGACATTAAAAAAGCTCAAATCTTAGCGCTGGGGGTTTCTCAGAGTACTCAGGGACAAGAGCCTTTACCAGCAGTCCCCCTTGAGTTATCAACACTGGTGTCTAAACTCTGGCAAGGCAAATTATTGTTGGACAAGCAAGCCACCTTAGAAAATCTCAAAACTATCCGCCGCCAACAACCTTTTGGGATTATTCACATGGCAACCCATGCCGATTTTGCTGCTGGTACTTTGAGTAATTCCTATATTCAACTGTGGGAAGACAAGTTACGCTTGAACCAACTACGACAGTTGCGCTTGAATGAACCCGAAGTTGAAATGCTGGTACTGAGTGCTTGTAGAACAGCCTTGGGGGATGAAGAGTCCGAACTGGGATTTGCGGGTTTAGCAGTGCTGGCAGGTGTGAAAACTACTGTTGCCAGTCTTTGGTCGGTCAACGATGCTGGTACAGCAGCGTTGATGACGAAATTTTATGAGAACTTGAGGACATCTTCTATTAAGGCAGAAGCTCTAAGACTTGCTCAGGTAGGTATGGCTAAAGGGCAGATTTACGTTAAGGATGGCCAAGTGCAAGGTTTGGGAGTAGCTGGGAGCTTGCCTTTACCTGCTAACAGTGTTGATGAAGGGGAGCAATTACTTACCCATCCTTATTATTGGGCTGGATTCACAATGGTTGGCAATCCTTGGTGAAGAGGGGAATTTGGCGACTCTTCCGCCACTGATTCTGGGTTCAAATAGGACTTACGCATTGACAAGAAATACCAAATATGGGACAAGGTTAAAAACCATATCTTTCTTAAGGGCACGACAGTGCCCGTGCCCCTACGGGTGTACCTCACGTAAACGAGAACCGCTATAAGTCAATACGGTTCAGTCAAGCATTTTTTCCGTCTTTCTGTGTCCTCTTCGTCTCTGCGGTTCGTTAAAAAGATTGACTTTGACAAGGTAAGGATTCAGGTGGCAGAGTATTGACAAAGGGAACACTTGAGGGGGAATATCACAAATATGAACCAAAACCTGCC
>NZ_JBIQNW010000104.1:0-14619 GCF_047228265.1 Nostoc sp. UIC 10607 | reverse complement strand
ACCCTGGTTTCATACCTATCTTTACAGCAATACTAATGAATACTCACACCTGTGTAAAAAACCTACACCTGTCAGCCCCTTCCCCCTGCCTCTTCGTTGAACAAGTTTCTTCCTTGTGTTTTCCCAATGCTCCTTATCCCTTCGCTCCAATCAACAAATAGGTGGTAATTTTCCCTTTACCTGGAACTTCGATTTCGCTCCGCTTTTCAAATAAAAATTCATCACACAAGCGTTTATAAGTATCTTCTGTAACGTGGATTTTACCAACAATACCTTGGGATTCCATGCAGCTAGCAATATTTACCGTGTCTCCCCAAAGATCATGAGTAAAGTTTTTGAGGTCAATTTCTCCCGCTACTACGGAACCGCTATGGATGCCGATACGAATGCTGAAGTTTTGGTTATTCTCAGTATTAAATAGAGCGATCGCAGTTTGCATGTAGAGTGCCATTTGAGCGATCGCTTGAGCATGATCTGGGCGGCGTGTTGGCAAGCCACCAACTACCATATAAGCATCGCCAATGGTCTTGATTCTCTCTAAACCATGTTGTTTGGTGAGGCGATCAAAAGTTGAGAAAATCGAGTTGAGTAAGTTTACCACTTGAATTGCACTCATAGAAGCTGCAATTTCAGTCAAGCCAACAATATCTGCAAATAAAACTGTGACATCAGCAAAGTCTTCGATAATGTTAGCTGGTTCTTCTTTCAGTTCCTTAGAGATTGCGGTTGGCAAAATATTTAGCAATAAACGTTCGGTTTCTTCCTGCTGATGGTGCAGCGCTTCTTCTGCTGCTAGTCGTTGGGTGACATTGCGAAAAATGCCGCGAGTCGCAACTGGATGACCTTCGACAAATTTACAGTTAATATTACCTTCTAGAAAAATTGTTTGACCGTCTTTAGTAAGGAATGCGGCTTGTACTTGTTCGGGCTTTTCTCCTGAAAGCACACGATAAAACCTTTGCCAACAGTCTTGTTTAAACTCTGGATGTATAATATCGAAAACATTCATATTCGTAATTTCGGCTTCGCTATATCCCAAAGTTTCTCGCCATGCACGATTGACATACAAAAAACGACCATAGGCATTGACGGATTGAATTAGGTCATTAGCATTTTCAAATAAATCTCGATATCGTTCTTCACTTTCTACAAGAGCATCTTCTGCTTGTTTGCGTTTGATAAACTGAGCAATTTGACTACCAATAGAACCCATCATTTGCAATAGGTCTTTATCTTTTGATTGTACGTCCCGACTAAAGAAAACCATCACTCCCAAGATTTCACTATCGTCTAAGATGGGGAAGCCAAAAGCTGCGTGCAATCCAGCCTCAGCAGCTGGTTGCGATCGCCGAGTGTCTCCATCTTCTGTGATATCTTGAATCCACAAGGGCAAACGTCTGATCCAAATTCGACCAGGTAAGCCAACACTAGGTGTATAGGTAGTTTGCCAGGTAATTGCTTTAAACTCTCGCGCTGAAATTACTCGACTTGACCACATTTCCACACACCTTAGTACCGCATTAAGACTATGTCCCTGTACCGAAGTACCAATATATTGACTTGGTGTCCAAAGTTCGCCTACATCCCATCCCAAGTTTTGACAAATCGACTGTAAAATTTGGGGAATTACCTGCTTTACGCTCTGGGATTCTGATAATATTCGAGTGATAGCATATTGGGCACTTGTCCGCTGTTCCCGACGCTGCCGGGCAGTAATATCCCGACCAATGTAGACAATATCTTCTAATCCTTTTATTTTTTTCGGAATTACTGAACAAGAAAAAGCAATCAACCGCTTTTCTCTAGCCTTGGTTCGACAGACTACCTCTAAATTCTGAAAATTTTTCTGAAAAAAAGAATGCTTGTGAATGGCTTGTATTAAAAATTCATCATCATCAATTATCAGTGATATTGGTTGATTAATTAATTCTTCTTCACTAAAACCAAATAATTGTTGAGCAGCACGATTTACTTTTTTTATTTTCCCTACATTACTGGTTATAAACAAAGCATCTGCCATTGCAGTAATTACTTGATCCATGTAATTTTTGTATGAGATTAAAGCACTTGATAGCAGACTTTTGGCATTGGCTTGCTGTGCTAATTTTTGCTTTAAAACTAGCTTGTCAGTAACATCTCCAATTAAGACAATTAATTTATTTTCATACTGTTCGCTGATAATATATATATCTATATATAGATGGACTTTATTTTCTGAGCTTCTTCCAATTGCTTGTAATTCAAACAGTTCCTGCTCTCCTTTCAGAATAGCTTTTAAAATATTTTCAAGCCCGATAAACTCAGGAAAACTTAGCCGGACATCTTTTCCCTCTATTACCTCCTCAGGACGCTCTGCAAACCGTTGCACTTGCTCGGATGTATCGATGATGCAGAAATGATCATCCAGTTCCAAGCGTTCAAACTTATCTGGAAATGAAGGGTTGTTAAAAATCCGATCTAGTACTTGGTCTTTCATTATGGTGTGAAAACAGGCTTGATATTTATTTTGACCAGGATAATTTAGAGCAAAGAGGAAATTTCAAGCGATATTAACAGAAAAGCTCAATTTTTGCCAAATGACGCAATCATCACACTAAAAATTAATAACTCAGTAATTAGAACTAACAATTACTAATTTAGTACCACTGATGATTCTTTTAGTTATTCTTTCAAATGTTTGATCAACATACAAGCCTGTTTGGGTAAAATTTGTAGAAGTTACTAATACTCAGTTTTATTACTGAAATTGATATTAATTGATTAAGTGTACTATTTTTTAAGATCAACCCAGTATGGTTGACGGAAAACGACTATAAGCAACCTTTTGATTTGGTTGATCAGAATTCAGGAAGTAAACATAAATAATATGTATTCTATCTTTTGGAGGATTGACAATTGAATACGATTCTGTATTTCTTCAGCAAGCTATACTCTATAACGCGGTTTATAAACGATCGCCATTTTAACAAAACCATTTCTGGGTAAAGCTGGAAGTTATTTAAGGTTATAGCGCTTCTGGATTGAGTCTAATACAGACCTAACAAGAACAGCCCCTTCCCTACTAGCGTTGGGGAGTAAGATGTATATAAACGAAAATTGCTATATTGTTATCCACTTTATTAATGTATAAGTTATTACAAAGCCTTGCTAATTCAAAAAGTAAACTTTTATTAGATGTAAAATTGCACTGCGATCGCCTAAAATTTATTCTTGAGAAAGTCGGATCAATAAAGTTAGTCAAAACTCAATGAATCACCAGTGTGCTAATAGTCTCAAAGCTGCATTTCAAGTTTGTAATGTTGAACCGTTAGAGGGTGAAGACATGGAGCGGTACTATGTTGATTTATCAGCAGTATGCAAAACTTCATCAATTGATTTCACAGCAACCTCATAATCCTCGCGGCGAAATTGCTGCTTTATTTGAATTAGGAAAGGCTTATTTATCATCAGTTGGGAACAGTTGCCCAAGAATTGCGAGAATTTGAGGAGGCACGGCACAATTACCAACAAGCTTTGGCGATTAATATCGAATTTGGCGATCGCTATTCCCAAGCACTCACTTACCACTGTTTAGGGACGCTTGCAGAAGTAGAAGACAACTACGCAGAGGCGAGGGTTCATTTGCAAACAGCGTTGGAGATATATGTTGAGTATAAGGATGAATATTGGGTGGCGATCGCACGGGAGGCGTTAGAGAGATTACCAAAGTGATGGGGTGATGGCATTTAACAAGGGGGCGACCAGATCATACTTATTAGGCAGGCGTAGCAAGTTGGTACAATCGCATTGTCAGCCAAAACAATCAAATTCAATTCGGGTGGTCGTTTATTGAATTCGGGTAGTCGTTTATTGAATTCGGGTGGTCGTTTATTGAATTCGGGTAGTCGTTTATTGAATTCGGGTAGTCGTTTATTGAATTCGGGTGGTCGTTTATTGAATTCGGGTGGTCGTTTATTGAATTCGGGTAGTGGTTAAGGTGGAGTAAAACCCAGATTCTTGAACCACTTCAGACTTGTGTGTACACCTTAGATCCTAAAAGGAGAGAGGAATGGAAGTGAGGTCAAAGTATATGCCAAAACTACGTCAAAATTTAAATAAACGCGATCGCACTTACCAACAATGCAGATTACCCAAAGTCTCCATACAGCAATTCTCGTGACTGACTTAGAACGCTCTGAACACTTTTATGGCAAAGTATTGGGATTATCCAAAATAGATCGTTCCCTAAAATACGCTGGTGCATGGTATCAAGTCGGCAATTATCAAATTCACCTAATAGTTGCACCTACTGTCCCCACTGAAAACCCCAACGAAAAATGGGGACGCAACCCCCATGTCGCTTTCTCAGTCGCTAACTTGGACGTTGCCAAACAAGAGTTGCTCACTCATAATTATCCCATTCAACCCAGCGCTTCTGGTCGCCCTGCTTTATTCATTCAAGATCCTGATGGAAATATTATCGAGTTGAGTCAGCAGTGAGAGGATGTTTGAAAAGTTTACGGTTGTATTAAAATCTCCCCTAAAAAAGGGGGAAATAACCTTCTCAAAGTCCTCATTTTTATGGAGGATTTAGGAGGATCTAAACTTTTTGGTACATCAGCCACTACTTTTAAAACATCCTCTGAGAGGGAGTGGGAAAATAATCAATGACTAATGACTAATGACTAATGACTAATGACTAATGAAAATCATTGCCTACTCTTACACCAATCCGCTACTAGAATCTTCTCCCGATCAAGCCGATTGGGGATGGGAGGTGGATCGGGTTTATGAAGATTTGGGCAAGCCTGAGTCTTCTGGACACGCTACGCGAGAGTCTTTCAGACACGCTACGCGATCGCAATTACAACAATTATTTACCGATTGCGAAACTGAACCAGCAGATTATCTCTTGATTCGTCGCTTAGAAGAATTAGGGGATACTGTAGAGGAAATTAGCGATCGCTTGCATGAACTCGAAGCAATCGGAGTAGCGATAATTGCCACAGAACAGCCCTACACTTCCGAAAATTACCCTCTGGGCGCTGACTTGCTGAATTTGCTACACGCAATCCAACGTCAGCAACGTAGTCGCCGCATTCGTCAAGGACACGCCCGTAACCGTCTTGAGGTTGCACCGCCACCCGGCAAAGTTCCCTACGGCTATCGCAGAGGTAAGGGAAAATATACTGTTGATCGCAGTACTTCACCAGTAGTCAAAGATTTTTTTGAACACTTTTTACTCTATGGTTCCCTGCGGGGTTCAGTTCGTTACTTGGCGAAAAAATACGGCAAAAAAATCTCTGTAACCACAGGAAGACGCTGGCTGACTAATCCAGTTTATCGCGGCAATACAGCTTACCAAAATGGTGAAATTATCTCCAATACTCATATTCCGATCATTTCTAAGGAAGAAGCAGCCCAAGTTGACCGACTTTTACGCCGTAACAGCCGTTTACCATCCCGAACTGCTAGTGCGCCGCGTTCTTTAGCTGGGTTGGTTGTCTGTGCTGAGTGTCACTCACACATGACAGTTACTCGTGTCACCCAACGCAATCAAGATAAGGAGTATCTTTATTTACGTTCTACTAGCTGTCCGCAACAGCCAAAGTGTAAGGCTATTCCCTACCAAGAGGTTTTAGAACATACAATTGAAATCGTTTGCCGTGATTTACCCTTAGCTGTAGCGGGGATGAATTTTCCCCAATTGGATGCAGTGAAGAATAGTTTAGGACAAGCGATCGCTCGTCAGCAAGAAATACTTGCTCAGTTACCCGCTTTAATCGAAACTGGAATTTTAGATATTGAAACAGCAAAGTTAAGGGCTTACAAACTCCGCACAGAAATTTCTGCACTCGAAGCAAAGTTGGCGACTCTTCCCCCAGTTAACTTGCGTTCTGTTGCTCAAGCTGTTTCTATACCACAATTTTGGTTAGATTTGTCGGAAACAGAGCGACGATTTTACTTTCGAGAATTTATCAGGCAAATTGACATTAGTCTTCAGAATAAAGAATTAAAACTCCAAGTTATTTTTATTTTTTAATTGAAATGTTATTTCTGAGGTGGTTGATCCTTAGTATACGCAGCAGCCCTTTGGAAGAATACCTTACTGATTCACTAATTACCAACTAGTATAAAATTGTTTTGGCAGTAGCGATCGCCTGATCCACACTCTCCACAATATAAACATTTTCTGGCGACAGTTTTTTAAAGAAAAGTTTACTTTCTTCATCATTATTCAACAAAATTACTTGCTTATTTGCTTTCAAAGCGAGAGCAATTTCTGAAGCAGTTCCTGCACCCATACCGCAAGCAATGACCAGATCACTGGTAAGAACATTAATATTGTTTCTAGAATTACCCATGTCTGTGAAAATAGCAATATCTACCCAAGAGGAAATACCATCCTGATTCTCACCCGGAAGAATACCAATAGTTAAACCATCAGCAGATTTTGCACCTTTACTTACTGCATCCATTACTCCTACATTTCTACCACCAGTGAGTAAAACCCATCCTTGTTTGGCAATAAGTTGACCTAGTATATAAGCATGTTGTAAATCATTTGCTGTCGCATTTTCTCCCCTCCCCATAACCCCAATAATAATTTTTCGCATAAAATTTCAGATGATACTGGTTTTCAGCGACAAGTGAAAGCGGTATCCCTAAAAGGTCAGACCGCTATCCATCCCCACCGTATAGACAGACGGATGGGGTTTTCCGCGAATTCTGATAAATCACCTCGAAGCATTCTCTTGAAAAGTTGAGCACCCACTTTTCGTTGCAAATAAAGGAAATTTAGGATTATTACTCCTACTGAAGTTACTCTAATTCCGGGCGGCATCAAGAGAAATTTATGCCGAAGATTGCGGCATCACAATATTTTTTATTATAAGTTCACCTATTGATGAACTAGTGTTTCTTCCTGATGAAAGAGAACTTAAGCATCAACGTCTTCTAAAGTAGGCTTAAAGAATTAACTACGATGCGATCGCCATAGATTGATCGCATCCTGTTTGAAATACGAGTTTTAGGATAAAGAGCGGACGAATTGTGAATATCTCGTCGATCGAGGAATCAGACTATGAAACCAGATTATCTCATTGTCGGTAGTGGTTTATCAGCATTAGTCTTTGGCGCTTTGATGGCAAACTCTGGCAAAACCGTGCAAATCCTCGAAGCCCATGAGCATCCAGGTGGCTTTGGTCACACGTTTACGATGGCTAAAAAATACACCTTTAATGCCCAATTCCATTATGTTTGGGATTGCGGTGAAGGACAAACGGTGAATCGGGTACTCAAGAAACTGGGCTTGGATCGGGAAGTGACTTTTGAGCGGTACGACCCGGATGGCTTTGACCACATGCGAATGCCGGGATATGCATTAGATATTCCTTCGGAACCGGAGGAACTTATCCAGCGATTATCAAAGTTGTTTCCTGCACATAATGATCGCATTCGCCAATTTGTCAACGACGTTGAAAAAACGGGTGCAGGTTTGAAAATACTCGCTCCTCCAGTTAAGCCAATTGAACTGCTCCAACATACAGGTGAAGTAGTTTGTACTGTCCAATATCTCAACAGCACACTTCAAGATGTATTCGACAAGTTTCAGCTACCCCAAGCCGCCCAAACCCTATTGGCTCTGCAATGGCCTGATTTTTTGCTGCCTCCGAATCAACTCTCATTTTATGCCTGGGTCGCTTTGTTCAAGGGCTATCAAGCTGGTGCATTTTACCCAACCCAGCATTTTGAGCATGTAATCAATTCCTTAGTCAAAGTGATTGAATCACACGGAGGGCAAGTACTGCTCAACCATGAAGTCACGAATTTTAGACTCACAGACCGAACAGTTACGGGAGTTGAGGCGATGGATTTAACCACCCATCAAACTCATGAATTTACAGGCGACACCGTGATTTGCAATATTGACCCCAAAAAAGCCGCCAAAATGATTGGTGAGTCAAAGTTCTCTAAAACCGTGCGCCGAAAACTCAACTATGAGTATTCTGCATCTAACTACATGGCTTATTGCGTCGTCAAAGACCTAGACCTCCGCAACTATGGATTTGGCAAGTGGAATCTTTTCCATACAGGTCATCAGGATTTGAATGAAGCCTTTGCTCAGATGTATGAATACAATGACTTTTCCAATCCCAGCTTTGCGATGACAACGCCCACTTTATTGACACAAGCGAGTCGGGATTGTCCAGAGGATTGCCAGATTGTCGAATTCCTTACCGTTGCCAATTACGACTACTTTAAGCAATTGCGACAGAGCGATTCCCGTCGGGACGGCAAAGCCGAACGCAAAGCCTACAACCAGAAAAAGCAAGAAATCTTTGACTCTATTTTGGATGTCGTGGAAAAAGAATATGTGCCGAATTTTAGAAAGCATATGGTCTTTCATATCACGGGCAGCCCTACCACCAATGAACGTTTTTGCTGGTGTCCTAACGGGAATTCCTACGGTTCTAGTCTCACACCGCGCAACATGGGTCTGGGACGCTTGAATCACGAAACCTCACTCAACCATTTCTATTTCTGCAATGCTTCATCAGGTTATCCAGGCTTTGCTCCCACATTCTGGACTGGAGCATTGCTGTATCAACGATTATCTGGTGACGTGCTTTTAGGTAATAGCTAAACAGACAGCCACACGTATTATTCATATTCAACAACTGAGAGGTCAGTTATGAGAATAGCAGTTATCGGTGGTGGAGCCAGCGGTATGGTTACAGCTTACCTGCTTGATAAACAAGGGCATCATGTCACCGTGTTTGAACGGCAGCCCATGTTGGGGGGACATATTCGGACACTCAACAAGAATGTTCAGCCCAACCAATCCGATTGCAATGAAATGTTGGAAAGTGGAGTGCTAGAATTTCCTACCGTATTTCACCACTTTGTTGCTCTTATGCAAGAGCTAGGAGTGGAACTAGAACCCATCCGTGTCGGTTCCGCTTTATTCCCCAAAGATGGCATTCCCTTTTTCTCGAAGGTCACGAATGAGAACAACTATACAGGCATCCAACGCCTCATTGAATATCTGCGGTTCGATACCCTCCATGCCCGTTCCGTTGGATTATGGCTAAAAACGCGATTTGCCCAGATGGAAGATTTTTATGCCCAGCCATTGTCTCAATATGTGAACAACCAAAGTATAAGCAATACCTGGCTAAAGTTGCTGACGATGTATAGCTACTCAATGCCGTTTGAACTCATTGATAACTTTCCCGCAGAGATGGCAATGCCGATGTTACGCGATTACCTCTCAGTCAAATGGCTTAGGATTAAAGGCGGTGTATATTCCTATATTGAAAAAATTTTGGAGCGATTTAAAGGTGAAGTCCTGTTGAATGTGGAGATTGTCAATATTGAAAGAAGCCCAGATGGTGTAAAAATCAAGCGATCTGCCTCTGGCGGCAGCGCTTCTCTACGTTCGCGCAGCGTGTCGCAGACAGACGCTCCGCGTAGCTTGCTTCCACGGAGTGGTACGCTATCGCAGGATGAGATCCAGGAGTTTGATAAAGTCGTGTTTGCCACGCCACCCGACCAAGTGATGGCACTGTTAGCTGACCCAACCGACGCTGAAATTAAACGCTTCTCAGGTTGGAAAGCCAATTATGCAACCACTACAATTCATACGGATAGTTCCATGTATGATCATTATCACATTCATCACCCCTCGGAATTTGATTTCTTCCAGACAGATACCCGATGGGGATATAACAGTTACTTGAATCAGCTTTGTGGCATCTCATCGCCACAGCATTACTTTTTATCGTTTCAACTAGAAGGATTGATTACTCGCGATCGCATTATTCACACTCAAGAACATCACACGCCGTTGTATACCACTGAATCTTTTAGATACCGTGATGAAGTAGTTGCCACCAATGGAGAGAACAATACTTACTATGCGGGAGCTTATCTCGGAGATGGCTTGCATGAAGGAGCGATCGCGTCTGCTTTTCGAGTTGCTCAACTCATCGGTTCACCTTTGGCTCTCTCCATTTCTGGTTTCAACGACAAAAACACAAACACACTCAGGTTAGCAAAGACATAGTGGGACTTAGACAAAAAGTAGCCAGAAAAAAGCCTCAAATTTATATGCACAGAGACTTTGACATCGTTAAGCCTAGTTTCTTGATATATCTGGGTTTCAATAATTTTTGAATATTTGGTGCATTTTCCTTGCCCTGTATAGGTTTGAGTCTTTTTTATTGACTGATGGTTGTTAACTGTTAACTGTTAACCGTCAACAGTTAACAGTTAACAACCATCAAGAGTGTTTATATACTTTAGACGCGCATCAGCTTAGTACAAATCCTTTGACAGCACATTTTGTAGTATAAAGGTAATATAGCTAAAACTTTTATTCTTTCGTGACAAGCTTGTGCCAAATTGGGCTTGATTGCACTAAAAGGAGAGTGGCGATGAAAAAAGTAGCGGTGTTTGGCAATGCTGGAGGCGGGAAATCAACTCTAAGCAAGAGATTATCTCAAATCACTGGTTTGCCACTTTACGTCTTGGATAAGATTAAATATCAATCAGGAGGCACAGAGGTTCCACATGAAGACTATAAGCACGCCCATCAGCAAATTTTAGTTACTGACCGATGGATTATTGATGGGTTTGGTTGCATGGAAACTCTCTGGCTACGACTTGACGAAGCAGATACTCTGGTTTTTGTCGATTTACCGCTATATGTGCATGGATGGTGGGTAACTAAACGACTAATCACAGGTTACTTTAAACCGCCAGAAGGTTGGCCCTCCAATAGTCCAATATTAAGAAGTTCACTTAGTAGCTACCGCGTGCTTTGGTTGTGTTACAAATATTTAACCCCAAAATATCGTGAGTATATTGAGCAGGCTCAAAGCATCAAAAATGTTTATCACATTCGCTCGACTAAACAAATTTCCCAATTTTTTGAATTAATTGATGACACGCCTTAACTTTGTTGCTTAATTGTTTTATGTCTATTCAAGTCTACGGAATTCCCAATTGCAGCACTTGCAAAAAAGCTTTAACGTGGCTCCAACACAACAACATTAACTATGAGTTCATTAACACCAAAGAGAGTCCGCCGACCCGTGAGCAGATCCAAAACTGGGTGAAATCTTTGAGCTTTGCTCCCATGCGAAATACCTCCGGTCAATCCTACCGTGCTTTAGGAGATGAAAAGAAGACTTGGACTGATCAACAGTGGATTGACGCATTCACTCACGACGCTATGCTGCTTAAACGTCCGCTTTTTGTCAAAGATGGAACAGCTGTCCTGGTCGGCTTTAGAGATGAGGCAGTAGTTCAAGAAAAATTAGGATTTTAGTCAGGGATCAACGCTCTAACAGTGAGATTGGGGTTAAATTATCAATTACATTGCTGCACAAAGCTAAAGGGCAGAAGGCAGGAGTGAAAGTATAAGAATATTTGTGCTATTTGAACGGTGTTGTATGGATGATAATGAAAAACGAATCCTTGACTCATGGCAGATGAATGCTTTGTTATGGACACAAGCAATTCGTAATAAACAAATTGAAAGTCGTGCGATCGCCACAGATGACGCGATAATCAAAGCAGTCAGCCAACTTAATCCAAGAACATTTTTAGATATTGGATGCGGTGAGGGATGGTTGTCTCGACAGCTTTTTTCTTTAGGAATTGATGGCTGCGGTGTTGATTTTTGTGCCGATCTCATTGAGGCAGCAAGGCATAGTGGTGATTCTCGCTTTGTTGTCTGTTCGTACTCGGATCTTGCCTCACAAAGATTTAGCACCATTAACTATTTCTCTTGCTTTATCTGCAACTTTTCAATTCTAGGCGAATGCGCTCTTGATGAGATCGCCAAGGCAGGTCATAGCCTCTTAGAGGACAAAGGCAAAATAATCATTCAAACACTTCATCCGATAATTGCTTGCGGTGACTCTACATACTTTAATGGGTGGCGCGAGACTTCATGGCAAGCAATTGCAGATGAGCCATTTTACCCTACTCCCTGGTATTTCAGAACTCTCGAATCATGGATCAACCAGTTCCATGCTTTGAATTATCGATTGCTAAATTTACATGAGCCGTGTGATCCCAAGACGAACAAACCGATTTCAATTATTTTTGTCTTTGAGCGCCAATAACGTGCGGTTCTTGTTTACGTGAGGTACATCCGTAGGGGCACGGCACTGCCTATAGGTCTCAACTTAAGGTAAAAACAAATCTAGAACCTGATTTACTTATTACAACTTCATCTCCTGCCAGCAAATATATCTCATTCGCACGAAATAAATGCTTGTGAAAGAATAACCAAAACAACGTCGTCCAAGGTATTACTGTCAATCCAAATTCAAAATCTAAAATTGGTAGACTTAGGAGTCAATAGGCAGTAGTTTTTCTTCTTGTTTGCCTTACTTTCCTCTTAAGCCTCTTTTGGTGGTTGCCAAACAGACGCGCGGATAATAGCCGACAAAAGTAATAAGTTATAGATAGCCCATGCACCATTAAGGAGGTGAACTTCAGGATAATTCAGATGACCGGTCGCTAAACGGTAAAGGCTCCATAAAATTCCCAAAATTGTCAGTGCAAAGACAACCATCTGTGGCCAAACTAGCCGTAAATAAATCCCGGATTGACGTTGCTTAGGTGTGACTTGAAAATTTAGTTTTTGCCCTGTGAATACACTCCACACAGCTTGGATTAATAAAGGAAACAAAGCGATCGCATATTGTTCAGAGCGCCAAACTTCTCTAGCTGGAATTCCCCAAGTGGCTGCTAGAAAAGTAAGACGGTTAATAATAAAAGCTGGGAAAAAGTGTAGAGCAAAGTCAGGTCCGTAGGTTTTAACTGGAATAATATCTGTAAAAAAATAGATGAGTGGACAAGAAATAAAAACCAGAGTTGCAAAACCAGAAAAATAGCTATACATGGTCTTAAAATAATGCAACTTTTGCCAAAAAGTTAGCCCTGATTTTGTAAGTGGATTTTCTCTCAGTAGTACTTGAATAGTTCCTTGTGCCCAACGTAACCGCTGTTTCAAAGTAGAACTCAGGTCATCTGGCGCTAAACCTTCTGCCAAAAGTTCATGATGATAAATAGATTTCCATCCAGCACCATGCAGACGCATAGCTGTATTCATATCTTCTGTAATACTATTGCTGGATACACCACCAATTAATTGAAATTCTTCTAAACGTTTTTCATCTTTGGCAAACTCATCAGCAAAATGTTGTAGTCCAACACTAATCAGTGCTTCGCGCCTCAGAATCGCATTTGTGCCTGTATAAAAAGCGGCATTCATGCCATCTTTGCCTTGTTGAAGTGGCCCATAAAATAAATTGGCTCGATGTCCAAAGGGATCGCCCGCAGGAATATTATAAAAATCCTGGCGAGTCTGGACAAAAGCAATTTGATTCTGGTCGTATTTCCCTACGAAAAGATTATAGGTGTAGAAATAAGGCAGAACTCGCTTGAGAAATTGTGGCTTGGGAATATGGTCAGCATCTAGGGTAAGAATAAATTGTCCTGAAGTTTCTCCAGAAAAAATCGCGTAATTGAGATTACCCGCTTTAGCGTGGTGGGGTACACCAGCTGGTTTGGGACGAGCAATGTAGCGAAAACGAGCGAGTTCAACTAGTTCCAGTTCTTTCTTGCGAATAGCTTCTTCTAAGGCTTTCCGTTCGGTAACTAAGCGATCGCATAGCGTCTTTCCAGGAGAATCGCTAATACTTTGATGAGTCGGAAGCCAAAGAATAAGCGATCGCAAACTTTGCACAAATCCAGCCGCAGGCTGGTTAACCACTGATTCTGATGATGCTTGCAGCCATTGTTCAGCAGCTTGAGTATTAGGTGTGAGATTTTCCAGTTGCTTTAAACGCTCCAACAAACAAGAATGTTCTGCATCAATCCGTTCCGCTTCTAGCTGTAATTGTGGTGATTGCAAATCCTCAATACACAATCTTTCTGTCATAGCTCGCATATCAGCCGAGTTACCGTCATCCAGCACATAAACGCGTAACTTTATTGGTGGGTAATCCATCGCCAGAGCAGCTTTGACAGTTTCTTCTACAATTGTCGGCGGCTCGTTGTAGCATGTTACAAATACATCCACAGTTGGCCAGTCGGATCTGGGTATAGGTGGGGTCATTTGGTCGAGAGACTTAATCTGTCGAACTAAGGGACGCCATAATCCAATCACAAACATCACGCCGCCGAAATAGCTATAAATTTCTGCTATTAGCAAAGGAATCGATATCCAGAGCGCATCAAAATTGATGGAGTGGGTGATGCGCCATTGCAAATACCAGATACCAAAAATTAAATTGATTTCTGCCAAATAACGAAATAACAGTGTTCTTTTTTTCAGTAACGAGCGGCTGTTACCGGGAAAGTGTGAGGAATTATCAATAATAGAAACTGAAGTCATCTTAGTACCAGTAGTTAATGTATCTGCATCCCCTCAAAACAAGTATTCCCTAGTTAAATTTGTGACTAACAACCTCTTGTTGACTAACTCACAATTACTAGGTAACGCCTTGTGCAATCTCCTACAAGGGGAGGGAAGCGGAAACTGACTTTTCCCGTTAAGTCTCTTTTGCAAGCTGCCAGCCTTCACAAAGGTCGTGTAATTTTAACCAGCCTCGCCAC
>NZ_JBIQNW010000103.1:0-14628 GCF_047228265.1 Nostoc sp. UIC 10607 | reverse complement strand
TTATCATTTTCACTAACTGGCTTTTGAGTATTTTAGCTGATTGACAAAATGCACTTTTACTTAACCTGTCACGGGTGTGGTTGAATAGGCCAGTTAGCAGTATCTCCATCAATTACTACCTGAGTCCTATCTTCAGTATTTCTTGTAACAGTGATAATTTGATTTGCAAGTGTAAGCTCTAAACTAAAAGCCCAACCACGAAGAGTCCTAGAACCAAGCCCTTTGGCAGTTGGAATCGTGCCTCCAAGACAAAAGTGAATAATTTCAATGAGAGTAGATTTACCCAATCCATTACGAGAATCTCTTCTGCCAGAGTCTTCTGTGCGATCTGCTAAAACTACGTTAAAGCCAGGTCTAAACTCTACCGTTTTGAATGATGCATGATTACAACGAACAGCATGAATCATCGGTGACACCTATGAAGTAATCCTGCATTCATCTCAATTGCTCCTATAGCGTATAGGAGATCAAGAGTTAAAACAAAACGTTCAAATGTGGCAACTTCTGGCATGGTAGCAACAGCACTCCAAAGTGATGAAACTGTTCTTGGTTGGTACAATTGTTCTAGTATTGTAGCACCTACCCCCAATAGAGAGTGACTGGTAGAGATATGTTTTGTAGGAAGAATCATCGCTCGAACACCTCGCACTTCTCAAAGAGATAGTACAGCACGGCTAAACCAGCTGCTTGTAGATCATAGTCTGAACTACTATTGCAAGAAAACTCATGCAAAGCATCCAATAAAGCATTTCCTTTTAATCCGGTTGCCTGGAGTCTTTGATATTCCTTTACAAACCCTGCTTTTAGTCTCTCTGGAAAATCAGGGATTATGTTAACCATATTCTCAACAAAGTTACCAACCATCCTAGCTTGAATTACCCCTGTCATAAGTCTGGATTGAGCAACCCCAGTTAGTTCATTTTTCAACATTTTTGGTACTGGAGGAAGAACAGTATAGTTAACTTCAGCCGATATAGGCATACAAAGAATTCCCTGCGTTACCATATCTAATTCCCTGAATGTAAGAGTTGTCATTGCACTAACGAGAGATTCTTGTTTTTGTGGATGGTCAGACAAGGAATCTAGCTCAGTTTTATATTCAGAAATTCTTGATTTTACTTCCTTAATTTGCTTTTTAAATTTGGTTTTCTGCTGTGGCTCTTGAGCAAGGCGTAAATCGTCTTCTAATTCCTTTTGTAGTATTAATTCCTCATTTATGTGTTTTTCTATGTCATTTTTTCTTTGCTGGTGCATATTCACTTTCTATTCTCCTCTGAATCGCAGCACCAAGGCTTGCCACGCACCTTTAAGGTTTATTCCTGTTCCTAGTTCTAATTCACCTTCATAGTCCAAAATAAAAGGAATAAGAGGTATACCAACCTTCAATCTATGTTTGAAATCTAATCCAGGGGCATTGATAACTTCCGCTAAAGCTGCTTGACTGGCAGTCAAAGCAATCCCATTTTGTTGCAGTTTAGTTATATTGTGCTGTATTTCTTGTAAAATAAGCTGCATTTCTTGCTCTGTTATCTGGTCGGTTTCTATTGCATCTAAAACAGTAGAAATCATAACCATTTGAGCTTGATTTAATTGTTCGGTTATGGCTACAATTATGTTCTGTTCACCAGCGTTATAACGAGCTAATAGTCCTTGACGCAAGTGATTAATGTTTTCAAATATAGCCTTCTGCCCAGCATATAATCTATCTAATCTGGTGTTCATTTGTTGCAACTCGATAGCTACATTCTGCATTTGTACATTTGATTCACCAGTTATCTGCATTCGCAATTCATCATATTCCTTCTGATAACGATTAGCAGATTCGCGCAATTGGTCAATTTCTCGTCTGTACTTAGCCTTGCGACGTGGCTCATCTTCATACCGCAATGAATCTTCATAGTCTTTGAGTAAATCCTGGTCTTGTTTAATGTTGTCTTCTAAATGTTGGAGTCTCAAGTTGAAGTTTGAAGGCATCACTGTCTAAGAGTTATTACTTGATGAACTTAGGCATAAAAAGCACTGTAGCATTTTAGACTCAAAAACAGTTAATTGTAATAGTTAACTTAAGTAATAATCCCAGTTTCTTAAACGTAAAAATTCCTACCCAGCTTTAGACTAGATAGGAATATTACATCCCGACTACATAGAAGATTAATGCACTAACGCGATCGCACGTTTCGTTAACGCTTCAGCAGTCAATCCATTAAATGCCATCAACTCGCCAGCACTGGCTGTAGTCTCTCCACGCTTCCAAGCAAAGGTGTCGCGCTTGGCTGTACTCCGCAACAGAATTGGTTCCAGCATCCCCGCAGCACCACCAGTAACAGCAATTAGCGCATCGCCATCAAATAATTCGGCAAATTTCGCATCATCCAAGAAACCGCCTTCGGGTTCAGAACAGGTATCCCACGCGGTATCATGACTACGGTACAATTGCCGAGGATTGATGACAGAAACTATCTTCACACCAATACCTTCAGTTTCCAAGAAAGCAGCAGCTTCAAATACTGGTATTAATGTTAAGTCGCCAATTACAGCAAATACAACTTGTTTATCACCAGCGACTTCATGTAATAGCACTGCACCATCGCGCAACCCTTGACGAGTTTGTTCTAAAGTTGTGCGAATTGGTAACGGCGATTTACTAGCTGTAATCACAACTCCCTTATTCTTAGTTTTCAACGCCCAATCATAACAAGCTTGAATACTATTAGCATCAGGCGGAAATAATGGGAAAACATTTCCATTTCGCATCAATGAAGCAAAGTAAGCTTCAATTTCGGGACGTTGGTGAGTCCAACCGTTGCGCCCTTGCTCTAATGCGCCAGCTGTGAATAAAGTAATAGTCGAGGGTGTTGGACGGCGCAATTCTGCCATTGCTTGGGTTACAGTTTGCCAAATTGGTAATCCGTTGATGGCAAAAGATTCGTAAGAACACCACAAAGTTCTCGCACCCATTAACGCTAAACCCGCAGCTAAACCGGCACAAGCATCTTCACTCAATGGTTCATAAACTTGTCCATTTGGTGCTTGGTTATATAAATCGTCGGTTGTGGGATGGATAATCTTTAATGCTTGGTTGATGTTGGCAATTCCTGATGCTTCATTACCATCGGCGTTGGTGACAAGAAAATTCCGGTCTTTATTTCCAACTATTCCTACCAATCGTCCCATCGCGGTTGTGGAAACTTTGGGTTCACCACCAACTGCATATTCTTCTAAAGGTAATTCGCCTAATTCTGGCAATGGAAATTCAAATTCTGTAACTACAGTTTTTGCTGCTGGGCCACCACCGGCGCGTTCGGCATTTGTTCTAACTAATTGCCAAGCTTCCGCAGACAAAGCACGGGTTTGCAATGCACTGACAATATGCGGCGCATCCAGCGTATCTTTAGGATACAGGTTGTGAGATTTTGCACCCCGCGCGTGGACTCCTGCACCTTTGAGTTGTTTAATAATGAAGACGGTAAGTTTACCACCCAATGCCGATCGCGCTGCTTTATCTATACCCGAAAGTACTGCTTGCGTAAATTCTAGGCGTTTCTCAAAGGAAAAGGCGGTACTATCAACGTAATCGCCTGGTTGGTTTTGATCGTCAAAATCTTTGGCATCCACTAACACCACTTCATCAAAACCGTTACCTTGCCAATATGCTTGCATCTGTTCATTGGTTTTCAAGGAAACCATGCTGTGATGTTCTTGGCTGTAACCGTTCCACACCAAAACTGGTAAGAAGTTGGTGACAGCAGGATAAGCTGTATGGAAGTGAGCGATCGCACTCACAATATAAGGTTCACCCAATCCACCATCACCAACTGTAAAGGGGAACAACTTATCTTTGTGTAACAGTGCAGCCGCCATTGCAAAGTGTTGTCCTTGTCCCAAAGGCCCCGCAGGTGCGAGAATACCGGGGATGTAACCAGACAGGTGTCCTAAGAGTCCGTGCTTTTCACGGAAGCGATCGCGCAATTGTTGGACTGTAAAAATTCCCATGTCCTCTAGCGAACGATCCAAGAACATGGCACTATAAAATCCAGGGGCGTGGTGTCCGACTTCGGTAATAATGTTCTTGTATCCCAGCATGACAAGAGATGCGTAAGCTTCTGCTTGGCTGGCGAAGCCGCCGGGATGCCCAGAAGCCTTACTACCAGTAACTTGTAAAGTCAGGTAGCGTAAGGCATCGGCAGCAAGTAAAGTTTGATATACAGCATTTGGTTCTGTGGGAGATGCGATCGCTACTTTATCCGACTCTATAGCAGGTGTTGCACCATAAGTTTCAAAATCTGGTAAAGCTTCACCAAAATATTGAATCCCTTCCGAAAAATTGGGAAGCGCTGAAGATGCCTTTGCGGAGATTGCAGTCATGCTGAGTACCTTTTGACGATTAGATGAAACTGTAGATGCTCGTTGAATTTAACAAAAATTTTACATCTTCGAGGTTGTAACAGTTTATTGCTTTTTTGCAACGTTAGAATAAGTACTTTAAATGGTTACGCAAGCAAAATTTCAGTTCGTTTAAGTAGCAAAAAAATATTAAGTAGGAAAAAATTTATGAAATTCCCAAACGGCCCTCAAACTCCAGCAGTTTTACAGATGATCCGCTGGATTGTTAATCCAATGTTATTTATGGAGGCTTGTGCCAAAAACTATGGCGAGATTTTTACTCTTAGATTAGACAAAAATCTTCCTCCTTTGGTGATTGTTAGCAATCCCCAAGCGCAACAGCAAATTTTGACAAATGATACCAAAGAATTGGAAGCGCCTGGTGATCTAAATGATGTATTTGAACCTTTGCTGGGAAAGCATTCTGTGATTAGCATTAGCGGCGCAGAACACCAGCGCCAACGTCAGTTGTTAATGCCTCCCTTTCACGGCGAAAGAATGCGAAACTATAGCCAGGTGATTACCGATGTCACCAAGCAAGTCATCAGTCAATATCAGATAGGTAAACCCTTTAATATTCGGTCTGCAACCCAAGCCATTACCTTACGGGTGATTATGCAAGCTGTGTTTGGGCTACATGAAGGGCCTCGCGCCGAAAAACTACAGCAATTTTTGCGCGATCTTTTAGAAAAGTCCAGTTCTCGGTTAAGTGTTGCTTTGCTTTATTTTCCTGCTTTGCAAAGGGATTTTGGCCCGATTAACTTCTGGGGAAAACAGATGCGCCTTCAGCAAGAAGCTGACGAACTCATCTACGAGGAAATTCGGGAACGTCGAGAACAAGCAGATTCATCACGCACTGATATTCTTAGCTTACTCATGGCTGCTAGGGATGAAGCCGGCCAACCCATGACTGATGAAGAATTGCGGGATGAATTGATGACTCTGTTAGTAGCCGGTCACGAAACCACAGCGACAGCCTTAGCCTGGGCATTTTACTGGATTCACAAAGTACCATCAGTGCGCCAAAAGCTACTGCAAGAATTAGATAGCTTGGGCGATAACCCAGACCCCAGCACCGTTTTCAAATTACCTTATCTCAACGCTGTGTGTTCCGAGACATTGCGGATTTACCCAGTAGGTATACTAACTTTTCCCAGAAAAGTAAGAACACCAATATCGCTAGGCGGCTACGAACTAGAACCGGGTACAGTCTTACTTGGTTCCATTTATTTGACCCACCAACGGGAAGATATTTACCCAGAACCTAAGCAGTTTAAGCCAGAACGGTTTTTAGAACGGCAATTTTCTGCCTATGAATATTTGCCTTTTGGCGGTGGTGCAAGGCGTTGTATTGGTCTAGCATTTGCCCAGTTGGAAATGAAGCTAGCACTTGCAAAAATCCTTTCCAGTCTGGAATTAGAACTAGTTGACAATGGTGAAGTGCGACCTAAACGCCGTGGTTTGGTTACAGGGCCAGATCGTCCTATTGAGATGGTTGTCATGAGTCAACGTCAGGTGAAGTCTCCCATTCTACAGACAACCACTGCTTGATGCTGGGGGGGTTAATGGTTGCGTTGAGCAAATTTTAAACTTCCATCTATACATTTAGATAGATTTTCAATGATTTTATATAATCCCCTGTAGCCCTCTTTTAATCAGGACTATAGGGGATTTTAATATATTGCAACTGTAAAAAGAATTGGTTTTAAGACTGAATGTATATACCAATATAGGGCACTTTTACATCACCAAAAGACGTAATTTAAGTGGGTGTGTACCCTAAATATTTTTAGGAAAATTTTTCGTAAATGCATCCAAATATTTAGTAAAAATACTATTATTATCATTGTAAAAGCTAATGGTGTTTATTTATTAAGACGATTTAACTAGTGGTATTCTACTCTAGAAAATTACCATAAACACTTTTTCAAGCTTACTCTAATTCCCTACTTTTTAAGGATGGCTAGGGATGATTAATTATTATACCAAGCAGCTTGTATTAATTGCAGCTTAGTAAATTATAAAATTATCGAATAAACAATGAAAGTACTTGATAAGATAAGCACACTAGAATTACTACAAACGCTGCAATTAATTGCTCAACCAACAAAAACTCTAGAAAAGTATTCTGCCAAGTATGGTGACATTTTCACAATGCGGGTAATGGGTTTAAAGTCCCCACCAATAGTATTTTTTAGCCATCCCCAAGCAATTAGTGATTGTTTTGCTATACCTGCACAAAAGTTAGATTTTAAGAAAGCAACCCATGTATTTAAGCCTTTGTTTGGAGAAAATTCTATTGTATTTCAAGAAGCGCGATCGCACCAGCAACAACGGCAGTTATTAGTACCAGCATTTCATGGCAATAATTTAAAATCTTATGGACAAGCCATTTGTAAAATAACTGAAGAAGTTACACAAAATTGGACATCAGGTACAGATATTTGTATACACAACTTAATGTCAAATATCACTTTAGAAATTATTCTAAAGGTAGTATTTGGTATTACTCATGGTGCGCGTTACCAAGAATTAAAAGAAAAATTGAGTTCTTTGTTAGAAGATATAACTAAACCTTGGTATTCCAGCTTGTTTTTCTTTCCTTTGCTTCAACAAGATTTAGGTACATGGAGTCCTTGGGGAATTTTCCTCAAAAGACGAGAGCAAATTGACAAACTCATCTATGCAGAAATTTCTGAAAGACGTTCGCAAAATGATGCTACGCGTACAGATATTCTCAGTATGCTGATGTCAGCGCGTGACGTAAATGGACAACAGATGACAGATGAGGAATTACGCGATCAACTAGTTTCATTATTGCTGTTGGGTTATGAAACTACATCTGGCGTATTAGCCTGGATATTTTATTTAATTCACTCTCACCCAGAGGTGAAACATCGGCTAATGCAAGAACTAAACACTTTAAATGGTCTCACAAACCCTGAAGCAATTACACAATTACCTTATCTCACCGCCGTCTGTCAAGAAACACTGCGAATTCACCCTATTGCTTTAATTTGCACACCGCGAATGGTAAAAGATAGGGTGGAAATTATGGGACAGAAATTTACATCAGAAACAGTTTTAGTTCCTTGTATTTATTTAGCACATCGCCGAGCCGATACTTACCCAGAACCAGAACAGTTTCGTCCAGAAAGATTCCTCAACCAAAAATTTTCACCTTACGAATATTTACCCTTTGGTGGAGGTTATCGCGGTTGCATTGGTGCAGCCTTTTCCATGTATGAACTAAAATTAGTAACAGCCATAATATTATCGAATTTTCAACTAACCCTTACTGATAAACGTCCAGTGCATCCAGTCCGTCGTGGTATTACGATTGTTCCTAGCGGTGGTGTAAAAATGGTTGTTACCAAAAAAGCAAAACTTAAAAGACAAACAATACTTTCTACTTGATTACTCAATCCTCCAATTTGCATATACCTCAATGTAGATCCGCTCCTTAGCATCTAGCCTTTACAGTAACTAGTAAGACGACATTTAGGAGCTTACTAATTCATGCCTGATGAGCATCGGTTGGAGGAACAATTTCTATCCCAGGAAGCTGAAAGAAGAATATCTGAAAAACTAGATGACGTAGAAAAAATTGAAATAGATGTACAAACTGATCTGTTGAAAATAGTTCAGGGACAAGCGGATGGAGTTTCGGTTGCAGGAAAAGGATTAGTAATCCAAGAAGACATCCGCGTACAGGAAATAAAACTGCAAACAGATAGTATTGCTATCAATCCCTTAAGCGCTATTTTTGGTCAAATAGAACTGAATGAGCCAGTAAATGCCATTGCTCGCATTGTACTCACAGAAGCAGATATGAACCGCGCTTTGGCATCAGATTTTGTTAGCAGCCAGATGCAAGATTTTGATTTGGAAGTAGATGGTAAAATTGTGAGTTTTGAGGCACAAAAAATTGAAGTATTTTTACCTGGTGATGGCAAAATAGAATGTAGGGGAAGAGTGTTGTTAAAGGAAATGGGAAATACTCGCCCTTTGGGTTACACTGCGATCGCACGTCCACGGACTCATTCACAACCCGCGATGCTGGAAAGTTTTAACTGCACTGAGGGTGGGGGAATGTCCATAGAAGTAGTTACAGCTATAATGCAGAAAGCCAAAGAATGGATGAATATACCATTTTTTAAATGGGAAGATATGGTATTTCATATTAAAGATATCAAAGTAGAAACTGGTAGTTTAATCCTGATGATAGAAACTCAAGTGAAGCAAATACCATCATCGTCAAATTTAGCATCTCTTTAGTTAGTAGTATTGGCAATATTTAAAGATAATTTTTGTTACTAGAGGATGATGTAAAAGTAGTAAAATGTTTCTACTATTTAGAAAGACTATTTATTTCTAAATTCCAACTATGCAAGAGTATGATGTTGTGCTGATCGGTGCTGGACACAATGGGTTAGTTTGTGCAGCTTATTTGCTAAAAGCTGGTTATAGCGTCCTGTTACTGGAAAAGCGTTCTGTTCCAGGTGGCGCAGCAACAACTGAAGAATGTTTACCGCAAGAGGCTCCTGGATTTAAATTTAACTTGTGTGCTATTGACCATGAATTTATTCACTTGGGGCCAGTTGTTGAAGAATTAGAACTAGAAAAATACGGCTTGCATTATCTGGAATGTGATCCAGTTGTTTTCTGTCCTCATCCTGATGGTAAATATTTCTTAGGACATAAGTCAGTGGAAAAGACTTGTGCAGAAATCGCCCGTTACAATGAACGTGATGCCAAAAAATACGCAGAATTTGTAGACTATTGGCAGCGAGCGATTGGTGCAATGATTCCTATGTTTAATGCACCGCCAAAGTCAATTATAGATATCGTTGGCAACTACGATATCAAAAAATTCAAAGATTTATTTTCGGTTATTGGTTCGCCAAACAAAACGCTGGACTTTATTCGCACCATGTTAACCAGCGCCGAGGATTTACTTAACGAGTGGTTTGATGAGGAATTTCTGAAAGCGCCACTAGCCAGACTAGCATCAGAACTTGGTGCACCGCCATCGCAAAAAACCCTTGCTATTGGTGCAATCATGATGGCGATGCGTCACAACCCTGGAATGGCAAGACCGCGCGGCGGAACTGGCGCACTTGTGCAAGCTTTGGTGAATTTAGTCACAAGCAAAGGTGGCGTTATTCTCACAGACCAGCATGTTGAAAAAGTTTTAATTGATGATGGAAAAGCCGTTGGTGTACGAGTGGCTGGTAACACCGAATATCGCGCTAAATACGGCGTTATTTCTAATATTGATGCCAAGCGGTTATTTTTACAAATGACTGATAAAAGTGATATCGATGGAGCCGACCCAGATTTATGGGAAAGATTAGAACGCCGCATCGTTAACAACAACGAAACCATCCTCAAGATAGATTTGGCTTTAGACGAACCACTGCGTTTTCCATACCATGCGCACAAAGACGAATACCTCGTTGGTTCTATCTTGATTGCCGATTCCGTGGCTCATGTAGAACAGGCTCATAGTAAATGTAGCTTAGGAGAAATTCCTGATGCTGACCCATCAATGTATGTGGTGATGCCTAGCTACTTAGACCCCACATTAGCACCACCAGGTAAGCACACTGTATGGATTGAATATTTTGCCCCTTATCAAATTGCAGGTGCAGAAGGCACTGGTTTAAAAGGTACTGGTTGGACAGATGAATTGAAAAACAAAGTTGCAGATAGGGTGGTTGATAAATTGGCAGATTATGCACCGAATGTCAAGAATGCAACGATCGCCCGACGTGTAGAAAGTCCAGCAGAACTAGGAGAAAGATTAGGTGCCTATAAAGGGAATTATTACCATGTTGACATGACCCTAGATCAGATGGTGTTTTTCCGTCCCTTGCCAGAAATAGCCAACTACAAAACGCCAATCGAGAATCTATTTTTGACTGGTGCAGGAACTCATCCAGGTGGTTCCATTTCGGGAATGCCGGGACGTAATTGTGCCCGTGTGTTTTTGCAGGCAAAACATCCCATTAGCCAAACTTTAAAGGATGCGCGGGATTCGATTAAATCAA
Source organism: Nostoc sp. UIC 10607 (assembly GCF_047228265.1). Classification (NCBI taxonomy): domain Bacteria; kingdom Bacillati; phylum Cyanobacteriota; class Cyanophyceae; order Nostocales; family Nostocaceae; genus Nostoc; species Nostoc sp. UIC 10607. The sequence goes on along the minus strand of NZ_JBIQNW010000103.1, from coordinate 4,192 downwards.
CTGTAGAGTCGGTATTTGGCATTAATTAGGTTTTGTGTAAAGAGGAAAGAGGCAAAGGCGCGAAGTAACGCTTTGCCTCTTTGTGTTTTTACATCAGTTTCTTTATCGCATCATGCCCAAAATGCAGTTGAAAGTTGTGTTTGAGTTGGCTGAAGATGGTTGCAGATACGCTGATGCGCGTCTAAAGTATATAAACACTCTTGATGGTCGTTAACTGTTGACTGTTGACGGTTAACAGTCATTAGTCATCAGTCATTAGATAAATGTACAAATTAAATGCGTAATATCATGTCCGGTAAATTACTTGTGATATGTCATTGCGAGTGCAACGTAGTGGAATGAAGCAATCACAAGGTCTCTGCGATTGCTTCACTCCGTTCGCAATGACAAGTGTTCAACTGGACATGATATAACAGCTTAGCAATAAAGTTGCTTGAAATATTAAGCAAATAACAGCTTCTTTTAGTTTCAAAATAGAACGATCGCACCCTTGTTAATTAAAAGGGAAATTACCACAGGAGTGCGATGTCTACGACGGGCTACGCCTACGCTACCTACATAGCAACACAAATAATTGTTTTTTGAGTTAAATCAATTTCTAAGCAATTGCTTTATGTGTATTTAATATGATAATGTAACATACGCTTGAATTTAATAAGCTTATATGCATCATAAAGAAAGTTATTTCTCAAAATATAAGGAAATTAATGGGTAAAAACTAGTGTATTTTGATAATGTTCAAAAAAAGAACAACTTTTAACATCATCTTATAAGTTTTGTAGGTACAGCATGGTTTTTCAGCGCTGCTTCGTTGCATCTGGATTGATAGTTTTCTTGGCATTTGGCTGTAGTGGTGGGGCAAACTCATCGACAGAAAATACTAAACAAGTTGTGCAAGAAAATAATGTAACCCAGCTTTTTATAGAAGCGAAGGCTACCCAGAAAGCAGAAGATTTCTTTCATCAAGGTAATAATTTATTAGATGGACAACGTTACGAAGATGCAATAAAAGCATACGAGAAAGCGATCGCTATCAAAACTGAGAGTCCCGAAGCTTGGATTAACCGTGGCATTGGCTTAACATCGTTGCAACGCTACAAAGACGCTCTCGCATCCTACGATACTGCGATCGCCATCAAACCCGACAAATATGAAGCTTGGTATAATCGTGGTATAGCCTTGACATCGTTGCAACGCTACAAAGATGCGATCGCATCTTACGACAAAGCGATCGCCATCAAACCCGACAAATACGAAGCCTTAATTAACCGAGGCATTGCTCTGACAAAGCTGCACCGTTACCAAGATGCAATAGCATCTTATGATAGAGCGATCGCTATCAAGCAAGATTTACACCAAGCATATTACAACAAAGCTTGCTCTTATGCTTTACAAAGCAATCTGGAATTAGCAATTGAGAACCTAGATAAAGCAATCAAGCTTGTTCCTGATAAATACAAGAAATTAGCAAAAACTGACCCAGACTTTATCAAAGTGCGTAGTCAAAAGCAGTTTCAGGAATTGCTGCAATAGTCTGTTGTAACCACCGCTCAGTGTAGAATATAAGCCAATACAGTTCAGATAAGACCAAAATCCTTGTAGAGACGGCGATTTATCGCGTCTATAAAATTAACCCAAGCGTATTAGAATATAAGCCTGCTGTAGAAAGGTATTTTTCTTGAGCGGTTTACGATTAGACATGAAAAAATTGTTAATCACCGGGGCAAGTGGTTTTTTAGGATGGCATCTTTGTCAGCTTGCCAAATCAGAATGGGATATTTATGGCACTTATTTATCCCATCATTTAGAGATTCCTGGCATCAAAATTTTAAAAGCGAACTTAACAAATTTTCAGGAATTGAAGCGCATCTTTAATGATGTTAAACCAGAAGCAGTTATTCATACTGCTGCACATTCGCAACCAAATTTTTGTCAAACCAACCCCAAAGAATCACACGCAATTAATGTTATCGCATCCTGCAATATTGCCGGACTTTGCGCGGATAATTCTATTCCTTGTGCTTTTACCTCAACCGACTTAGTTTTTGATGGCTTAAATGCCCCTTATAGAGAAACAGATGCCGTGTGTCCTGTCAATCTTTACGGCGAGCAAAAGGCGATCGCAGAAGCAGATATGCTAGAAAGGTATCCGATGACCGCAGTGTGTCGGATGCCGTTGATGTTTGGTGCAGCAACAACCACAGCGAAAAGCTTTATTCAGCCATTTATTCAGACTTTACAAGCCGAAGAAGAACTAAGTTTATTTATAGATGAATTTCGCACACCAGTAAGTGGAACAACTGCTGCCAAAGGACTTTTATTAGCATTAGAAAAAGTTAATGGCATCATTCACTTAGGTGGCAAAGAGCGGATTTCGCGTTATGATTTTGGACAGATATTAGTGGAAGTATTTCAACTTCCTAGCACTGGTCTAAAATCCTGCCGACAACAAGATGTGAAAATGGCAGCGCCTAGACCAACAGATGTTTCTTTGGATAGTTCCAAAGCATTTTCATTGGGGTATCAGCCTTTATCTGTAAAGGAAGAATTAGAAATGCTACAGGTACTTGCACTTAAAGAATACGACTTAGACAAAAATTCAGCCCATCAATAAATGAAAACAGTTTCTGGACTATTGGTGATCAATTGCTTGGTTTTTATTCCGCAGATTCAATAAGAATCACTTCCTCTCTAGGAATATATCTACCGCTATAAGCAAGACGCACTTTTCCATCTTGAGCAATATCATTGATTTCTTCTCCCTTGGGATTCCACCAATTAGGTGCATCAATCCAGGTGCATCTGTCACCTATTTTAAGTCTTTGTATTCGACTTGCAGTTTCCTGGCTCCAATCTTTTATTGGGTTGAGTATATTGTAAGGAATTATTTCTGTGTTAATTCTCTTTATCCAAGGGGTATTACCTTCTTCTTTTTCTAATTCAGTTTTTTTGCACGAGCTTGTCGTAGATATAAAATCTGCTTCTGAGATAAATAAATTTTTAAAGTCTATCCATTCATAACACTCTACACTTTGCCCTAGCAAGATAACTTTTGCTCTATGGGTATCAATATCAAACTCTATTGCAGCCCCTATATGCCCCTGATGTGTTTGACACAATAGCTTGAGTTTCTGAAGTAACTCTAAATCTAATTTTGCTAAAGGTGTTTCATATCTCTTTGTATTATCGTCATCACCATCAAATTGTTCGACTGTATTGCTCACATTTGAAATAGAAGGCTTGCCAGTAAAACCCATATCAAATATTATCGGGTCTTTGAGTAGTTTTTCATGTTCAAGTATTGCTTGATATATAACTTCGGCTGTTGTGTCTGTAGTTACATTACTGATTTCGTTATGTCTCCCTATAAACTTATGCTGATTAAATTGAATGTCTCCATATATATCTTTTCGCTCTATATAAGTAAATCCGGTTCTAATATCTTCAAAGTGCGTGATTTCATGATAAGTTGCAACTTTTTGAATATCCTGAGCCATTCCATAAGCTTCCAGGCATGAAGCTAACAGTACTGCCTGAGTTGCACCCAGACCACCAACACCTTTACCCCATTCATCAGCAGATCCTCTTCTGCTGATTTCCCCAATTGCGTAAATTGTTGCTCCTACATAGTTGCTTTTGTCTTTTTCTACCCTTGTGGTAATAGAATTAAAACTTGTAGGAGAAGTCTGTATTTCGTAATTTAGAAAACCTGCTCCCTTTTTATTAACAAGTGCAATATCAGTCCTTCTGCCAGGATATTGGTATTCTTGAATTGACTCAAATTTATCTTGTTTAAAGTAGGTTTCAGTAGTTGCATTAAGTATATTTTCTGCTCGACTTTTGGCATATTTATGTACTGCACTTTCGCTTCTAGTACTGAGAAATTGATTGCTGATACAATCAATTTCTGTTTCTTGTACTTCTTCTATGTTGACGTTATGAGAAAAATGTCCACAAACCCAGAATGATGTTTCTTTGCGTGTTTTATGGTGCGCTTTTTTATAGAAAAGTAGGCGATCGCAGAATATACATGTGAAAATTTCATCCTTATCGTAGAGGCTCAATTGAGCATCAACAAAAATATGGTTCTTATTTAATGCATATCGAACCATATATAACCTGAGTTCGGGTTAAGCAGATTGAGGTAAAAGCCATTCCATCTGAAGGCTGGGTTTCTTAGGTTGATGGCAAT
>NZ_JBIQNW010000102.1:0-14930 GCF_047228265.1 Nostoc sp. UIC 10607 | reverse complement strand
CTATCTGAGCAAGATGAGTATAGCCCAGATGAGTGCGAACGCTTTCTTGAAACCTACAAATCAATAAAAGAGCAAAAAAAATCCTTTGAAGAAGTTGCATCTGAGTTAGCTGCTCTAAATGAGTCTGGGATTTCTCAGCAACTAAAATTAGATGCAGTGATTGAGAATGTTAGTGAAAAAGCTGTAGCTGCCAGAGATGATTTATCTAATCTTATTGATAGGATTACTGCCGCCGAAGCTGAAGAAATAACTGGCTTAGTTCAATCACTTTACCTGAAAAATGTCGCATTGAAATTGCAACAGAGCGATTCGGAAAACAATCTGTTTGCTCAATTAGAAGAAAGAATCATGGCTCGAATCGCCCAAAAAAAGCAACAGAGGGCACAGTTATCTGGAATGACTTGGGAGACGACACCCTCATTGCCTTCTTCGCCAATGCCGATGCTGTCGCCCAACGTATCCAAGAATGGAATGAATACCGATTAAAACAAGAAATTGCAGCCAAAGAACGCACCATTGATATCCAAGTAGATAAAGCCTCTGATGCGAAAGCCACCCAACTTGCTGCCCAAAAGCTTTTAAAGCTCCAAGCTTGGAATGAAGCACAAACACAACGTCAAAAACTTCGTCACAAGCGGTTTGAACAATTCAAAGAACTTCTCTTCTGGGCTGGTGCTTGGGTCGGCTCTGGTCGCTCTGGTACTTTATTTTTCCTGAGTGGTATTGTCACATTCACTACTCTTGGGCTAATCGCAGGACTCAACTGGCCTACCACCATCGCTTGTAAAAGTGACTCTGGGGGATGTTATTTACTGCGATTAGATAAGAAAACCGTGATTTTTCCCCAACAATTCAAAAATATCCTTGCTGAGTACGAACGTAATAAGAACAAATCCAAGCGTCGTAAATAATTAAGAAATGCTCATGTCTGAACTACAACAAACCAAGCTTTGGGATGATTAGGACGATATCAATTTATCTACTCCAGAACGGCGCATTGAACGCTTAGAAATTCTGCTGTGTCAAAAAGTCTACAAAGGCGAGGACATATCTGAATGTCTGCAAGTTTTAGAGTACTTGAAAAATCGCACGACTCAGCAAAAGTTAGAGTCTGTTTTCTTTAGGCGAGTTCAGTCTCAACTGACTTCCAACTCGTGGAAAATAATTGGTCAGGCTACCTTAATCTCCCTAGTCGCTATTTCTTGCTGTTTTGCTATGTATAAAATAGCTACTTCATCAATATCGAATAATTCTTCATCGGAATTATCTCTTGGCAAAAAATTATCAAAAAATACCCCACCACACAGTAAAAAGCATCATAGATAAATACAGTTACAGTGCAGTATATTTATTGACCGCACTGCAATTACTGACCGAACTAAAAAGGCAGTTTTTGAATATTTACTTTCAGCCCAAGGTGAGGCAATCGCTTTTTTTACATATCCAGGTAAAATCACTGTATTTGATGGATAAAAACGGTCTTACAGCGTAACTTTACCTACTCTAATAGGAGGTGTTTTTATCAAAAGGCAAGCTATCTTCTGGCTCAAAGCTCCGCAAGTCCTGTTCCATTTGGCGGAGGCGTTGGGCGTAAGTTCTGCTGTCTTCAATCCGAGCGTTCATTTTCTGCTCACCAAAGTTAATGCCTTGTTCTGCGTGTTTGGCAGACACTTTATTGTAATTGTCAACTTCGATTTTTTTACGACGTTCTTGTTCTTCAAGCGCCCCTTCACTGATGCCAATTTTCTGAGCATATTCTATATATTCAGGTCTGAGAGAACCATCTGGGTTAAACTCCTTTTTCTCTCGTTCAGTGAAGAAATCGTAGATTAAAGAGCGTCCTACTTTCTTATTTTCTACAGAATCAAACAAAAAGCTTGGAGTCATGGGCTTGGCTGTTGACAACCAGAAAGCTGATACTGTGACTAAATGGTTAACTGCTCAAAAAGTTAAGTGGGAGCAAGTACCAATGGAAGATGTTATTAGGGAAACTAAAAAAGGTCTAGCAGTATTTCACTTAGTCAGCAGTTCAATTCCCCCCAAAACTTTGGAGAACATGACCAATAAATTTGGGGCAATTATTGAATCGGATAGTGACTATCAACAAAGAGTTAATTCCCTCGGCACACGACCACAGTTTTTGAAACCTCCATCTCAATCAGCATTGTCCCCGCCTCAACAAAGCGCTCAATTCCACCCAAACCAAGAGGTTCAAATTTTGCTCTGTGCGCTGATATTTTTGCCATTGATTATTAATGTTAAAGCAGGGAATGTTCAAGCAGAAATAGAAAAGCTGTCCTCCACTACCATCAAAACGATCTAGCTATGTAAATATATGTAAAGTTTAACCTTCAAGTATGTGCTTATAAGGCGCTAAATATTCTAGAGTTTGTCTAGAGAGTATTTTATAATACATAACAAAACATTCTTTATGTCTTCTCAAGATCAGTTAATTCTTGAAGAAATTTGGATTTGTCCCCCCTTAGCCTTTGCTCGGTTTGGACAATCCCCATACCCAATGGAGAATTTCCATTGGGCGGAGAATGATTACTCGCCTCGGGGTACAGCTGAAACAGTCATCAAACCTGCACTAACGTTTAATATCGATCCCAACGGCAATATTTCTGCTTATTTGCCAGAAGAAATTCGCTTCAAAGATAAAGGTAAGTGGCGTCCGGTTTGTCCGTTTTTTGAGTTACATGGACGTTGGTCAGACGGGTATGAAGGTCCCATAGGACTAAATGAATTGCAAGCAGCTAAGTTGAGTCTAAATGATGTGGTGTGGCACGTGGAAGCAGCCAACCGCAAGGCATATCACTACACCTTGGCAGATGGGGATCTGGTTGCAGCTGCGATCGAAATTCCCGGTACAAATCATCTTTTACACCCGATATTGGGTCACAGTCCTGAAGGGGCAGAAAATTCTCTGATTCCCCCTGGCGTGGATATTCCATTAGGCCATGTGCAGGTAATTCGCCCTAATCCAAGTTGGCCTGAGTTGCGTTTGCGAATTACCCCACCGCAGGGATTGATTTATGCTCCCAGCAATAGTAGCGATCGCAACTTAACCCAATTGATCCCACTGATTCAAGACCGAGCGGTATTTTTGCGACAAATTAACTGTTGTCTCAATCCCAATGCTGCATGGCCTCACTGGAATCCAGGGTCTGGGGCTAATGAAGATCCGCGCACCAATCCTGGTGGTCTGTATGCTCAAGAACCGGATGGTACTAGCTTGGGATTTTTGGATGATTCCAATGACGGTTTGATTAGAGTGACAGTCACAGGAGCAAGTGTAGCTACAGGTAAACTTACTGCTTATGCTCGTTACACATGTTGTCCCCAGGACCTCCAACCGGACCGCCGACCATTTGTCTCCATTGCTGATGGTTTGAGCGATTTAGTCAAACGAGACGAAGTTTTACATCAAGCTTTTATTGAGGGGCGAAACTGGCCGGAAACAGAAGCCGAAATCGCTGATTTGATGCAACGAGTCCGCGAGACGATGGAAGCTTCTAATCTGGATCAGCAAAATTTGCGATCGCAGTTAGCCAATAACCCAAGTGACTCAGGCGCAGACGCTCCTTTCCCATTCGACCCCGTACCGCCACGCCCAGGGCATCCATTACCCTTAACCGAATTAGGTCGGATGAATCATGTGCGCTTTCTGGCTTACGAAGTGTTCAAGCAACGCATGGGACAACGCCCAGAGGTGTTTGAACAATGGATTCGCAAACCCACCGACGAACCGAAATCCTATGACAAACAAATGCCCGCCTTAATGCGAGGTTCCGATTCCTCACCGATGTCTATATCCCAACGTCAGTACTACTTGATGAAGGAATGGTTGGAAGTGTTGCAAAACGGTCAAAAAACATCTCAAGATGAGGATAGTTGATCATGAATTTGCGATCGCCACAGTCATCCATATCGCCGGAAGTAGACAATTTATCCCGCGACTTTCATCTGTTTGAGAGCGCTGTCGCAAAACACTTGCTGGTGGTGGACGGTTCGCGAGTATTCGATCTCGACGAGTCCACCGCCCAGCGCATCGCTCAATTGCTAGTGGTAGACGACTCTGTAACCGACCAGGAAATCGCAGACTTTCGCCAAGGCTTTGTGATGCCAGGTGGTCAGCCTGCCATTGATGATATTCCCCTCGAACCGCCTCCCCTGCGTTCCTTATCGTTGAACGTCGCCCAAAGCTGCAATCTTGGCTGTAAGTATTGTTATGCTGACGAGGGCAAGTTTGGCAGCAAAACACAATTCATGCCCCAGGACATTGCCCAGCAAGCCGTAGACCGTCTAATCGCCGAGGCCGAGCCAGGTGTAGATTTAGTTGTCGGGTTTATGGGGGGAGAACCTCTGTTAAACCGCCAATTAATCCACCACATTACCCGTTATGCCAGCCAGCGCGGCCAAGAAACTCGGCATAAAGTCCGGTTTTCTCTGACTACAAACGGCACCTTGGTTACGCCTGAAGATGCAGCTTTATTCGCCGAGTACCGATTTAATGTGTCTGTTAGCCTCGATGGGCCCCAATTACTCAATGACCAATTGCGCCCAACAGTCAACGGTCGGGGTAGTTACGAGGCAGTTTTACGTGGCTTAGAAGTCATGTCAGTTGAGCGTCCTGGTCATTTGTCGGCTCGCATGACAGTCACGCCCCAAAGCGGGCGCTTACTGCCAATTTTGCAGCATGTGCTGTCCTTGGGTGTTGATGATGCCGGATTTGCTCCGGTGCTGGTGTCACCCAATGCAGAGTATGCCTTTGGGGCTGAAGAGTTCGAGCTATTTTTGCAGCACATGATCGAATGTGGTGAGGTATGTAAACAACACCTTTTGCAGGGTAAGCGTTTCCCGTTTACCAACTTTGAAACGGCACTCAATGAAATTCATCGTGGTAGCCATCGTCCTTATCCCTGTGGTGCGGGTGCGGGTTATCTGAGCGTGAATGCTCAAGGCGAACTTTATGCCTGTCATCGATTGGTAGGAGATGAGGAGTGGGCTATGGGGTCAGTCCAGCAAGGGTCAGACTTTGCGGCTCGACAGCAGCTATTACAGCGCAATCATGTCAACTCCATCAAACCATGTAGTGATTGTTGGGCGCGTTACCTCTGTGGAGGAGGCTGTTACCACGAAGTCAGCAAACGTGGGCGAATTGGCTGCGATTACATTCGCGGCTGGCTGGAATTTTGTTTGGCAGCTTATGCCGAACTCTCTACTTACACCCCTGAGTATTTTGTGACTCCCGAAATCTACTTTGCAAACGGAATTACAAATTTAACTGGAAAAATATGAAAATTACCAAAAATAATAACCCGTGGCGGCCAAACGAATTCTCCCCCCAAGATCCAAAGGAATGGAAGATTTTTCCGCGTAACCTAACTGCACGAGCCGCTTACATTGTTCCCGGTAACCCGGCTAATACCCGCCCAGAAGATGCTGTAGACAATTGCTATCCTGGGTTGGAAATGGATGCCCGTAATCTACATAAGTATTTCTTCCCCGGTTTGTATTTTGAAGTCTATCGGGGTGATGGCGCTCGACTTGCGGAACTGACTCCCAGCGATCGGGCCGCCCAGTGGATTACCTTAGGATTGAAAGAAAGCGATCTCCAAGATGATTTGTTTTTGTGGATTCTCAAGGGGAAAACCTCTGTTGACCAGGATGCAGCGAATCCGCCTGCCATTGAGTTCGTTGATACTAAAGACTTGGGCGGCTTATATATCTGGCGGAAAGCTAATGCCCTGTTTCCTGGAAAAACTGCCGTGGCGATCGGGCCGAAACCGCCAGCAGATGGTGATAGTCTGAACGCTGCTAAAGCTCAATTAGATACCTCTTGGAACAATAACAATAGCCATGTAGAACGAGATACAACTGGTAAATTGAAATTTGCCATCCTGATTACAGACCGCTCAGTTTACTTGAGCAATCAAGGTGTCATTGACCCGGATGTTTACAAACCAGGTGAACTGACACGTACCTTGTGTACCCCCTGGACTTACGATTTCCGGGATTGCCAATGTTTTTATTGGGCATCCAACAAGCCTGATGTCAATAGCAGTGAAGATGGTAAATACCAATATCTTAACTTCCAGCGTAAGAACTCGAATATAGAGCCACAAACCGAAGATATTGCTAACAGTTACGAAGCTCGTCGCCTCCGGGAAATCGACTATGCAGAAATGATGGTCGATTGGGAGCAACTGCGCCCAGTAGTGAATGGTCGGGAATGTGGCGAATCCTACAAACCCCCTGTTCCCCCTAAAGGGCGAATTCTGACTCTGGAACAAATCAAACAAGAACTAGCTTATTTAGCTACGGTAGAACACGCTCTAGCGGTGCAATATCTCTACGCCTACTATTCTGTAAATGCTCCAGCTGAGGAGCCGCAAGAGCCAGACCTGAAAACATTCCGCATTTGGAAAGGGGCTAATGAGATCTTCAATATCGCTATTGATGAAATGCGCCATTTGCATTGGGTCAACCAAGTATTAAAGCTACTGGGAGCCGAAACGACTGTTAAACGCGCGGCTAAGATTGGACGCAGGTTTGAGGTACCCTTTTATTTGCAAAGTCTCACCAGCACTCAGTTGCAGTGGTTTATCGATGTTGAGGAACCTAGTCGCTCTACCTCGGCTGGGCTGGATGGGATGTACGTTGGTATTCAGACTTCGTTGCAACAGCTTTCACCAGAAGAGTTAGACCCAGAAACGCAACGTCGGGCGGTGGAAATCATCAAGCTAATCATTGATGAGGGTGAAGGACACTATGTGCGTTTCAGTACCGCCCAGCAAAACCTGGCTTTTTACGATAATGCGGGTCGTGGTGATTTGCCAAAATATATTCGCGGCGGTCAGTGGAGCCAGTTAAGCGATCAACCTAACCCGGAGTTACCTAACAGTAATCTCTATGGTGTTCCCCACGTTCAAGAATTAGGCAGCGAAGGGTTCATCCTGCAAAAACAAAGTGACGCTGTATATTTAACGTTGATAGTGTTTTTGAAGTTGGCGTTTGCCATGCAAGATGAGAAAATAAGTGGTGCATCGCTACGTCGAGCGATTTCTTTGATGTTTAAGCTGAACGCAATCAATTTTCAACTGGCAGAAAAAGGACTGACGCCACTGTTTACTATTCCTAAATGGTGGGAAAGCGATCCTGCCGTTACATCCCAGAAGATTGCACAAAGTTTGTTAAATACAGCCAAAAATCAATTGCTGGAATCGGGGGTATTGCAAAGCTCTGCGCTCGCTCAATTTGCCCGAAAAGCGCCATTGACTGAATCAAAGGTATTGAAAGAGCCGATTCTCTCTAAAGTTTTGCAGAAAGCCCACAATGAAAGCATTGATGCAGTACTTGCCCATTTTGATGATGCCATTTCCCAAACCACGTTTCAATGAGTCAGTCTGAAGTTTGTTCCCTAACGATGAATCCTGTGGCTGTTGTTGGCGACAGTTTGAGTGCTTATGCTGTGGTTGCAGCCTTAGCTCGGCTGGGTTATCGTTGCGATTTGCTATGTGACCCAGCAAAATCTCACTTTTACGGGCCATCATTAGTACTCAACGATGTTAGTGAAACATTGCTTAGGGAGCTTTTCCCGGATGTGAATCTGGGTGTTTACAGTCAACGTCTGACTCATCGTTGGGTGCATTGGGGCACACAGCCAGTGCAGGTGGAACAGCCTGCATTGGCGATTCGATCGCACTCTTTACTACAGTTACTCCGAAACTCCAAGGTCATGCAGCACACCCGTGTGATTGATGTTAGTCAATTGACTGCTCAACAAATATCGCAGAAATATGCTTGGACAGTGTATACCAGACATAAACGAGGTGCGCTCGCTTTGCCGAAAAGTTCTCAGTTCTTGGTTGGTGGGCAACGAGTCATGATCGCTGCTGAGATACAAGACACGTCCAAATCTGCACATGTCTGTTATATAGAGTCGCTGGCTGACGCTTGGTTATTTTATGCTCCAGTCGATGGTGGCGCTATGCTTCAGGCATGTTTGCCTATAACTCCAGCCAATCCTCGACGGGCGTTGTTGGAATGTTTGTATCAAAGCACCACAATTAGCGCATTTATCAACGATTTGCAAAAGGTAGATTGTTTTTCTTCTGCCCCCCACTTGCAATGGCCTCTCTACGGTTCGGGTTGGCTGATGGTGGGCGAATCGGCAATTAAGATTGATCCTGTGAGTGGGGAAGGTACGCCTTTTGCATTACGCAGCGCAATATTGGCAGGGGCGGTAATTGATGCAATTTTGAGCGATCGCATTCCTGATATATCTGCATTAAATCATTATAAAACTAGATTAACTCATTCATTCATTTCTCATTTGCGAGGGTGTATCCAGTTTTATCGAGAAGTGTTTAGCACAAATTTAGCATGGCAAGCTGAAATAAATCAGATGATCGATATTGCTGAGACTCTATCGACTCAGCTAGAACAACAGGCTGTTAATGTGTTGAACTATCGGTTGATTGATTTTGAGTTGCACATTGGGTGAAGGGGTTAATTTTTCTACTCAGTACTCTTCATTCAATCATAGCCAGATTATTAAGCATCCGCTCAAGTACCCTCGTCAAACTCAAAGTAGGTAGCCAGTTCTGTATCAGCTATGATTGATGCATTTATTCAAGAACTTAAGGCAACAAGGGTTTAAGACCCCAGCCCTTTAAATGCGAACAAATGAACTATTCAATCAAACGCTGAAACCTTTACACTGTCTAGGGTATCAAATTAGGGCTTGAGGCTATCGCTATCGATGTCATCAAAGGCGATCGCAACATCAAAGACAATCAAAATATGGGGTTCCCCAGAGTACTAACTCCACGGTGAATTAATCATCCCTGTTGAATATATTTTTCCTGCTCATAACTTAATCGCCATATCAGATTATCGACTTCAAAGCTCCTAGATTTGCATTGGCGATGGTATCTCCGCCTATTTAGTCTAATTGTAGATTTCTTAAAACAGAGTTAACAACTTTATTTGAGGGTTACAAATCAAAATCAAGGCTGAATGTTTCCCCTGAAGAATCTTCTTCTTTCTCCTGTGCAAATGGAGTTGGAGTCCAAGACGTGGGTTGGTTTGATTCAGTATTAATCGGTGTGGAAGCTATTCGTTGTGCAGGTAATCCAGCCTTGATAAAAACAAAATAGCAATCAACTATAAAGTAAAGCGTGTCCAGGTAACTTTTATCTAGTTTTTGCGATTCTGCAAATATGCGCTCTCGGTAATTATCTTTGAGGCGAACTTTTTCCGGTGCTAAGTCTTTTTTATCTGCCATTGTTATAACTTTACTTAAGAGATGTAGATCCTGAATGCTTACTGCTGATGGTTTTTGCCATCTCTAAAAGCCCAAAGACATTGGCTTCTACCGGATTGTCCAGGATTTTGAAGCCGTTTTTCTCCAACAGCTTCTTAAATCCTGGTAAGAGGCAGCCTCCACCAATCGCCCAGATTTCATCCCCTTGGTGCTTGGCATCAAGTGTCAGATTCACCACTTTCTTCAAGTATTTTTCATACCAATCTTTCAAACTTGCACTGTATATATCTTTGATATCGATGTCACGGCTGTACTTGGTATGTCCCATCTCTAGACAAAATCGGATTTTGGATGGATCTCCGATTTTTCCGCCATTTAGATGTTTCATTTTTTGGGAGATATCATCGATGAGAACTTCTACACCGATGGGGTAAGCAGTGTGAACTTCTCGTTGACCCCGGTTGTAACGAGAATATAGGGTTGTTCCATTACCAAAGTCTAAAATGGTTAATTTTTTCGGGAGTGGATGCCCAAATAATGCACCCATACCCTCTAGTACAACTTTCAGCACTTCTACTTTCACGTCTGATTGTTTGCCAGCAAGTATCGGCTGATATTCTCCATTGAGTACTTTTTGTAGTTCTGATGCTAGAGCAACATCATGTAAACTGACAACTAATTTTAAGTGCCAAGCCTTACGGTGTGGTAGATGTGCCAATGCACCCAATAAAGTCAATAATGCGTTGTTGACTTTGTTTTCATTATTATCGGTATTCCGGTCAAAATAATTCCCTGTCCGGAAAGCAGACTCTCCAACTGTATAAGCACTACCGTTAAAAACTACACGCCCTGGCACATCTTCCATCTCGGCATTGGTTATATAGCTCGGCACACGGACTACTTCAAATCCTTCTACTAAAAGTTTGAGACTTCCGTAACCGTTATCGAAACCCGCAGGAAAAATTTTTTGTAAGGTGTGAATGTTTGACATCTGCTCCAAGTAATACACAATAAGTTGTGAAAATTATCTGTTCAAGCGATCTGCAAGAGCAAGAGAAAGAAGAATAAAATAACTTCCCCTTTTTTTCCCAACTCAAGAGCTTATCATAACCCCTTGGGGGCTAAATGGGGTATAAAATATCAACAAGTCAAATATACCCCATTTAGCACCTATATACACCCTATATAGGGGTCAAAATGTCATCAAAGTCCTGAGATATTGTTGGGGTATATATAGCCCCCATGTAGCCCCCAATAGGAACTTTTGAAATCTTTTTTATCAACGTAGCAGAAATTAATTTAGATGGTTGACTCTTTGATTTATACTCTACTATCAATGTCTTTGTTAGCAATTTATTTTCTTGCAAGATGTCTAGTCAAAGCTCTGATCCACTTGGAATTTACCTACGAGAAATTAGTCGCTTCGAGATGCTATTGCCGGAACAAGAAATTTTCTATGCACGACAAGTAAAGCTATGCTGGCACAAGATGAGCAAAATAATCTTCTCATGCAACGGCTAAAGCCTTCTCCAACTATGGCTGAACTTGCTGCTGAGGCGAATAAAACAGAAACATAATTAACCCAAATCCTTGAACAAGGTCAACTAGCTAAACAAAAAAAAGATTACTGCCAATCTCTGGTTAGTGGTTGCCATAGCTAAAAAGTATCGTTGGAGTAAGCCGGAATTTCTGGATCTGATTTAAGAGGGAGCTATCGGTTTACTTTCATGCGGTAGAGAAGTTTGATCCGAATTGCGGTTATAAATTTTCTAGCTATGCAAAAGGCGTGGATTCGACAGGGAATTACCAGAGCCGTTGCAAAACAGTTGCACACTATTCGCTTACCGCATGACTTGACCAAAAGATTGATGCAAATCAAAAAAGCAGATATCGAACTTTTTCAAACCTTGGGACTAAAGCCCATTATTACAGAAATAAGTACGGTTATTGACGTATCTTCCAAGCAAATCTCCGAATGTCTCAACGCATTTCGTCCGCTACTTTCTTTAAAGTTAGGAATTGGGGAGGAGCAAGAAACTTAACTACAAGAGATATTAGCTGACGAAAGAATCTCCGCACAATAGTACGTTACCCTAGAATGTCTCCAGTCAGATTTGCAGGATTTATTAGCTACCTTGAAGCCAAATCAACGTCTTGTTTTAATGTTACAGTTTGGTCTGGAGGGCGAGGACAAGCTGACTGCAAAACAGATTGCACAAAGACTCAATCTCAGTCATTCCAAGGTACGCTCTGCCTATGGGCAGGGTATCAAAGCTTTATAACGTGAACAAGATCAGATTAAAGATTATTTGGCTAGTTAAAAACTGTTTATGGCCAAGGAGAAGGAATCGCTGTTGTTGAAAGTACTTCTGGCGTATTCAGTCTAATCGCCGTTTGCTCACATTTGGGACATCTGAGTCTTAGACAGAATAAGGTGCAGTAACTTCTAGTCCAGTTTTAATCATCCTCGTTAATTAAAATCTCTATTTGAGCAAACAATAATTCAAGCTTCTTGCGCTTTTTGGGATTATCCCATAGCTTTGATTTTTTCATTTTCTTATAGGTAGAATCTATTTGCTTCTCTAATTCCTTCTCTTCTGTTGACGACTTACGGGTTTTCAACCGTTCTCGAATTTCATTTAGTGATAAATTTTGTAATATCGCCTCTTCCAATAAAGCAATACGTTCTGTCTTTTCTTTCAACTTAGCGATTACTTTAGCTTTTGTGTATTCAATTTTTCCTTGACGTAGAACTTCTAAAATTTCATCAGGCAACCGCAAGAGAGGAAGTCTGTTAGCAGTGAACGACTCCCATTCCATAAGCCCCAAGCCTGTAAAAATCATTTTTACATCCTCTGCATCAGAATTACTGATAACGTTATCAGTAACTTTTCCCGCCAAAATATTTTGCATTTTATAAAGTAAAGATATAACTTCTGGCACTTTCTTATCTAGTTGAAGTGCTATAAGTTCTAAAATACCTTCTGTTTCTTCAATAGGATTGAGATCGTCTCGCTGTAAATTTTCTACCAATGACAGTTGCAGGGCCTCCTGATCATTTAAGGAACGTGCAATTACAGGTACTTCAGTTAATCCTGCTAAACTAGCTGCTCTGTAACGCCTCTCTCCAGCTACCAACTCATATTTATCGTTAGATAAATAACGGACTAACAATGGTTCTAAGATGCCATGTTCTTTAACCGACTGTACTAACTGCTCTAGCTTTTTTGGATCAAAATAACGGCGAGGCTGCTGACCAGAGAGTTGGATTTTTTCGATAGTGACAAACTGTCCACAGGGAACAGTGTCAACAGACTCCCCAATCAAAGCTTCTAATCCCTTAAGACGGCGACCATAGGGCTTGTCACGCTTTATACTCATAATAATTTCTCCAGCCCTTTAACAATTTTTTTTAGGATTGATAAAGCTGGATGCTTAGGATTAAAGATTGCCAAAGGAACATTTTCTTCAGCAGCATCAGCAAAAGCAGTAGATCGAGGAATTGGGTCATAGACTATTCCAACCTGTGACAATTGTTCTTGAATAGCTAATAGTGTTCGTTCATCTTGGCTATTACGTGAATCAAACATCGTTGGGATAAACCCAGCAATTTTTAGCTTTCGATTTGGAAGAGACTTAACGCGTGTTACTGTATTTAAGAGTAATTCTGTCCCCAAGAATGCCTTGTATTGCGTCTGTATCGGCACTAAAACGTGAGTTGATGCCACTAAACTGATATAAGTAAGAATGCCTAAACTAGGGGGGCAGTCAATCAAAATAAAATCATACTGTTCGCTTACAGGTTCCAAAGCATATTTAAGACGTAAATCACGCATATCTGCTACTACTAACTCTAATTCAGCTGAAGTCAGATCCTGAGATGACGGAACAAAATCCATCCCATGAATTTCTTTAAGAATTGGTAATGCTTCCTGATCAATCACTGCATTATAAATGGTTTTTTCTTGGGATTCAGGCACAATTCCCATAAAGTTAGTAAGTGAAGCTTGAGGATCTATATCAATTAAAAGAACTCGGTAGTGATGCTTGGTTTTAGCAGGCTTTAATTGTGCTAAGTGATAACCAAGATTAATCGCTAGAGTGGATTTCCCAACTCCACCAGCTTGATTAAATAAACAAATGATAAGGCTCACTAAATTGGCTCACTTCTAATTTCGGCTAACTTTTTCTTGAAAACTAGATTATAACGACAACGGAGTAAGCACAGATAATATTTGACTATCTAAATTTGGACTTTCATAAGCTAATATAGTTGAATCAGCTCAAAAGCTTATCATCACTTCGTTTCAAATAAATTAGGCCGGTCTACTCTGCGTTACTGTCCAACTAGCCACCGTAGTTCTACCACGAAATTAGATGATTTCATGAAAATCAAGATTGAGGTAACGTGCGGTGTCAATCTCTCTTCGTTTCTGAAGATAGGATCTGATGTATTTTGTGCTTCTGCGTTCCACTAATTTCAGGAAGGCAACTTAGTATCTATGTACTATAATTAACTGACTTCCAGTATTATAATAATGTGCGGCCTCTTCTAACAGGCAATGTTCACTCCTCCTAATCTTTCCCCTCAACAAATAAGTGCCTTCCCTCAACACGAAACAATCATCGGAGTCGTAGAACGTTTAACTTTTTACTCTGCTGAGTCAGGCTACACAGTGGCAAGGCTGACTCGTCCGCGTAGCAACGAACTCACCACAATCGTAGGCAGCTTTGCCAATATTCAGCCAGGTCAAACTCTACAACTAACTGGTTTTTGGCGTGACCATCCACAATTTGGCCCCCAGTTCCAGGTAGTTAATTATCGAGAAACCAAACCAGCCACTATCACCGGAATTGAGAAATATTTGGGCAGTGGTTTAATCAAAGGCGTGGGCCCAGTCACAGCCAAGCGTATCGTTGCTCACTTCGGTTTAGAAACCCTGGACATCATCGAAAACCAGATTGAACGACTGATTGAAGTCCAGGGTATTGCCAAAAAACGGATCACACTCATCAAAAACGCTTGGTCAACGCAAAAAGCCATTAAAGAAGTTATGGTGTTTCTCCAAGGACATGGCGTTTCTACCACTTATGCTGTGAAGATTTACAAGCAATATAAGGATGAAGCAATTGCCACTGTTACCAAAAATCCCTACCAGTTAGCAGCCGACATCTACGGTATTGGTTTTCTAACTGCTGACAAGATTGCACGGAATATCGGAATTGCCCCTGACTCAGAATTTCGTTACCGTGCGGGGATTATCCACTGCCTAAGTGAAGCCGCCGAAGATGGTCATTGTTACCTACCACAGAGCCAACTGATTGAGTCGGTAATCAAACTGCTGGCTACCGAATCTCATCAGCCCACAGAAGAAGCGGTGGCGATCATTATTAAAGATATGGCTTTAACAGACGACCTGATTCGAGAGCGGGATGAAGAAAAAACGCTACTTTGCTACAAGCCGACTTACTTTCATACGGAACAGAATTTAGCTCAACTGATACGCCAACGCTTGGAAAAGCCTGTCGGCACTGACATTGAGCGTGTACGTGATTGGATTGACCGCTTTACAGGCAGCCGTAAAATTCAGCTTTCAGAACAGCAACGCCAAGCTGTAGAAACAGCAGCCTATTCCAAAATCATGATCCTCACTGGTGG
>NZ_JBIQNW010000101.1:0-15050 GCF_047228265.1 Nostoc sp. UIC 10607 | reverse complement strand
GCCCAGAGGCTCGAACTGTTTGTGCTGTGAACTCAGTACGGTTAGTTCAGGGCTACTTAAAAGCCTACGCTCACCGCAAGCGGGAGCGTAGGTAGTTTACTATTTCAAGGTTTTATTCAGAGGCAAGTAGGTTACAGATTTTGACCTGTCTGAAGTCAGTCCCAATGAATGTGATGGAAATTGCCTAGGCTACTGGTTTAGGTCAGGCAAATCTATCTAAGCATTTGAAAGTGTAGGGGTTTTATCTCGTCAGCCCCAAGGCACTAATGCTTATTACGAGATTGCCGATCCAATGATTTTTGAACTTTGTGAGTTAGCTTGCGATCGCATTAGTGAGCACATGCAACAGCAGGCTGAAAGCATGAAAGCCCTTCGGAGTAAAACAGCAGTTTTTTGAACAAAAATATTTGCTACCCTCAATAGCGATCGCACTTTTGACAGGGTGTAATGAATTTGGAGGCTGATCGCATTCCAAATCTAACGCACGGTTTCTCGCAAAGCCTTTGAAAACTTGGATTTAGATAATTTATTAAGTTTTAAAACTTCTCTAACTTGAAATTACTTGATAACTGTAAAGTTTTTAACTCATCAAAACGTGAGATTGGAACTCGAAGCTTGAGCTTCAAAACTCGGAACGCCAAGATGAGAACTCGGAATGTTGCATGAGAGTCTATAACTTGTGTGTACAGATTATCCGCTTGCAAGAAAAAGTAACGTGGATGTATTTTCTACACACAAGGATACTACTTTGAAAAAGTTTGCTACAAGTAGTGTTATTTATGATTGTCATAATTAAAACAACCGACTCTCAACTATCAATGGTGAACTCTACCCTCGTTGTCACACTCTATATCAACCCTATGACAGGGAATGATACCAATACTGGTTCACGGTTGAGTCCGTTTAAAAGTCTCACCCGTGCCTTAAAAGTAACCAAAATCCCGACAATAATTCATCTGGAGTCGGGGATTTACAGCGCTGCTAGTGGTGAGGTGTTCCCACTGGTTATTCCTGAAGGGGCGACAGTGGTGGGTAACGAAGCGAACAAAGGTTCAGGGATTGTAATTTCCGGCAGTGGAGAGTATCAAAGTCCTAGCTTTGGTATACAAAATATTACACTTCTCTTATTAGATAATGCCAGTCTTTTAGGTGTAACTGTCACCAATCCCTCAAACAAAGGTACTGGTATCTGGATTGAAGCAGCTGCACCTACTCTAGCTAACAATACTTTGAGAGACTGTGGGCGGGAAGGCGTGTTTACCACCGGTACTGCCAAACCCGCAATTTTAGATAATATATTTGTGCAAAATTCTGCTAGCGGGTTATTGATAGCAGGTCATAGCCAGGGAGAAGTACTGGGGAATGTATTTGAAAGAAACCCTTTAGGCATAGTAATTAGTGACTTTGCCGCTCCTGCGATCGCAAATAACAAATTATCAGAAAATCGTACCGCGATCGCACTTTCTCGCAACGCCCAACCTGTGCTGCGTCAAAATCTCATTGTTAAAAATACCCAAGGTGGTCTATTAGTCAATGGCAATGCAATCCCTGACTTAGGTAATACCGAAGATCCCGGTGATAATATTTTTCGTGATAATAGTGAATTTGATTTACACAATGCCACTACCCAAAAACTGGTTTCCGTAGATAATCAGTTAAATCCTGCTCTAGTTAAGGGCTTGGTCAAATTGATCCCAGCCAATGGAGTAGCCGTTAGCACTACTTCCTCAGATACCCCGACAGAATCCCCATCTCAAAAACTCCCCTTGCCCTCCCCTCCCGGCCCCGCGTCTCTTCAGCTAGATGGACATTGGGCAAAACCATTTATTCAGGCATTAGTGAGCATGGATTTAACTCATGCTTTTGCCGATGGTAGCTACCAGCCAGATCAACCCATGACTCGCGCCCAGTATGCAGTTCTGGTGGCGATCGCCTTTAACCCATTTCCCAAAATCTCAGCACCTGATTTTACTGATGTACCCAAGGATTTTTGGGCTTATAGCGCTATCCAAATCGCGGCTAGCGGTGGCTTTGTTGGCGGATTTAGCGATCGCACTTTTCGCCCCGATCAAAATGTCCAACGGTTACAGGTGATTGTCTCCCTAGTAAACGGACTGGGACTACCAGCTGTTGATAGCGATATTTTAGAAGTATACAGCGATCGTCATATCATTCCCGACTATGCCCGAAAAGCTGTTGCCACTGCTACACAACAACAAATCATCGTCAATTACCCAGATCCTAAACTGCTTTCACCTTCACGTCCGGCAACACGCGCCGAAGTTGCAGCAATGGTTTATCAGGCATTAGTCGCCATTGGGCGAACATCTGCGATTAAATCAGTCTATGTAGGGTTGCATTCCAGAAGTTGACAAGTAGAATAGGAAACACTGCCTATTGGCTTGGTAACTCTTGGAAAAAAAACCATGTAGTTAAAAGCACGTTAGGCTAATATGCGATGGGTGACAATCTTAGACCTATTGCCTAAAGCTAATAGCCCCATGTTAACAACACTTTCAGATACTTCTGCCAACTTAGCGATCGCCTTATTAATTAACTATAGTTTTGATCTCAGTGGGTATAGTGCCAATGAGCTAGTTGAGCGTTGGCAAACGCAATACCCACTCAATTGGCTACACCTGGCAGTGATTGAGGCACTATATCAAGGTCGTTATAAAGCTGTTTCCGTGCAGCAAATTTTAGTATTTTGGCAGCGCCGGGATCAGGCTACATATCATTTCAACATGGAATTTGAACGGATGATTTGTAGCAAGTTTCCCCAAAGTTTAACCTCAGCGCCTGCTCCAACCCTACCGCTAATCAAGAAAAACCCTACTGTAGAGAAAGTCACCAGTCCTCAATTACCACCTGCTAAGATTCGCAACGGCTATCAAAAAAGCAATACTGCAACTCTACAACTGAAAAGTTACGAACATAAAACATCTTTAAGTGAAGAAGAAAGCAAAGAGGAAGCTAGGGAGAATAAAACTGTCCTGAGGTCTCCCCTTTCTGGAAAATTTGCTTCTTCGGCAACGCTTCAGTTATCGTCTGCTGTTAGCCAAAGGCAAACTTCACAAGAAAGTCCACCAGCCTCTCCATCACCAATTCCTCATCAACGACAGCCAAAACTGCTCCCACCTGCTGCTATTCATGCCCCAATCGGGCAATTTACTCCAGAAAAAAGCGATCGCTCTGAGTCTTTCACATCTAAACTCAAAGCGATGTCTGGCGAACAGAATCCGCCAATTGGGGGGAGTGGGGAGTAATTAATGTTTTTAGGTTTTTACTCTGCAACTAACTGCTTAAAGCGCTCATCATCGGCAATATCATCAAAATCTAGGTCAGTTGCTGCGTCTTCTTTATACCTGGGATTAAGTTCAATTGCTTGTTGTAGAGTTAGCAGAGATAGTTCAACTTGTCTTTGCAGTGCGTAACAGGCTGCTTTATTGTAATAGGCACTGGCATAATCTGGCTTAATTTCTAAGGCTTTGTTAAAACTAGCGATCGCTTCATCATCGCGTCCCAATATTACCAAGGTATAACCGCGTTTATCCCAAATTTTGGGAGAATCGGGTTGGAATTCCAGCGCTTTATCAAAAGACGCTATTGCCTCTTCATATTGTTCTAATGTTACTAGAGAAAGACCGCGATTCAACCAAGCAACGGCATCATCAGGCTTGATTTGTGTAGCTTTATCAAATGAGGCAAAAGCTTGCCGATGCTCTTGTAAGTTACCAAAAGCAACGCCGCGATCGCACCAAGCTTGATGATAATCTGGCTGAATCTGAATAGCTCTATCATAGGAAGCGATCGCATCTTTGTAGCGTTTCAACCTTCCTAGAGTTAGACCACGTTTTAACCAAGCTACAGGTTCATCAGATTGAATTTTAACCGCTTGGTTGTAAGCTGCGATCGCATCCTCATAACGCCTTTGGGAAAACAGCCCATCTCCCTGTTGTACATACTCATCAGCAGTGAATTCTGGTTGTTGTGGCTGTTCCTGTATTTCAACCTCAACTTTAGAATTCACAACCTCTGGGATGGATGCAGGTGTCATTTCAACCTCAACTTCAGAATTTACTGCCTCTGGTATGGATGCAGATGTCATCTCAACCAGTTCTTGAAGGATGAGATCCTTTCTTTGTTGGGCATCCAATTGCAACTCAGAGAGTTGAGAGACAAACTCAGTTTCTAATTTTTCTAACTTCTCCAAAATGAGAATCTTTTGTTGTTGAGCATTCCATTGTAATTCTGAAAATTGTGAACTAAACTCAGAACCAGATTTCTCTAAATTTCCAATTATTAGCTCTTTGCACTTTTGAGCATCTACTTGTAATTCAGATAGTTGAGCAGCAAATTCTGACTGCAATGCTGCTAAACTCTCAACAATTTTATGTTTTTGTTCTTGAGCATCTACCTGTAATTCAGATAATTGAAATTTCAAGTCTTTATCTAGTGTTCCTAAATTTTCAAATATGATATCCTTTTGGTTTTGAGCATCTACCTGTAATTTCGATAATTGTTCGGCAAATTCTGAATGCAATTTTGTTAAGCTTTGAATAGCTATATATTTTTCATTTTGAGCATCAGACTGCCATACAGAAAGTTGAGATGTGAACTCAGACCTTGAAACTTCTAAATCAGCAACGGCTAGTTCTTGCTGTTGTTGCACACCTAACTTTAAATTAGACAGTTCGTCTGCCATGACAGATGCTAATTTTCCTAGATTTTCCAGTGCTATATCTCTTTGTTGTTGAGCATCAAACTCTAACTTAGATAGCCCAGAAGCAAATTTTGACTCTAAAGTTTGTATATTTTCTTGAGATTTTTTCAGTTCAGTTTCTAATCTACTTAAAACCTGTGCTTTAGCTAAATCTAGTTCAGATGTAAGATTAGATAAATTTTCTTGACCGTTGTAAATTTTTTGTTGTAAAGCAGCCGTTTCCTGCTCTAATTCAGAATTTATTCTTTTAGCCTCTTGAATAGTATTTTCAGCCTCTTGCTTAACAGTGGTTAGCTGATTTTGTAATTTTTCTATTCCCTGTAGTTGTTGCATTGCTCTCTCAACAATTTCACGGATTATTACCCGTCGTAATAGCCAAAGTAAAGCAATGACTGCCGCTGGAAATAGACTTAATATAACTAGCCAGATATTGATTAGAATAGTTGTACGGCTAAAAGCCCTCTTTAAATCAGATTGAACTTGCTTTTCGGCTCGTAGTCGCGCTAATTCTTCCCGTTCCTGATTCAATAAGACTGGAGCAGGAGTTAGTACTGGGGAAGTTAATGGTGCAGATTGTCCACTGGCAATACCAGTGCATAGCATTAAGGGTAAAAATACAATAGTGCTTTTTACAATTAAAGCGAAAACAGCTTGATTTTTGCTCTTCATAACAACCATCTCAGTCTGTTGGTCAGTATTTGAAGCGGCGTGCTTCTCTCCAATCTATAACAGAATTAAGTAGTTAAATGTTGTAGAGACAGTGGGAAATGGTGAACAATCCTTAACTCATCCGTTCCCTCATCCGCTACTGTACGTAAAAGTTCAGGGTGGAGTGCGGTCAAGTTTTTAACATTTTTTTGTGAAGTACTATTATAACATTACTAAGTTGTAGCTACTGCCAAAGATGGCAAAAACCAAGCAGCACAAATAAGATTTATCAACTTGTGGAATACAAATTGCAAGAGCATCGATGCTTTTTTAGACCATCCACCGAACTAGGTTCGGACTTTGTTCCTACAGATGCTAGCTGAAATTAGAATTTACACCTGTACGCAAAGTCCCAAATGTAGGTACTTCGCACTAACATTAGATTATCTATGGTAAGTAGATTACTTATCGTAAAATTAACTTAACAAAGGCGGTAGAAAATGAGTCGCATAAATCCTTATACACTGCAATTGCAGATTACCCGAATGTTTGAGCAAGGGCAATCATTTTTTGCCACAACCAAGGTACAGGAATGGTTGAAAGAACGCAAACACAATCCAGAAGATTATGAGATTATTTTCCATAAAAAACCCGCGCCTCCTGGTTCAAAAGAAGTGATGGTAGTGGAAATTGAATTACGCCGCAAAGATGGACAACCTGTAGATCCTTGGTTGCAAGAACAAGCAAATCTCCATGCCTGATTTTTAAAACTAGCAATTTTCAATTTAATTTCATATTGTCTTAACAGAATTTACCAAAATATAGCGTTCCCAATTGCGGAACGCTCTTTGTTATCTTTGTATTGCTCATAAATACTTTTAAATGTATCAAAATGAAATCTAATCAGCGCTGGGTTTTTGCATTTTGGGTTTATTTTGTAATTTTGATGTCCATCTCTATGTCAGCCTACCTAAGAATTATCCCCACTGAAATATCACAAATACCGTATTCCGATACAATTTTGCATTTCTTATTGTTAGGAATTGCTGCTTACTTGGGCCATCTGGCATTAAACAAACGTAAGATTCAAATATTGAATATTTATCTGCCTCTAGCACCATTAATTGTGATATTTTTTTGTATAGTTGATGAGATAATTCAACTATTTACACCCTATCGTAGCTTTGATTTAGTTGACTTAGGCGCTGACCTGTGCGGTATTGTATTATTTACCTGGTTGGCAGAAAGACAAAACTTGAACAAATCTGAAAAAACTCAACCTTGAAAAGACTATACTGATAAATTCTATTTCTGTGTCTGTCCTTTTGCTCTTACTGTGGTAGCTTGCGGTAAGTTGCTATGTGTGTATGTTAATCAAAATCACCCAATCAGGTGAGTCAAATGGGTGAGGTACAAGAAACGCAAATTATCGTACCTTAAGGCTATAAATGGTTGCTTGACACACCAATTTATAGCCTCAAAATTTAGGAAGTGGATGATGACCGTAAACCAAATTATTGGAGATTCACAAAATCAAATTTTTGCCAACTTTGGGAAACGTTTTTTCGCCTGGATGATGGCTCAAAGTAGCAGCACGTATGATAAATTTGTACGTGAGCGCAAACTTTCTCTTTTTGCTAATCTCCAAGGGAAGGTCTTAGAAATCGGACCAGGAACAGGCCCTAATCTACCCTACTACCCTAAAGATATCCACTGGATAGGAATTGAGCCAAACCCACACATGCATTCCTATCTCCAAAAACAAGCTGAAAAACTGGGCTTAAATATCGACCTTAGAATTGGTAATGCTGAATGGTTAGATGCTGAAGATAACAGCATAGATACTGTTGTTAGTACCTTAGTTTTGTGTTCAGTGCCAAATATAGATTATACTTTACAGGCAATTTTAAGAGTACTCAAACCAGGTGGACGCTTCTTATTTATTGAACATGTCGCCGCACCTCAAGGAAGTTTATTACGACAGATGCAAAGCAAAATGAGTCCGATTTGGAAAGTGATAGGTGATGGTTGTCATCCAGATAGAGAAACTTGGAAATCTTTAGAGAATGCTGGTTTTGCTAGTGTGAATTATGAGCGATTTGATGCACAACTGCCGATTATTAGTCCTCATATTATCGGCGTAGCAACAAAGTAAAATAAGTTTTTGGAGTTGCTGAATAAAAGTATGAATATCTCACATATAAGAGCGAGTCCTTGGGGTGAATACATGTTTTTATTTAGCAATGCTTTTTTCTTAGACAATCGCTTATTTAGTAATAATATTATCTGTGCGATTGGCCATATCAAAAATATTAAATTCAATACAGTCTAACTTCAGCCTCAAAGACTCTAATAAGAGGTTTATCCTTTCTTCAATAAAAATTGTTAGGGCGTTTTCAGGAAGTGCATCGGCTCTTGACCATTCAAGAATAATCGTTGGTATAAGATGGGAGCGTAGCACTGTTTCTAAATCAGGTTCGTCATATTCTTTGAGATAATCTAATGGATTTCTATCGCTAATTTTCAAATTAGTTATTTGAGACAGATAGGCAATATTCATCAAGCTGTCACATTCTATTTGGCTAGCAATACCACTTTGCTTAATAAAGTTAACTGGAAATATATGATGCAAGTTAGGCTTATCTGTTAGCAAATAATAAACATCAGACAAAATATCTCTATGAGGTTTTGCCCAATCTTGCGGCTTGTGGTTTGCATAAAGTGATAGTATTGCTCTGGATAAGCGACCTCTATAACTGTAGAAAGATTTTCTTATCGAATTCTTATCAATATCAAATTTATTGAATGAGTAAGTACTATTAGCTTTTTGTTGATTAACAAAGTATATATGTTCCCAGAGGTGAGTAGTGTTTGTTAGTAAATCTGCATGATGGAAACTATAATACCAAAAATATTTATTTAAAAAACTATAATCTGGTTTATCATTCCGATAAAAGTATGCTGTAATAGTCAGGTATAAATATCGGTAAGGGATTAATCTTCCACCTTTAATATGCAAAATATTATCAAAGAAATCAAAAGTTTTAGCAACGGCTATTTTAAAATTAGACCATACAGCTTCAATATGTTCTGTTTTTAGCTTATTAAGATACATATCAGTAATATTTTGTATGCCAGCTTCGGGAAATTCAAGTTTTACCACTACAGCTAGCATCTGGAGCAATGTCCAATTATCAATACTGGCATATTGAGTACTAGAAATAGTTTTTTTAAATTGATCAAATAATTCCCGAAGATAGAAACCAGAGATATTATTTGTCTTATTTTCAGAACGAAAAGTCTTAGCAACTACAATATCGAAGATATCCAAGGGTTTGCCAGCTTGATTAATCCGCTCAAATATTTGACAAACTTCCGCAACTTCAATACCTCTTAACTCAATAAAAGAAATTTTGTAATTAGCAAAAACCTCCTGAATTCTCCTCAGTTGTTGTATGTAAGGATGATCGTATTCTCCATTAAAACTCGTATAAATATTTTTTTCTATTTCTCTATATTTTTTTATAATATCTAGTAAACTGACAATCAGTTTATCTTGATAACGTTTTGTTCTCCCAGTATTTGCTCTAAGCTGACCTTCTCTATCATCGATTTCGTCCCAAAATAAGAATCTTTTTGTATAACTTGTGTCATCAGTTGCATCAGTAAGATCAATAGTCAAATCTATATATAGGGTTGGATTAAAATTTTCATTGTTAGCAATCTTGCCCCCATAGATTGATGTTAAGAGAGAAGTTGTTCTTTGTTGTCCATCTAAAATGTATTGGTATTCATTAGAGTGAAAATTTTCAGCAAACTTTATACCACCTATTTCTCTATGACTTTCTAGCTTGGTATTAGTTTTCCAAACGAGAATACTTCCTAAAGGATAAAACTTATAGATACTATCCCAAAGTTTTTTAACATTCTCTTTCTCCCAGACAACATCTCTTTGAAAAGTTGGAATTTGATACTTATTTGATAAAAGATTTTCCAGATAGAAAGCAATACTCTGATCATCCGACTTAATGCGTTCAGTAGATGTAAACATTGAGTTAACCTTATCTAACTTTGAGTAAATATCAAGATTGGCGTGTCAATTTCACTTGTTTTAGTAAAATTCCATACAAAGCTAACTGATATTTAATTAAGTGGCAAGTCAGATTTTAGAAAATCTCTGCAACCTTTTTTCCATGCCAATGTTGCCCTGCAAGCCGCCTGTGTGTACCAGCAGTAAGGAATTGCCCTTACAAAAAAATCCCTGCTTTAGTAATTCCATAACTCCGTAAAACATTTTTGCGGTATATACGTAATCGAGGGGTACGCCATGTTCCTCTGTGAACTGCTGGCTGAATAGTAGTAACTCATCGTTCACCTTTGCATAGCCACCGAAGTGGTAATCACATAACAATTCCCAGGATGCGGGAGAACTATATGGCGAGGGTAAACCAGAGGCGAGGTAATTTGTCAATAAACTTTCTATTTCTTGTGCAAGAAATGCCCCATTTTTCAATACAGGAAAAGCGATCGCTCTTTGTCCTTCATGCAACGAAAGCGCAATCCCCGCCAGTGTGGTGGCTGTACCACAGGCTACGCATATATGATCAAATGCGTAGGCGTAGCCAGCCGTAGGCATCGCATCAGCAATTATCTCTGTGCAGCCGCGCACACCATTTAAATTACTCCCACCTTCGGGAATGATAAACACCTCGCCGAAACGTTGTCGCAGATATTCTTCTAACGCTGGTGTGTTGCGCTGTCGATACATCTCGCGGTTAAGATACACAAGCTGCATACCCTGTTGTACAGCAAAACTCAGCGTAGGGTTTAATGGTAGCCTCTCCTCGCCACGAATTACTCCAATGGTGCGAAAACCGAAAAGATTACCAGCCGCCGCAGTTGCATAGATGTGATTGGAATAAGCGCCGCCAAAGGTTAGCAGCGTTGTGAAATTTTTTTCTTTAGCCTCCAAAAGATTGTATTTCAGCTTGAACCACTTGTTGCCGTTAACCCACGGGTGCATGAGATCGAGGCGCAGCACATATAGATCAACACCTGCGTGACGGGCAATTTCGCTGTTGATTTGTTGTAGAGGAGGAGCAATAAAGGTTAACGACATCTGTCAAGATTCTAACTTAGAATTTGCATTTTCTTACGTTCATTATTGAACATAAAAGTAATGATAAACATTGAGTAATTCAATGGTAAATCAAGCTAAATGATAAATAAATCTTTCTAATGATTAGCTTTAGAAATTAGCATTTTACTAATTGAGTGTTTCAGGTAAATATAAGAAACATAACACTCGCTCCAGATAATATTCTTTTTGGAGAAAAGAAATGGTTGCACTCACACAGCTTACTCAAGTTATTTCCAATCCAGGACGTTTGACGATTGAAACTGTTGAAATTGCTCCTCAAACGACAGCTATCCGTTGTCTCGACTGGGATAGAGAACGTTTTGATATCGAGTTTGGTTTACGGAATGGTACAACCTATAATTCTTTCTTAATTCAAGGAGAAAAAGTTGCCTTAGTTGACACATCTCACCGCAAGTTTGAGGAATTATATCTTGAGGTAGTGGCGGGATTAATTGATCCGGCTAAAATAGATTACTTAATTATCAGCCACACGGAACCAGACCACAGTGGATTAGTAAAAAATATTTTGCAATTAGCTCCCTCCATTACTGTTGTCGGTGCAAAGGTGGCTATTCAATTTTTAGAAAATATGGTTCACCAGCCTTTTAAATCAATGCAGGTGAAAAGTGGAGAGCGATTAGATTTAGGCAACGGACACGAATTAGAATTTATCTCTGCACCTAATTTACACTGGCCTGACACAATATTGACTTATGATCACAAAACTTGCACTCTTTACACTTGCGATGTGTTTGGGATGCACTACTGCGATGACCACACCTATGATGAAAATATTACTTTAATAGAGGAAGATTTTCACTATTACTATGATTGTCTCATGGGCCCAAATGCCCGATCTGTCTTGGCAGCTTTAAAGCGGATTGAAAAGTTAGATATAAAAACAGTTGCTACAGGACATGGTCCTTTATTACAACACTATATCTCCGAATGGCTCGGACGCTATCAAAACTGGAGTTTAGAACAAGCAAAAACAGAGACATTAGTGGCTCTATTTTATGTTGAAGATTACGGGTATAGCGAGCATTTAGTCCGTTCCATAGCACATGGATGCGCGAAAACAGGCGTGGCAGTAGAATTAGTAGACCTCAATAGTGCCGAGCCTCAAGAAGTTAGAGAATTAGTTGCACAAGCTTCTGGTTTAGTAATTGCAATGCCACCCCAATCTTTGGTGATGGTTCAAGCTGCTGTAAGTACAATTTTAGCTGCTGTTCACAAGAAGCAGGCAATTGGTTTATTAGAGTCAGGAGGAGGAGAAGATGAACCTGTTTATCCTTTACGTAATAAGTTTCAAGAACTAGGATTAACTGAAGCTTTTCCTCCTATCTTAGTTAAGGAAATTCCTACTCAAGCAACGGAACAACTTTGTGATGAAGCGGGGACAGATATGGGTCAATGGTTGACCCGCGATCGCACCATAAAACAAATCAAATCTATCAATACCGAGCTAGAAAAAGCTTTAGGGCGGATTAGCACAGGATTATATATTATCACCGCGAAAAAAGGAGAAGTTCAGAGTGCAATGTTGGCTTCTTGGGTAACACAAGCGAGTCTTGAGCCTTTAGGAGTAGCGATCGCAGTATCCAAAGATCGGGCAATTGAATCCTTGATGCACGTTGGCGATCGCTTTGTTTTAAATGTTTTAGAAGAAGGCAAATATCAAGGATTAATGAAACATTTTCTGAAACGTTTTGCTCCTGGTGCAGACCGCTTTGCTGGAGTGAAAACATATCCAGCGAAAAATGAATCGCCCGTTTTAGCTGAAGCTTTAGCTTACATGGAATGTGAAATTACTAGCCGCATGGATTGTGGAGATCATTGGGTAATTTATAGCACAGTCCAAACTGGAAGAGTTGGCAATCTACATGCACTTACTGCCGCTCATCACCGCAAAATTGGCAATCATTACTAATTGGCCATTAGTCATTCTCGTTGTCTCCTCACAGACGCGATGAATCGCGTCTCTACAACTCCCAAAAAACTATGTATAAATCTGTTGAAAACACCCCGATTACGATGTACGAAATCAATCGTGGGCGCGTTGTGCGAACCTTGGAATTTATCCAAGATGTGATTGTAATTTCTTTGTGTATCGGTTTATTTAGCTTCATGGTGCTTCAGGTGAGAGATATGTTTCTCTCCTTACTTCCACCTCTAGATTTTCATGCTGTTACTGCCGATATTCTGTTTTTACTTATCTTAGTTGAGCTATTCCGACTGCTGATTATTTACTTACAGGAACATCGAGTATCTATTGGGGTAGCTGTTGAAGTTTCCATCGTTTCCGCCTTGCGAGAAGTCATTGTTAAAGGTGTTCTAGAAACAAGTTGGAGTCAAGTTTTAGCAACTTGTGCCTTTTTATTAGTGCTGGGAGTACTATTGTTCCTCCGAGTTTGGCTACCCCCTACCTTTGAAGGTATCGATCCCGAACAAGAAGTATCTAAACGCTATAGAAGCCGAGCCAAGTCTGAATTAACACAAACCAATGGCCAACATAATTCGTAATTTATAATTCGTAATGCGTAATTGAAGGATACAAACACACAATATTCCTCAATAAAGACATAAAGGTGCGTAGCATTATTATTTCAAATTACGAATTACGAATTACGAATTACGAATTATTTAGTCAATGCCCTATCCTTAAACAGAGGTTATTATGTCTGCTGCCACATTAACGCCCAATCATAGCAGAGATGTACAAGTTGTTGAAATTGGTAAAAATACTCTGATTCTACGATCGCGGACTTGGGACAGATTAAAATTTGAGGTGGAGTATTCCCGCCAACGGGGAACTACAGCGAATTCTTATCTGATTCAAGCTGATAAAAAGGCTTTAATTGACCCTCCTGGCGAATCTTTTACCGAAATTTACCTTCAGCAACTTGCACAACATTTAGACTTCACCACTCTAGATTACATTGTTCTCAGTCATGTCAACCCCAACCGCAGCGCAACTCTGCAAGTATTGCTCTCTCAAGTTCCTCAAGCCACTATAATTTGTTCTCGCCCCGCCGCTAATGCTCTTAAAACTGCCTTTCCCGAATGGGAATCACGCATCCAAGCGGTGCGGGGGGATACTTTAGATCTAGGACAAGGACATCATCTATCATTTATCACCGTACCAACTCCCCGTTGGGCGGATGGACTTTGTACTTATGATGCGGCCACAAAAATTCTTTACACAGATAAACTTTTCGGCGCTCATATTTGCGAAGATACTTTGTTTGATGAAGATTGGAAGGGGTTAGATGCGGAACGTCGTTACTATTTTGAATGTCTCCATGCTCCCCAAGCCAAACAAGTTGAAGTAGCCTTAGATAAATTGTCAGCTTTGGGAGCCAGATGTTATGCCCCAGCACACGGCCCAGTTGTCCGTTACAGCCTCAGCCGTTTTACTTATGATTATCGTCAATGGTGTCAAGGGCAAAAATCTCAAGAATTGAGTGTCGCTTTGCTTTATGCTTCTGCTTATGGAAATACAGCAATTCTGGCGAATGCGATCGCTCAAGGTTTGATTCAAAATGGAGTTACTGTAGAATCGATTAACTGCGAACTAGCCGATTCTGCCGAGATTAACCGCATTGTAGAAACTTGCGATGGCTTGATTATCGGCTCACCCACTTTAGGCGGACATGCACCAACTCAAATTCAAACTGCTTTAGGAATAGTTCTCTCGGTGGCGGCTAAAACTAAGTTAGCAGGGGTGTTTGGTTCTTACGGTTGGAGTGGCGAGGCAATAGATTTAATAGAAAGCAAGCTCAAAGATGCTAATTATCAACTAGGGTTTGAAACACTTCGGGTGCGTTTCAGTCCTACTCCTGAGATTCTTCAGCAGTGTCAAGAAGCAGGTGCTTTATTTGCCCAAAACTTGAAGAAAACTAAAAAACTGCGGACTTTCCGCCAGATTGTGACAGAAACCCATGTAGATCGTACTGAACAAGCGGTGGGGCGGATCATTGGTTCTCTGTGTGTTGTGACAACTCGTGATGAAGAAACTCACAAAGGGGTTTTAACTTCTTGGGTATCGCAGGCAACTTTTAACCCGCCAGGAATTATGATTGCGATCGCTAACGAGCAGAATGCAGATTTAATGCATCATCCTGGTGATAAATTTGTGCTGAATATCCTTAAAGAAGGAAGAAATGTGCGACGCTATTTTTCTCGTCACAGCACTTTAGGCGATAATCCCTTTGCAAATCTGGACACAAAAACTGCTCTGAATGGTTGTCTGATTTTGAATGAAGCATTAGCCTATTTAGAATGTACAGTGCAAAATCAGCTTGAATGTGGCGATCGATGGTTAATTTATGCCGTCATTAATCACGGTGAAGTGTTGGAAAATGATGGTGTCACTGCTTTAGAACATCGGAAATCTGGTAGTTATTATTAATCTGACTTTTTACGGTATCTGAAAAACCTCACTTCTATTTCTCTCTCCTAAAAGGCTACGGTGTACACACAAGTCGAAAAAAACTCGATTTCCGATTATTTTTTCGTTTATCTCGTTCCCATGCTCTG
>NZ_JBIQNW010000100.1:0-15093 GCF_047228265.1 Nostoc sp. UIC 10607 | reverse complement strand
GTCCCCCTCTCTGTCACCCTTGTCTCAGTAAAATCCTCCATATATCAAGCATTCAGGACTTTTCTGCACCAGTAAGGTTATTCACATCAATAGAGTATATAAATTTACTGTAATCATCTTTTACCAGCATTCAGTTTATACTTTAGTAATTATTTATACCTCTGTATAAGTACTGTAAATCTTGCCTACAGTTTGCATGGGGTTTCCCTTGCATCGGCACAGGGAACTTACAACCGAACACTAAAGAAAAACCTATGTTTCGACTCGGTGAGTTGTCGAGTTTCGATTTTACGGTGATGGGCTATCGATTCGGATTGTCCAGGGCATTTGTAAGCTATGCAGGCAATAACTAAGGCTCTATTCCTTCATCAATCCAAGCATCAATTGCTGTTTTTACTTCTAATTCAGTCACGGCAGACCATTCTTTTTCATTGATAGTTGTTTTAAATTCCGCTCTTTTACCGTGACCAACTTTTTCCATTGAGTGTCCGCGATACACATTTTTAGGCTTAATCATTTTTCTTAATCATCTTTATAGAATATTATAAACTGTTGCTCAATAAGAAAAGTAGTTTGATTTTCTATAATGGCTGCTGATCGAGGATGGCTCTATATTTTCAGCTTTATAATTCATCGCAAAGCACGTTATTATCACCGTGATAATTATACACTTATGCTGATGATGTTCCGCCACGGTCTAAGGATGGGGAAAGCTGTTAACTTATACGTTCTTCAAAGCTTTACGTTTTATCTCGTAGTCAATCACTAAATGAGCAAACCAAACAACGCTCTGTCATATTACAGGAAAAGAGCTTTTTATTTGACCTAATCAGGAGTTATTCTTTAATCTTTATTCAACCTACCGACAAGTCTCGCCTCCTCTAAGACTACGACTTTTTCAGTCATATTTGGCGCTGAAAATCCTAATCACAGTACAGAAAGATTATAAATAACATTTGTGCGATTAGGGTCGAATAAGTTTTGACGAGAATCGACGTAACAAGCCTGTTCTCATTGAACTTATAGTTTTCGACACAAATGGGCATAGGAACCAATAATGAACCAGCTTTTTTAATTATCTTTAGAGCAGGAACTTATGAATAGCTACAAGGGAAAATTTACTTTAGAGAACCTCCTTTTTAACGCTAATTTACAGGAATTTACGCACAAGATTTGCGACATCTATGGATTAAGCAACCAAGGTACAATTTCCCACAAAGAGGCTTACACTCAGATTCAAGTCTTATTTGAAGCACTCAAGCGTTCCAAACAGGAACTTAGAATAGGCGAAAACCCTTGACTGTGCAATGCCAAAGACTAATAAGTAGGGGTGAAATTAGCGAGGCTGTCGTTAGCCGCTACTTAACTTTCAAAATCTTTGCTGTGTAAAGCTGATAATAAAAATGCACGACCATATTAGCGCTGGGGGGAAAAGGGATGATTTCAAGTCTCCATTAGCGGAACTGGTAAGTAGTCCAGTGGACATCGCAGCGCTGGAATAAATAGTGAAAAAACGGTCAACCAGTTATGTCGAAGGTAAGAAATTCTGCGAGGAGCGAGGAGAAATTTGATCTCAAAATCTACGATAAAGGCGATCCAAATGATAGCAGCGTTGGCGAACGCGGGAGCGTGTCGCAGACAAGCCTCTCTGAAAGAGACTCGCTTCTAATAGAGGATTCAGCCCCCAAACTAGCTCAACGATATAAAAGTCCCAACCAAGGAAAGCCCAGCACCAGCATCGGCGTTTCTAGCCAATCTTCCAACTGTTGCAGCACTTCGCTGCGCTCATAATCTAATGCGGGCTTTGACCGTTGGTTCAGATAGCTCATAACGAGTTCGATGAATGAGACTGATACACTTTTAGCTGTGCCCGTAATTGAGCGATTTCACTCGTCATATCTAACACCATTGCCGCTCCGACTAAGTTCAGCCCCAAATCTCGACGCAAGCGTTGAATCTGAGCAATTCGCGCAATCTCGCGGGAATGCAGTAAATCACCAATGAGTTCAATTACGCCTAACTCAACGTAAAACTTCACCAGGGTAATCGAAGTCTTAGTGATTAATGCAGCATATTCAAAGCTGTAAAGTTGTTCACCTTCGAGTGAAACCACGGTTTTTGAAAGGCTGAAGGTCATAATTTTATCTCCTCTAATTGGGTACGTGGGTTAAAGCTAGTGTTTGCCTGG
The DNA here is from genome assembly GCF_047228265.1 of Nostoc sp. UIC 10607. Lineage (NCBI taxonomy): Bacteria > Bacillati > Cyanobacteriota > Cyanophyceae > Nostocales > Nostocaceae > Nostoc > Nostoc sp. UIC 10607. The sequence goes on along the minus strand of NZ_JBIQNW010000100.1, from coordinate 12,905 downwards.
ATTTTTTCGTAGTATTCTTGCTCGATCGCACTCAGGTCTTGCGGGGTGACAATCTGAAGTTTGGCAAATAAATCACCTCGTCCCCCTTTTGGCAATGTCCAGCCTTTGCCGCGTAGTCTGAGCGATTGCCCCGATCGCACCCCTTTAGGAATTTTCATCATCACGCTGCCATCGGGGGTTGGCACGTTGATTTCTGCCCCTAAAACCGCTTCATCAGGGCGAATTGGAATGTCACAAACGAGGTTATCGCTCTCAAATCGATAGAAGGGATGAGTTAACACTTCGATAGTTAGATACAAATCACCGCGCTGTTGAGAGAATGGACTAGGACGACCTTTACCCTTGAGCCGAATTCGACTGCCTGGTTTTGCACCTGCGGGAATACGGACGTTGATCGTTTCCTCGTCGAGTTGCAAACGCTTCTGGACACCGTGAAATGCTTCAGAAAATGTGAGTGCGATCGCAGCTTCAGTGTCCGGTGCGGGAGCTTGAGAACGAAATCCCCCATTAAAATCATCAAAGCCACCAGTGGAGGTTTTACGTCTCGATCGACCCAGCAGATCGTTGATAAACGAATCAAAATCGCCGTACTGATCGAAGTCGGTCGTCCCAGCATTAGTTCCGCTAGGTGTCGGCGCTTTAGTGTAACCAGGGTGATTCCAGTACTGACCAAAGCGATCGTACTTCTGCCGCTTCTCTGGATCAGATAATACCTCATTCGCTTCGTTTAGTTCTTTGAACTTTGTTTCTGCGCCTTTGTCTCCAGGATTGAGGTCAGGATGATATTTGCGGGCAAGCTTGCGGTAAGCCCGTTTGATTTCTTCAGGGGTTGCAGTTTTGCTTACTCCTAAAATGGCATAGTAGTCTTTAAAGTCTGTTGTAGTTGGCATCAGTTACCTCTTGTTCGCGTCGCGGCGATCTAGGAAAATCGCAGATTATTCTGCGGTGGGTGCATTTTCAATTAGAGATAAGTTCCAATTCGATCATGCTAACAATTGCTCTCACGAAGTCTAGGAAAGCTTCACACTTTTCTTTAAAGGCGATTTCTGTGTTTCCAATAAGCAAAGCCACTAGCAATAATCATCACAAAGGCAGGAGCCGCAAGCCATAACCAGAAACCAGGAAGTAACTTGATTAATAGAAGCTGACTATCAGGATTACTACCATTAGGTAACGCAAACCAATATGTTGAGATTGTGCCTGTAAAACCTATAATAATTGAACAAAAAGCAGAAGCTATTGAGAACTTGTATTTTTTCTGTAGAAAAAATTTACAGGAATACCAATAAAGTGGATTAGCTAACCAGCCAATAGCCGGCGCTTGAAGAAATAACAATCCAAGTATTCCCCCAATCGTAGCTTCAACCCCCTTCATGATATAAGTTGAACCTGTGTGTATTGTCTTGGGTTCGATTATTTCAAAAGTTAGTGCTGGCAAGCTAAGTGCCATTATATAAATAAATAAAGATATTCCTAGTAAAAACAAGGGTTGTGTTAATAAAGATGCTTTTTTCATCAGGTGGATTCTATACAGAGTTACTTGGCTATTCAAGATAAGATGAGAACAACATTGAAAGTGCAAAACTCCCGATAAAGGTCAAGGTAGATAAGTTTGTATCTTGAGTTTGATGCGCTTCGGGAAGAATTTCTTCAACGATCGCCACCATCAAAGTACCTGTTGTAAATGCCAGTACAATTAACTTGGGTAGATCAGTTTGTCCGCGCAACCCCCAATAGCCCAGCGTCGCACCCAGCCAAACAGGGATAAGAAATGCCGCAAGTAACCAAAATCGCTGTGTTCGCGGCATATTTTGACTCTTAAACTCTGCGTTGGTGACAAATCCTTCAGGAATGTGAGCCACAACTCTCCCCGATGCCAGAACTACGCCTAGATGAGGTGCGATGTCTGCGACGGGCTACGCCTACGTCAAACTAGTGCCAATCATTAAGCCATCGCCAAATAAGTCGATGGCAATGCTCAGAAAAATGACCCAACTAACGGTATTATGATCAACGCCACGCAGTCGATTTTTGCTTAATTTGAGAAGCTGATTAATCCAGACAAAAAAAGCTCCACCTAAAAACAATGCTAGAATAGCTGCCCAAACAGGTTTAGCGTAGGCGTAGCCCGTCGCAGACATCGCAACTCTCGGTATTAGTTCGGTAGATGCGTTCGCGCAGCGTCTCCGCAGGAGAATCGCTAACAACACGCCAGCAGCAGCGTGCAGTGCAAGTCCTAATGTTTGTTTTGATGACGGTAAGGCTTCAGCAATCATTGCTCCCATGAAGTTGCTGATAACGGGCAAAGCTGATAGTGTTAGAGCAAATAGAAATTCCTGCATAGTCAGGCTCCGCTAGTCGTAACATAGTTTTTGATGTTTGTTTCGATTGCAGTCCATCAAGACGCGAACTCATAGTGAATCTCTGTAGTTCTTCCTTTAAAATAAAGCCGAGTGCCTTTTGGATACTCCCATCCCACCTCGCCTTCTAAGGGAATAAGCATCCCATTACAAACTGAATATTCCCAGAATCGACCGACCCAAGGCATAGCAGTCAGCTTGTCACGATAACGAGCCTCAGCCCGACAAGTAGCGATCGTGCCTTCAGCATTAAACTGAAATACGAGGGAGACAGTTGTTGCACCATCCGTCAAAGTAGCGCGAGCGGAGGTGTCATTAATTGCGTCCCAGCGCACACCCTGACTGGGTAATAAAGCAGTAGGATACCAAGTTGCCTCAGCAAAGTACCGTAACAATTCACCTTGATTGTTTTCAGGCGTACTGTGTATTTTTGCAACCGTAAAAAGACCAAGTAATGATGCGTGTAAGTTACCTTCTCCTAAGAGATAGGTATCATGAACAAAGGCATTAACTCCTGGAGCCATCTGGATGCGTGCATCCCAATCAAAACCGAGGCGTTGAGTCATCACAAGTTGAGTGGCAGTAAACGGATTCCACTTGGCTTCCGTTTCATTCAGATTGAACTGTCCTTGCTGAGAGAGCTTGACCACAGCCACAATCGCTTGTCCATCCTTGAGTACTGTCCGAAAAAATCGCTGTACGGGTTCTGGTAAGCCTTCGATTTCTTTATGGTCATACATTTGGGGCTTAATTGTTTGCCGTCCATTTATTAATTTGGCTCGTAAGTTATCAGTGTTTGACTGCCAGCGATAGCTACCATAGATCGCAGCAAATCCGAGGCAGACTATGATTAAAACACCAATCATTGCAATCCATTTTATCCACATGAGACTTACCTATATTTGTTAATTCAGAAGTTGATAAATTGTGATGATTGAAATAATTACTACAATAGATGTATAGATCAGCATTGTGTACTGGGATAACCAATTGGGAAGATAAATCGCAAAATTGTCTTTTGTAGAGTTTGAATATTTACGAGCCATCAAAGTTAATGGGCATTGAAGTTTGAAAGTTAACAGAGTTAGCCCTTCTATAAATACAAATCCATAACCAATCCAGAGCCAAATGTTGAGATTGTGAGCGATCGCGGCATAAAGCATATAGAAAATCACAAAGTTGAAGAATACCCATATCAACGTGTGAATAATTTTAATCAGCGTTAATTTGGTTTCACTTTCCATATTGTCTCAGTCTAATTTCTCCATTTTCGGCGTTTCTACAAGCACAGAGATAACGAGCAAACTTAGCCCAATAATTTTGATCAAGGCGTTAATTGCATGTGCATACTCCCATTGATCCCGATACCGCATCCAATCTGCTGGAATGGGATTCGTCAACCATTTGGCGAATTCAGCATTCATTGGCGCAACAAATATTATCCAACTCACAAATGCAAGTACCAAGAAAATTACTCCGCCCAAATTCGAGTAGAAACTTGAACCACGTTTGCGAACAAGAAATACCAGCACAATTGCCGTCAGAATTGCTGTAATTTCAAAAGCTGCGCCGACTGAGCCAAACAACTTATAAACATTTTCAAAAACCGTTACTTTAACCCACAGTTGTTGGTCAAACTGCATTCTTTGCGGCAACTCTAGCAAATGTGCCATAGACAAACTGAGGCTAAACGAAGCCAGCATAAGTGTTATGAATCGCCAAGCCCGTATGAATGTCATTTGATTACCCTTGTGCAGAGACGATTAATGGGAACATTGATAAAATTCAGTACCCTTTTAATATTTGAGTTAACAACTTTAACTTCTGGCATTACTGTGACGGGTGTTTGTTCTATTTCCTGAATGAATTGATTGAATACAATATGAAACGTAACGGTTGATGTACGAGTGAAACTTTATGGTTTTTGACAAAAGCTACCGTTTCTTGACTGATCCCACCCCTTTCACGGATTCCCGAAGTTGGGGAGAACCAATATACTCTACTGACCCCACGCCAGATACAGTCGCGTCTAACCGATCGCTCACATTGACCACCGCACTCCCCACGCCGCTATTGCGAACCGTAGCCTGTTTAGTCTTGAACTCCTCGCCCTTAAAGCTTCCGACCCCAGAAAGGCTAAGGTCTAGTACATCAGCGCTTCCTGCGATCATCATACTACCCACGCCATTAAGAGAAACTGATAACTGTTTGCCTTGAATACCCTTGGCTTCAATACTGCCGACCCCATCTATGTTCAAGCTTTGTAGAGTCTTGACCTGCAAAACAAACTCAATAGGCTTGGTCGGAGTGAAAGAGGAATCATTTGCAATGCTCAGATACAGGATGCGATCTTTCACGCGACTCTCTAAAAGCGGAAGGATGTTGTCTTCAGCGCTAATCGTTAGGGACTCTTTTCCCGTTTGCTGCACCCTGACCCTACCCACGGATTTAAAGGAGATGGATGAAAATCCAGCCACTTCTCTAGATTCAGTTTTGACGATTCCAGATCCTCTGAGCTTACCCAAGTTAAAAGAGCAGGCTGCAAACAGACTCAAAGCTGCCAAGGACGCAGCCAAACTATATAGCTTCGATCTCATTGTTTCCCTTCTTAAGTAGCTATTTGAGGTTTTTCTCTACCAAATTGCCAGAGCAAGACGACACCCAAGCCGAAGAGATTGACTAAGAAAACTACTAACCCTCCGAAAAATGGAATTAGTGTCAGAACTGTCAGGATTGCTAAACCCACCAAAAACTTCTGCTGTAACGACAAATTGCCATTACTAAATAGGCGTTGACCAACAAAAAGTGCCACGGCTAATGATCCGACTAGAGAAGTGACGATCGCACTCAGACTTAGTAGTGGAATCAGGGGAATACCAATAAGCGTAATCGCCAGAAACACACTGACAAAGATAATGGCGACCATCGCCCCCATTCCCCATAGAACAGCCAAAGTGGGGTGCTGATGCAATTTTGTAGCTAAATTCGGCAGGAACCGTGGGTTGGTATGCAAAATAATCAGTCCGAGAATAGCTGCTACTACGGCGGCACTAATTCTAAAAATGGCATTGAAGAAATATTGAGCAAAGAAGCTAATTCTGACTCGATTGGAACCATGCATCATCCCATGTTGATCGCTGAATGTGGTACGTTCACCACTAACGATCGCACCTTCTTCCTGTACGATTTTGCCGCCAAAGGAGTAAGCATCACCATCTACCCGCACTCCTTTTTTTAGGATGACATCCCCACCAAAAGCGATCGCAGTTTTCAAAACTCTGGCATTAGGTGATACCGTAACACTCCCCCCTAAAGCCAGGGCGTTTTCAACAACTTGATTCTCTGGTACAGTTACGCTTCCACCAAAGCGAATCAGGTTGGTATTGTTAATATTAATATCAGTCTGCGCCAGGGCATTGCCTGCAAATATTAAACAAATACTGGCTATAAAAACCAGAATTAATTGTTGCCATTTCATAGATTTTATCCTCCTGAACAACAAGAACATCGACATCTGAGATTAACCGGAGATGATATTACGAACAATTTCGCCGGATCGTTGTAACCCCATTTTTAGATGAGTTATTATAAAGTTCAGTCAAAATCAAGTCTTCTCGTTTCAATATGCTTGGCATTAAATTGTAGATACTGCTTTGCCATCTCCTCAAGATTTCTTCGATTTGAAAACTGCACCCTTAATTGCATCTCAAGAATATCTTGCCCAGATGCGGTCAGTGGTAGTGCTGATGGCACGTTAGCGTACCACCCCCGTTTTCTAAACGGGCATTTCCTGATAGCAGTAACTACAGCGCCAGTAAAGTTCTCCCAAACGTACATGACGGAGTAAAATATCTGAACAGTTAGGGCAAAAATGCTTACTCATCATCGATTGACTGATTGTTGTAGATATACTCAATTTGCGAGGACTTGTTAATAAAGCTTTATTAAGCATATATTTCACTAACCTTTGTCAATTTGTTGATAAAGGTTAGTATGACACTCGAAGATTAGAAATCATGTTTAATCAAGTGTTTGATTAGTGTATAAGTTGTACAAGTTTTACTAAGATATTTTATTTTTAACCTTTATTTAATAACTTTTGAGCGTTTATCTCTCCTATGGTGTAATTCCATTTTAAAAAATATTTACAACATATAAATTAAATTGGCTGTAGTAGAAGTATACATCTGTATGCCTATACTCATATATCATTATTCTTGAATAAATTCTGTCTCTTGTTCTTTGTGGGATAAATTATTCTTTGGAGGTTTCTTAACCAGACGAATTTTCATCCACTGGAAGGAAACAAGGTTGAGTAACAGACCGATGATAAACAAAATCAGCATAAGCACAACCTGATACCAAGCAATCGGTTGCACTACTGAATCTGCAACTAAATGGCAAAAATTTAGTCCGGTATATAATATGGTTAAACCAAAATGAATGCTTCGGTAGCGACTCGAGTCAGTAAACACAGTAGCAACGATCGCAGCCATCGGGAACACAAAAAAGCCCAACATTAACCACATAATCGGAGCAACTTCTGCTATGCTTTGTGCGTGGGAGTCAGCCACACTAAGACCGTGAAAAAGAGGCATTAATCCCAATTGGCTGTGAAAGAGAAGTCCCAACAAGAAAACGATCCAAAGGGTAATAATTTTTTCTTGATGTTTGATTACCATACTGTTTTGCACTCCCATTATTTTCCAGTAATTCGAGTTTGGGTAGCTAACAGAATAAGAATAGAGTAGCAAGGATATTGTAGCGATAGAATGCTTTTAAGCTTTTCATTTTAATTAGTGAGTTGGAGAGCATAATATCTGCTACCTTCAGATATCCATAGTACTTTCTAAATCATATTTGAAGCAACTAAATTTGAAATTTTTGTAACGATTTGAAGGCTTTCAGTACAACTTATACAACTCAGACGCAATTCAACCTTGATTTCCAACAGCAGAATGTCACAGTAAATCTGGTTAGTCGATTCGCTATCAAAAAATTATGAAATTTGTAAAAGTATTTCTTGCTGCCGTTACATTAATTACTGCTTCAGTTAGCCCCGCCTTTGCTGATGCCAAAGTTGAACTCTTAGGTGCAAGTTATGGTGGTAGCGGTTGTCCCAATGAATCCGCCAGTGTGAGCGTTAGTCCCGATGGTCAAGAACTAACCATTTTATTTGACAAGTTTGCAGCCATCGGAAATGTCGCCGCAGAAAGGCGGAAAAGCTGTAATTTGAGTATTCCGATCAAATTACCCCAAGGCTTTCAAATTTCCCTTTATGATGCTGATTATCGGGGTTATATTGCTCCCGGAACTACTGGGACACTAAGAGCAGAGTACTTTTTTGCTGGTACCCGCGGCCCAGTTTTTTCTCGGACTTTTAGTGGCGAAACTGACTATAATGTTCGAGATAGCTTGGCGACGGTAGCTGATATTTGGTCGAGCTGTGGTGACAGTGTAAATATGCGGGTGAATACTGCGATGACTGCTAAAGGTCAAGGGATGGCTACTGTTGACTCCTTTGATCTTGCACACCGAGGTTTGGTTTATCACATAAAATATCGCACCTGTCGTAAAAACTAGTACACTTCAGGATAATTCCGGCACAGAAATTTATTCTGAAACCTTTTATCTAGTGGGATTTTTACTCATAGTAAACGCAGAGTACAGTACATACTTTGCGCTAGCGTAAAAGCAAATATTGACCCGAGCGCAAAATATATTCTGTACTGTATTGTTGCCCAAGAGTATGAAGTGATTAAATCAGAATAGGGAGCAGAATTGACCCAACAAGAGACACAGTTAGGATTTGGCGACTTAGCCAATCAGCGTTTTCGCGCAGGATATGCAGAATACTACCGTGAACCACTGTTTCTATCTGTATCCGCTCCTGTAGAGGGAAAGAGTAGCGGCTTTTGGGGGTGCTGGATAATTCCTGTACCCCTTCGACTACATAGCGATTAGGGACATGACTTAGAATGTGGGCAATTAACTTTTGGCGCAACTCATGAATCGAAAAAGCTAATTGATAAGGATGTTCCGGGTACTCATCTAAGACATTCTCAATTTCTTGAATAACTATTGGCAATGTTAAATTAATCAATGTATGTGGCATTAGTGTTGTTTGATATAGATGTTTACTTTCAAGCCTAGATTCATTTGATGAATGTACAGTCTGTTCTCAAAAAGATTTACAGATGGTTACTAATTGATCTGCTTGTGAAAAGTGTAACGACTAGGCGTTTGAAATCGAGTATATACAAGAGTTTGATGGATAGTTGAATTGTATAAGTTGATTAACGATGCAGACAAAACGTAGCCAGATTAATTTTAATTAACCAACAAAGCGATGCCTACGGCGGGCTGCGCCTACGCCATTCCCCTGTCCTGAAATTCCTTTTTTTTCTGACGATTTTTTAGGAGAAAAATCGTCTACATATTTATGTAGTACTCTGACTGATGTTCTTCCTATCATTTCAAAATCTTCTAAATAATTAGACAATTTGTCTAGAAAAGTTTTTGGGATATTTACTCTCCCAAGCAGTGTATCTGATGACTTTGGGCAATAGATTAATTCAGCAAGCTCAATGATTTTATATACTTTACTAATTAATAAAAAATTCATATTTATCTTCAAGCTAAAATTATAGTGAATAAGGACGAATATTGATCAGCCCTTAATCTGTACTTCATAGAGCATGACAGATGGATGCTTGAGATTAAGTATCGCTCCAAGTTTGAAATGTATAAAATAAATTCATAGTGTTTGAGTTAATTATAAAAATTAATATATTTAACAGGATCTCACTAGAGCTAGAGTATTTTTTCTTAATTGTGTATATCCTTAACTAAGGAGAGATTTATTACCACAAAAAAAACTCTAAGATCAAAGATGATAATAAAAATTTGATTTCTTGATTTTAGAAGTTTTTGTCCTATGGTCAAGCGATCGCTCGAAGCATCACTCACCGGGATTCAAGAGGCTAAAAGAGCGTTTGCCCGTAAGGGTTGGACACAAGAGAATCTAGCAGCAGAAGTCAACCTCAAGACTAGACAACCAATTTGGCGGTTTTTCAGTGGTCGTCCAGTTGAGCGTCATACCTTTATTGAAATTTGTTCAGTGTTGTCACTGAATTGGCGGGAGATTGCGACTAATCCTCCAGCAGAATTCTTGGAACGAGAAGAATACGCCCAGCCGACTGTACTGGATATTGATAAACTAGTGCCATTCGTGCGATCGCAACGCTTCGACAAAATTCAAGACCAGTGTGGTATTTTGCAGTTATTGGATATCAGCCGTCCCGTTGCGATCGATGACATATATATAGATGTGAATATTTTGGAGTCAATCGCCAGCCTTCAGTGGTTAGAAATCACTGATTTGCAAAACCTTGACCCCAAAGAATTTGACCGTTTTGGCTTAGGTAAAGCTGACGAGAAACAAATACCTGGTACACAGGCAGTTGAAACCTACTCCAAGCTCAGGGTGCTAGGCAAACCCGGAGTAGGTAAAACCACCTTTTTGCAATATCTAGCCATTGGGTGTAACCAAAACACATTTGCGGCAAATCAGGTCCCAATCTTCATCACACTGAGAAACTTTGCCCAAGAGTCTAAGATTACCAACGAGTTCAGCCTATTAAAATACATCCGTCAGGAATTTATCACATCTGGAATTTTAGATCCGTCAGTCATCGAAACCTTGCTGAATGAAGGTAGGGTATTACTGTTGCTTGATGGCATGGATGAAGTTCTTAATCAACAAAGCAATGCTATCTTGAACGAAATTCGCAGGTTTTCAGAGAAGTATCACAAAAATCGGTTCGTGGCGACCTGTCGAACAGCAGCTCAAAAACTCAGACTCCGAGGCTTTACCGATGTTGAAATTGCCCCATTTACCTTAGAACAAATCCGAGCCTTCGCTCAAAAATGGTTTGTGGTCTTTACCAAGACCAACCAAAAAGATGGTCTAGCCCACTCCCTTAAGTTTATTCAGAAGTTGGAATTAGATGAAAATTGGCAATTTCGCCAACTCGTCGTCACACCCCTATTTCTGCATCTTGCCTGTTGGGTGTTTCACGGTAAACAAAAATTTCCGACTAAGCGGACTGACTTTTATAAAGAAGGTTTAGACCTTCTATTAGGCAAATGGGATGAAGCCAGAGGCGTTGAACGGGATGACGTTTATCGAGGGTTTTTATTATCACAAAAACTCAAGTTATTCAGTCAGATTGCAGCCGCGACATTTGAGCAGGGTCAGTACTTCTTTGAGCAACGCATCGTTGAGCAATACATTGGTAACTATATTCAGAATCTCAGTAACGTGCCAATAGATGCAGAGTCACTGCAAATAGAAAGCGAAGCAGCGCTGAAGTCAATGGAGGCTCAACATGGGCTACTGGCAGAACGGGCGCGGGGAATTTTTTCCTTTTCCTATTTAGCATTTCAAGAATATTTCACAGCAAGGAAAATCGTTGCCAGCCATAACTTAGAGGCATTTGGGCAAGCGCTATCCGGTCTAGTCAGTCATATCACCGACCCCCACTGGCGCGAAATCTTCTTGTTAACCGCCACCATGCTCAGGAGTGCAGACTCTCTAGTACAGTTGATGAAGCAACAGATTGATACACTCGTTGCCCAAGACCCTTATTTACAAGAGTTTTTGACCTGGGCTAGCCAAAAATCTCGCAGTATTCCTACCCAACCAAAAGAAGCGACAGTGAGAGCATTTTACCTGGCCTTGAGTCGGACTCCTCACATAGCTTCTCACTTTGCCTTAGCCAGCAGCCTCGACCAGGGGATGTTTCTGGATGCGGCATTAGATGACCTGCTGATAGAGTGTGCAATTGATGGGAGCCAGGACTTTGCCCACATCCACGCCTGCGGAGAAGCTATGAGCAACATTCTGGGTATTGTTCTGGATGTTGGACTCCATAAAGCCCTGCAACAACTCTCTGACCAGTTGCCAAATTCTAGTCAAAGTCAACAATGGTTTGAGCTATGGTCGCAAACGAACTATTCAGCTTGGGCTGAACAGGTAAAGAAGACGGTCGTTAATTATCGCAACATTAACCACGAGTGGCAGTTTAGCTCTGAGCAAGAGCAAGTGTTGCAACGCTACTATGATGCTAATCAATTACTACTCGATTGCCTGCATAGCAATTGTGAAGTAACATCTGCTATCAGGCAGGAAATTGAAGCCACCTTATTGTTGCCGATAAAAGAACTTGAGGATAGGGAATGGCAATAATTCTTTTGATTAATTCCTGAAAGAGGTTTGGATTACAAAAATCATCAAGAATTAAGTTTTGTGTCTTAGTTAATCAACTAATTCAGAAAAGAAAACAATACTAAGTTTATAGTACATGAACAGAACCTTTTATTTAAACAATTCAAGTGATTCTCTCCTAATTTTTTTACTTTACTAGGTGCCAGACCTTGATCTCTGATGCCTTAGCGCTTCGCATTTTATTTAACTTTAATTTTTATATGGTATTCTGCCCTGAAAAAGTATGTTTTTGTAAGCGTTTGAGTAACGCATAACTTGTTTACTTTGTAATATAAATATTCATTTTTTGACAAAATAAATTTCATCCGGCAATGCTGATAGCAAATAAATCATCTGTGTCCTATTTTGGACAATTTTTTATTAAAATATAGCTGCTATAATGAAAATATAAAAAGAGCGACAACGCTACACGTTGCGAGGCAACCAATAAGGATGCCAATGAAGTTTTAAGGCGATATGCAGCCGGAGAAAGAAATTTTAAGCAGGCAGACTTGAAAGGGATAAGCCTAATTAAAGCTTTCTTTGAGGAAAATTTGAGAAACTCAGACTTGAGTGACTCAGATTTAGGTAGTGCCAATCTAAATTGGGTAAGCCTGAGAGGAGCAAAAATAAACGGGGCTAATCTGAGAGATACAAAGACTACCTAAATGCTAAACATTGCGCCCTGAAATTCTGCCAAGTACTTTAATTAAAAGATGCCAATAATCTGATTATCCGTTCAGATGCAGATTCTTCTGGATCTACAGCAGATTTCAATGTGAAGTACAGAAATACCCAACTCGCGCGATCTCGCGGGTTGGGGAGGAGTGTACCTTATGTAGTTGCAAAACGCTGTATTCCTCTATCAAAAACTCAAATATCAACCAATTATCAGATATCAAAGAATAGAATAATTGAGAAAACCGATGATATAACGATTTTGATTATCCTAAAAAAACTTGCTTGTAGCAGTTTCTCAGACATTCTAAATAATATCTTTGAGAAACACTTTACTGGCATTCTAGCAATCCTATTCATCACCACATTGGAGAGTAATTATGTCGAAGGAAAAAAAGGGCAATAAAGAAATCAAAAAGCCCAAACAAGATCCGCACAAAAAAAAGGATAAAACGGTATTTCTTGACAAATTAAATGATCATTTGCCAAAAAAGTAGTATCGATATAGAGCCAGAGAACGAGCTTACTGGTGCAGAAAAGTCCTGAATGCTTGATATATGGAGGATTTTACTGAGACAAGGGTGACAGAGAGGGGGACG